>JAUIKE010000196.1 GCA_030430845.1 Bacteroidia bacterium | reverse complement strand
ATGAGAGATTATCACAAATACGATATTTGGCACGAAAGCCACAGATTTGTATTGAAGACATACAGGATTACAGAAGGTTTTCCGAAGACTGAGCAGTATCGATTAGTCGATCAAATGTGTAGGGCATCATCATCCATTCCCACTAATATAGTAGAAGGGTGTGGGCGAGAAACTGATAAAGAGTTCAGACAGTTTCTGGTGGTATCCAGAGGTTCAGCAAACGAGATGGAGTATCATCTACTGTTAGCGAAAGATTTGGGCTACATCTCAGAAGAAACCTACACGGAACTATTTGATATTGCGAATAAAATAGTGAGAAGTTTAACCAATTTAATTAAAAAGCTGTAAGCGCTTTACGCCTTACGCAATTCGCTTTTTTGCCTACTTCGAGGTTTAAGTGATATGCGGTTAGCGGTCAGCGGTCAGCGAAACGCGAAAATGGCTTACGATAAATTTGAAATATTAAAAACTACGGCAGTTCCATTGCCAATAGAGAATGTGGACACTGACCAGATTATCCCTGCAAGATTCCTGAAAGCTACTGAGCGAAAAGGATTTGGGGACAACTTGTTTAGAGATTGGAGATATAACAATGACGATACTCCGAAAGAAGATTTCGTCCTAAACAACCCAATTTATAGTGGTAAAATTCTTGTTGGCGGAAAGAACTTTGGTTCTGGCTCCTCTAGAGAGCATGCTGCATGGGCGGTTTACGATTATGGATTTAGATGTGTGATATCCAGCTTCTTTGCAGATATCTTCAAAAACAATTGTCTTAATATTGGAGTGCTTCCTGTACAAGTGAGCGCTACGTTTTTGGACAAGATTTTCACGCAAATTGAAGCTGATCCAAATGCAGAATTTGAGGTAAATCTCCCTGAGCAGACAGTCACTATTCTAGCAACAGGAGAAAAAGAAAATTTCGATATCAACACCTACAAAAAAGGCAACATGCTGAATGGTTTTGATGATATCGACTATTTGCAAAATATGAAAGAGGATATTACTGCTTTTGCGGCAGATACGCCTCTTTAAATATAAAATCAACATTTATTGGTTGAGGCTATACCTTATATAAGGTATAGCCTTTGCCATATTTAATAACTAATGCTTTGAAAGTAGAAATACTAGACACCACACTCCGAGATGGGGAGCAGACTTCCGGCGTTTCTTTCACTGATAGTGAGAAGTTGACGCTTGCTCAGCAGTTGTTGGAGGAACTGAAAGTAGATCGATTAGAGGTGGCTTCCGCCAGGGTTTCTGATGGTGAATTTAAAGGTGCGCAGAAAATCCTCAATTGGGCTAAGGACAATGGTTATCTACATCAGGTAGAGATATTGGGTTTTGTGGATGGCACCATTTCGGTAGATTGGATCAAAAACAGTGGCGGTCAGGTAATCAATTTACTTTGTAAAGGCTCTAAAAAACACTGTGAAGGTCAGCTTAAGAAGACCGTAGAACAGCATTTGGCGGATATAGAGGGAACGATTAAGTATGCAGAGAAGCAAGGACTGACAATCAATGTTTATTTGGAAGATTGGTCCAATGGAATGAAAACTTCTCCAGAGTATGTCTTTACGATGGTGGAAGGTTTGCTCAAAATGCCTGTGAGCAGAATCATGCTGCCGGATACGCTTGGTGTTCTCAATCATATCGAAACATCAAAATATTGTGGAGAAATGACCAGTCGTTTTCCCAATGCTCATTTCGATTTTCATGCCCACAATGATTATGATCTTTCAGTTGCTAACGTTTATTCTGCATTGGAAGCAGGTATTAGTGGGATTCACACTACTTTGAATGGGCTAGGTGAAAGAGCCGGAAATGTGCCTCTTTCTAGCGTAATAGGCATTGTAAAAGACCACCTCAATGGTGATCTGAATGTGGATGAAACCAAACTATATAAGGTTTGTAAAATTGTAGAGTCTTTTTCTGGAGTCCGAATCCCTGCCAATAAGCCATTGATAGGTGAGTTTGTGTTTACACAAACCAGCGGTATTCATGCCGATGGAGACAGCAAGGACAATCTCTATCATAACGATTTGAATCCTGCACGTTTTGGCAGAACCTACACTTATGCTTTGGGTAAGATGTCCGGTAAGGCCAATATCAAAAAGAATCTCGATGAATTAGGAATAGAGCTGACAAAAGAGGAGACCAAAATTGTCACACAGAAAATCATTGAACTGGGTGATAAGAAGGAGTCAATTACCAAAGAGGATTTGCCTTATATCATCAACGATGTGCTGAGAAGTCAGAAATTGGTGGATCGTGTAAAGATCAAAAATTACTCATTATCTGTCGCACAAGGATTGAGGTCTATGGCCACTTTGAGCATAGAAATAGATGGGAAGACCTATGAGAAAACAGCTTCTGGAGATGGGCAATATGATGCTTTCATGAACTCTCTTCATCTGATTTACAAAGACTTAGGAGAATCTTTGCCGAGATTGGTGGATTATGAAGTTCATATTCCTCCCGGTGGAGAAACAGACGCTTTGGTGATTACTACTATTAGATGGGAAAATGGAAAATCATTCAAAACCCGTGGACTAGACCCAGATCAGACTGTTGCAGCTATTAAGGCAACCATCAAAATGCTCAACGTCATCAGAAATTAATCAAACAATTAGAATATCAATAAGAAAAGTTTTTATCAATGGATTTTAAAATAGCCACACTTCCGGGAGATGGTATTGGACCGGAAATCGTAGATCAGGCAATCAAAGTAATGAATGCTGTAGGTGAAAAATATGGTCACCAATTTGATTTTGAATTTGCCCCGACTGGTGCGGCAGCAATTGATGCAGTGGGAGAACCTTATCCTGACTCTACACACGAAGTATGTATGAATGCCGATGCAGTGCTTTTTGGTGCTATCGGTGATCCCAAATACGATAACGATCCAAAAGCGAAGGTAAGACCTGAGCAAGGGTTGCTGTTGATGAGAAAGAAACTAGGGCTTTATGCCAATATTCGTCCGGTGGCTACTTTCCCGTCTTTGATAGATAAGAGCCCATTGAAGAACGATCGGGTAGAAGGTGCTGATTTTGTTGTGGTAAGAGAGCTTACTGGTGGTATCTATTTCGGTGATAAGGGTCGATCAGAGGATCTCAACCGTGCATTTGACAACTGTGTATACACAAAGGAGGAAGTAGAACGTATCTTGAAACTGGCATATGATTATGCAGGGAAGAGAAATAAGCGATTGACAGTAGTCGATAAAGCCAATGTGCTCAGTACGTCCAGATTGTGGAGAGAAGTGGCTCAGGAGATGGAAAAGGATTATGCTGATATCGAAACAGATTACATGTTTGTGGATAATGCGGCTATGCAATTGATCCAGTGGCCAAAGAAATTTGATGTTATGGTGACTGAAAACATGTTTGGTGACATCCTTTCGGATGAAGCAAGTGTAATTACCGGTTCATTAGGATTATTGCCATCGGCTTCTGTAGGAGTACATACCTCTGTATTTGAACCGATTCATGGTTCATATCCGCAGGCTGCAGGTAAAAATATCGCCAATCCAGTAGCCACGATCCTATCAGCGGCCATGTTGCTGGAATCATTGAATTTGTTGGAAGAAGCTAAGGCTGTTAGGGATGCTGTGAATGCTTCTTTGGATGCTGATTTTGTGACTGAGGATATCAATAAAGAAGCAGGAAAATCTACTTCAGAGGTGGGAGACTGGATCGCGGCAAAAGTCAAAGCATAATTGAAAATTAGTTGCCCTTTTAAGAAGCCTGAGATAAAAGTTCAGGCTTTTTATATAATTGGGAATTATGGTTGTTGAGAGGATGATTTGATGTGCTGGAGAAAACAGAAATGTAACTTCGAGATTGTATATTCAATCATACATGCTCATTTTGTGACAAAGAATGGATGTGATACTACAGCGCAGTAAAATTTCAATCTTTTAAAAGTACATTTTTGATAATGATAATCTCAGTAAACAAAAATTTGATTTTTGAAGTTTGACGAGCTGTGAATTCAGTCAAAATCCATTTTCAAGCCTTTTTTTAAGAATTTGATACTTTATAGGGTAGGAATGGTCCTCAATCTTGATAATTTTATTAATATTAGCTTTTTCTAAGAATATTACATTAACCTACTGTAGAAATATGAAACAATATTTTACCAAAATTTTTCTATTAGTGCTTTCCTTTTTCATCGGGATCACTGCTTATGGACAAGTTTCCATTGCGGGTCAGGTGACAGATGCTGCCACAGGTGAAGCCCTGATAGGTGTAAATGTACTTGTGAAGGGGACAGTGCTTGGAACCATCACAGATGTGGAGGGCAATTTTAATTTGAGCATCAAGGAGCCACCGCCTGTTACACTAGTGATATCCAGTGTTGGCTATGAGCGCATTGAATTGGAAATTGATCAATCGACAATATCCAACCTCAAGGTTGAGCTCAATGAATCATTTATGCTAGGTCAGGAAGTAGTGGTTTCAGCTTCCAGAGTAGAGGAAAATATTTTACAATCCCCGGTGAGTATTGAGAAAATGGACATTCTTGCTGTGCAAAATACCTCTGCAGATACCTATTACAAAGCTATTGCCAACCTCAAGGGTGTTGATGTAGCTACAAGCAGTATCAACTTTCAAATCATCAATGCTCGTGGATTTGCTTCCACCGGTAATACCAGGTTCGTGCAGCTTATTGACGGTATGGATACTCAGGCACCAGCTTTGAATTTTCCTATCGGAAACCTGAATGGTCCGTCTTCACTAGATGTAGAAAGTGTGGAATTGATTCCTGGTGCTTCTTCCGCTCTTTATGGTCCGAATGCTTTCAATGGTATATTGTTGATCAATAGTAAGAATCCATTTGATTATCAGGGATTGAGTGCTACGGTAAAGACTGGAATAAACCATATAAACTCCCCAATCCCGGGACGTGATCCGGCTTTGTTGTATGATGCGTCTATTCGCTATGCTAAAGCAATTAACAACAAATTTGCTTTCAAAGTTAACTTTTCACATAGTCAAGCTTCAGATTGGGAAGGTAGTTCTTCATTTGATAGAAATGCTCATTTACAACCTGAAGGATTTTCATTCAATCCTGCTGCCGACAGATTGCACTACATGGGAGATGAAGCATCCACGAATATCGGTTTCTTAAGTTTTGCGGCAAAAGCAGCCTTTGCTTCAGAAGCAGCAGGTGTTCCTGCGGATGAAGAAAATCCTGCATATGAAGGCTTAAGGTCTATCTTTAAGGGTTTAGATGTTGTGGATTACTTAAATGATGTGCCAGGACATACGGTAGCAAGGTCTTCATATATTGAAAGATCTCTAATTGATTATGGTGCTGAGAATACCAAGGCTAATGTAGGCTTATTCTATCGTATTAATGATCAAATGGAGTTAAGCTACATGTACAATGCTGGTTTTGGAACTAGTATTTACACGGGTGCTCAGCGATACTCTCTGAAAAACTTTGGAATACAGCAGCATAGGTTACAGCTTCGTGGAAGTAATTTTTATGTTCGAGCATATGGTACCTTTGAGAATTCCGGAGACTCTTATATTACTGAATTTCTGGGAAATGTAATGAATGAAAGCTATGCCAGTAATAGCTATTGGTTTGCGAGATATACAGCTAAATACCTAGAGTATTTGAAGGATCAGGACTTATCTCCAGGAGATATAAACAATTTAGCTGATGATCAGAGAATCACTATTCAGGAGCAAGCACATATTTATGCCAGAAATGAGGCGGATGTAATTCGCTATGAAATAGGAAGCAAGGAATTTGATCGTTTCAAAGAAAAGGCATTGGAAAAAGATGAGAATGTGCCGTACACTATTCCTGATGGTCCTTACTTCAATGATAAGTCTAAAATGTATGATGCATCAGCGCAATATGATTTTACTGAGGCTCTAGACGGAAAGCTTGAGTTGCAGGCTGGTGCAAGCTTCAGAACATTCGATCTTAGGTCAAATGGTACCATATTCCCTGATCAAAATGGAGGTATTCAGATCAATGAATTTGGTGGATATATTCAGGCTGCAAAGTCAATTGTCCCCGAAAAACTCAAATTGTCAGGGTCTTTGAGATTTGATAAAAACCAAAACTTTAACGGTCAGGTTAACCCGCGTATATCTGCCGTTTATACTTTCGCTAAAACCAACAATTTAAGGGCATCCTTCCAGACAGGTTTTAGAAACCCAACAACTCAGGGCCAGTACATCGATTTGAACGTGATTTCCGCCAGATTACTTGGTGGATTAGAAGATAACTACATCAAATATGATTTGACTACCAATGGATATACAGGGGGGTCTGTTCAAGAATTTAGAACTGCTTTTTTCAATGATCCTGCAAATGTTAGTGAACATTTATCATTGTTAGAAGAGGTGAATACTTATGATCCTGTTACTCCGGAGAAAGTAAAATCGATAGAATTGGGCTACAAAAGTCTAGTGAAAAATAAGTTGATGATCGATGCTGTGTATTATTACAATCTTTATACAAACTTTATCACACAGGTGAGAATACATAAGGCTTCGGCTGATGTCTTAGATCCTTCAAATCCAACTGCATATACTTCACTTTTAAGTAGTGATGCAGACAACACGTTCCAGATTTATACCAACCTTGATGATAATGTGACTTCTCAAGGTGCGGCTCTTGGATTGACTTATTCTCTCCGTGATGGATATCAAATAGGCGGTAATTACTCTTGGAATAAACTAATTGGTGGTTTTACCGATAATAATCTGACCGAATTCAATACGCCTGAGCACAAATTCAATATCAACTTCGGTAATAGAAAGTTGACAGATAATATTGGATTTAATGTAACTTATAGATGGCAGTCAGCTTTTGATTGGCAGTCATCATTTGCTATAGGACCTGTAGATTCATATAATACTTTAGATGCACAGGTATCCTATAGAATGAAGCCATTGAAGTCTGTTTTGAAAGTAGGAGGATCCAATATTCTGAATGATTATTATATCCAAAGTCTTGGTGGTCCTGATATTGGAGCGATCTATTATATCTCCATCACTTTTGATGAATTAATGAATTAAATCTATTTATTACCAATCTAACTAGAAGCCTAATCCTTATGGATTGGGCTTTTTTTATAATAAGCCGATATTTATGGTATGGAAAAGCAGTCATTTAGGTACTTAAGCCAATTGAGAAATAGGCTACATGTAATAGTTTTTGGAACAGACACACCTGCCGGACGATTATTCGATGTTGTGCTGTTAGTGGCCATACTGGTGAGTATAATAGTGGTAATGTTGGAGAGTGTTCGCGAAATACATGATGACTATGAAAGGTTGTTTGATGTTTTGGAATGGAGCTTGACCGTATTGTTCACCATAGAATATTTATTAAGAATCTTTATTACCAGGAAACCCAGAGGGTATATTTTCAGCTTTTTTGGAATAGTAGATTTTATAGCGCTATTACCATCATATATCGCATTATTCATCACTGGGGGATCATATTTAGTAGTTATTCGTGCGATACGATTATTAAGAGTTTTTAGGATCCTTAAGCTGAGTAGATACATTGATGATGCTCAGTATCTGGCACAATCTTTATATAATTCGCGTCAGAAGATTCTGGTATTTATGGGAGCTGTTTTCACTTTAGTCATGATTACTGGTACTTTAATGTATCTAATAGAAGGAGGTGAGAATGGATTTACGAGTATTCCACGAAGCATTTACTGGGCAGTAGTTACAGTAACGACAGTTGGGTATGGAGATATTGCACCTCAGACCATTTTAGGGCAAAGTTTCGCAACACTGCTGATGCTTGCCGGATATGCTATAATTGCTGTGCCTACAGGTATTGTAAGCTCTGAAATGAAAAAAATAGATAGGAATATGCATTGGCACGTATGTTCGAGATGCAAATCAGAAAATCCAAAAGAAGCAAATTATTGCATGAAGTGCGGTAACCAGATGACATAAAAAAACCGGGACAAGCCCGGTTCTTTGAAATATTAATAAGGTATTGTAATTACATAGGTGACAATACACCAGCAATTACATGAATAGTTCCATTATCGTTTTCTGCTGCATTTGGAAGAGCAACTTCAGCATCGAAATTGGTGTAAGTTGTTTGATCAGTTAAATCAACATCACCATTTCCATCTAGGTATATTCCTATGCCATTCTGAGCAGGTATTGCATCTGTATTGTTAAATACTAACAAGCTTCCGTAAGTTGTTCCATCAGCTGTGTAAGCAGTGTTAAAAGATTCGCCAGTTGTCAATTGGTCAGGAGTAACCTCACTCATTACAACGTGATTTGCAATAATGCCATACCACTGCTGTCCTGTGAAAGAAGCAGCTGTAATTGATCCTGCATCAAAAGTAGCATTGGTCGGAGCGAATACAGTATGTTTTGTTGTTCCTGCAAGAATTGAAGTAAGTGTTGTTAATGAATTTTCAGAAGCAAAAGCATCAGCCAAAGCTATACCTTCTGCCAGAATTGTGAAATTTGATCCAAGCAGTAATGTTCCTGCATTTGTACCAAGTATTGGCGTTAATGATGCACCAACACTAGGTGGAATTAGAACAGAAGCTACAGTATGAACTACACCATTGGTTGCTTTCATGTCTTCATCTAAAATTAGAATGTCACTGGTCGATGAACCTGTAAGCAACGTTCCATCATCGTTTACAACTATTTCCTCGCTTCCAGCACTTTGTGTCGAAATTGTCGTGCCCGCAGTAAGATCTGAAGACTCATATCTTGTTGCAATAAGGTGATAAGCCAAAACATTCTTGATGATATCAGGATTAATTAGTGTAATATCCTGTGGAAAACCATCGGTAGCAAGCAAGCCTGCAAATGCACTATTAGTTGGTGCAAACAAGGTAAAATCGCCTTCTGCTCCCAAAGTTGCTACAAGGTCAGGGTAGAACTCTAAGTATTTTTCCAAAGAATCTAATCCATCAGTATTTTTCACAATCTCCATGATTGTTTCTGTAGGAGCTGGCTCGCTATCATCTTCTCCACAGCTCGAGGTAAATCCAATAATCAGTACCAGACTGAACAAAGCCAGTACCTTCAATGGGTTCATTGCGTTTTTCATCATCTTCTTCAATTTGTTTGTTAAATGTTAAATTCTCAATAGTAACTTTTAAAAGCCAATAAAGTTATGAAATTTATTATGCAAGCATACTAAAAATTCGATTTTATTAGCATAGAATAGAATTTCCAATATTACTAAATCTTTTCTTTTGAAAGCTTTTTGTGTAGTTCATTTATTTTCATCAGCGCTGCAGAACCATACCACGGCCTTAGCTCCATCTCTAGTCTTCCAGCTTGTATAGCCGGGTCTGAATTGGTGAGTGCCTCTGCTTCTTCAATGGTTTCCACTGCAAAAACATAGATTCCTCTTATTTCTTTGTCATCCATGAATGGTCCTGCCAAAACTAATTTACCTTCTTCAGCCATGTGGGTGATATTGTCCATATGGGCTTTTTGCAGCCTGGCGGCTTCTGTGGAGTCCTGGTTCCGGTTCGGTCCGGCAATGAGATTGGCCATAATAAATTTCCGCATCCCGTATGCATCAGCACCGGTTTCTGCAGCCAGCAACGAATCGAATGTAGATTCTTCTGGGATTGCACTCTCACTAACTGCTTGATTACTAGTTGAGTTACAGGCAAGTAATATTGTGGCTATTGCGAGGATCAAATAAATATTTTTCATAATTTGTAGGAATTTCTGCTTCCAGCTAATCTATACTTTTTTGTAATCAATCGACTCACCGATAATAAATGTCGGAATAGCTAGTTATGATTAATGCAATTAATTCTATGAAAAGTCATAATAAAAGTGATCTACTGCCTAAAAACTATCAGGAATTGCTCTTGAAATACAGAAAGCAAGAACCAGTAGTTTTAGCTATGGGGGATCTCCCAAAATCAATAAGAAAGACTGTAAACTCAGGTTTGCAGCATTATACTGGTGAATGGAGCAGTACACAGAGAGCTCATTTGTTAAAGCGGTGCATGTTTGGCATTGACAAGGATGATTTGAATAGTGTTGATAGCTTATCAATGGACGAGATCGTGGAAATGCTTTTTCAGCAACGTGAAGTTACCCCACCGGTCAATGATTACAATGAAGTGGCAGAAGCCGAAGATCCGGATGTGCCTTTTGGTGAAACCTGGGTCAATGCGAAGCACGGGAATGATTGGGAAGGACCAAGGACCGTCAGCCTGAAGGTTTGGTTGATTAGAAAAATGCTTCTACAGCCAGTTGGTCTGGAGGAAAAAATGGTATTTTTCTGGCACAACCTGCTCCCAATTCAAACCTGGGGGATATTTTTTGGAAAGCTGAGTTATCAGTATTTTGATATGCTCAGAAGGAATGCTTTCGGCAACTTTAAAACAATGATCAGAGAGCTCACACTAAACCCTGCTATGCTGATTTACCTCAATGGTGCATTCAACATCAAAGAAGCTCCTGATGAAAATTATGCCCGAGAGCTTCAGGAGTTGTTTTGCATCGGTAAAGGTCCGAATGCCAAATTCACTGAAGGTGATGTGCAGATGGCAGCCCGAGTGCTTACCGGCTGGACATTCGATTGGGAAAAATGGGAAACAGAAGGGGAATTAGAAGCGGTATTTGTCCCTGAAATACATGACTCGAGTGATAAAACGTTTTCTTCGTTTTATAATGATCAAACAATTGCTGGTAGAAGTGGAGTAGATGCCGCTGTGGAATTAGATGAAATGCTGGATATGATTTTTTCCAATCAGGAAACAGCACTTTACATCTGCAGGCGTTTCTATCAGTTTTTCGTCTATCCGGAAATCGATGATACCGTAGAGAAGCAAGTGATTGCGCCACTTGCAGAACTGTTTCGGAACCATAATTATGAGATAAAACCAGTCTTGGAAGCGCTTTTGAAAAGTGAGCATTTTTACGATCATGCCAATATTGGGGCAATGATCAAGAGTCCGCCTGAGTATATTTTTGGATTATGGCGAGCATTTGGGGTTAATACAGCTGAAGAGGATGATCTCACTGCAAATTTTTTACAGCATCAGGGGTTGCTCTGGTACATGTCCGCATTAGGAGCGGAGATTGGTGATCCTCCGAGTGTTTCGGGCTGGCCGGCATATTATCAGGAACCTTCCTTTGATAAGTATTGGATTACAACGGACACTATTGCCAATAGAGCTATAGCGAGTGATTCGCTTGTATTCTGGGGATTTTGGGTTCATGAAGACCTTTCTGTTCCGGCAGATTTAATTGCCTTTGTTAAAGGTCTTACTAGTCCTGCTGATCCAAATGAAATGCTACGTGAAACCACTGAGATTTTTCATGGTATTCCTGTGGATGAAGTGATTATCGGGCAATTGAAGAAAATATTATTGTCCGGTCAGGATTCAGATGTGTATTGGACAGCTGCATGGCAACAGCTCATGGCAGATCCGGACAATGAGGAATATAAGCTGGTGGTAGAGAACAGGCTCAAAGCTACCTTTCAATATTTATTACAAATGGGAGAATCTCAACTGATGTAAGATGAAAAGAAGATCTTTTGTAAAACACATTGCTCATTCGCTTGCCGCTCCGGGAATCCTGGGGACTATGGGTTTCAAATTGCCCGGATCGCATTCACTTTCTTCATTGTTGAGAATGGCTATTGACACAGATAGAGTGTTAGTGTTGATTTTTATGGATGGTGGAAATGATGGTTTGAATACAGTCGTTCCGTTGGATCAGCTTTCTGCATTGAACAAAGTAAGGCCACATGTGGTGCTGCCAGAGAATTCATTATTGCAGCTCGACCGTTCGGAGGTGGGACTTCATCCGGCACTGGAAGGATTGAAATCCCTCTATGATGAAGATCGGCTGCAGATCATTCAGAATGTGGGTTATCCAGATCAAAACTATTCCCACTTTCGCTCGGCGGATATCTGGATGAGTGGATCGGATGCCGATGAGTTGGTGAACTCCGGCTGGACGGGAAGATTTCTCAATGAAACATTTCCGGGATACCCGGATAGCTACCCTAATGAAGATATGACTGATCCATTGGCAGTTGAGATTGGCTATGGCAGCTCGTTGCTATTTCAAGGACCTCAATCTGCCATGAGTATGGTGATCAGTGATCCCGATTTCTTTTATGATTTAGTGGATGGAGAGGAGCAGCCTGCTCCTGATACTTTGGCGGGTGATAAGCTTCGATACGTGCGTCTCATTGCTCGGCAATCACAATCTTACGGGCAAACTGTTAAGCAAGCAGCTGATAAAGTAAAACGGCAAGTAGATTTTCCTCTGACATTCATAGCACAGCAGCTCAAAATCGTGAGTCAACTGATAGCAGGAGGCTTGAAAACGCCTCTTTATATGGTCCGATACGGTGGATTCGACACGCATGATGCGCAAGTAGAAGAAAGCGATCATACCGCTGGAGAGCATGCACAGTTACTTCAGGAACTCAATGATGCTGTGATGGCTTTCATGAAGGATCTGGAAATGCAAGGTACGGATGATCGAGTGGTGGGGATGACCTTTTCGGAATTTGGGAGACGCATCGTTAGCAACGCCAGTTTGGGAACGGATCACGGGGCAGCAGCTCCATTGTTTTGTTTTGGAAATGCGGTGATGGGAGGTGTGACAGGAGAAAATCCACAGATATCTTCAAGTGCTACCTATGATGACAATCTGGATTGGAAGGTTGATTTCAGGCAAGTCTATGCTTCCCTTTTAGAGCAATGGCTAGGGACGGACTCTTCGGTGATTTCCAATGTGTTGAATGGTGATTTTGAATCCGTAGAGATCATTGGTGAAAGAACAGAAACCTTATCTGCTGCATCACAGGTCAGTCGTGATCTTTTGGTTTACCCCAATCCAATGAAGGATCATGTGACTATTAGAATGTCACCAACTTTTGAGAAAGTAAGTGTTGATCTGATCGATATGGCTGGTCGAAAAGTGTTGAATATTTATAAAGGTCAAATTCAGTCGCCGAAGGATTTAATTTGGAATGCATCTCAGGTGCCAGCCGGAAGGTATTTTGTGAGTGTGCGTGGGCCTCAGACAAGTAGGATGTTTTCTGTCATTAAGCTATAAAAAATAAGGACGCCCGAAGAAAAATCGAACGTCCAGATTTTAGTTAAGTAAGTTGGTGAAAGCTTTATAATGTCTCTACGGACTTTTTATACATTCTGAAAAAGAGGAACGGAAGAAAACCAAATCCAAAGATCAGAAAGCTGGTTGCCAGCATGACGCCAGCTCCCATCAAATGCATTATCTTCATCAATGAGGACAGACCTAAGAGTATGACAGAAGCTGCTCCAAATATCCATTTGAGTCGCTCTGACATGACTTGTACGGCCAGTTCCTTGTATTTACTCACCAGAAAAATCGGGATGAAAATAAAAGAAAAGCCGAATAGGCCTATTCCCAGGAGTAGCATGGCGCCTGGTTGGTGAAGGATTTTGAATAATGTGCCAGCTGAGAAGGCAAGTGAAAAAACAAAGCCTGAAATGTAGGTTAATCGTTTCATGTTCATAATTTTGTTATAGTTAAGTAAGAATAAAGTTTCATTTTGAATCTCCTCGTAACCATTCGGTGAGGTTTGAAGGAAAGCTTTTTGATAGGCCTGCTCGAAAGTCAGGCCTTTTTTCATGTTGATCTCCACCAGACAGCACATGTGATCCAGCAGGTCATCACTCAGTGATTTGTTCTTGATCTTGCTCTCTTTGATCTGAGCCTCGATGTAGTCCACTTGTTCGTCGGTTATCATATTGGTAGTGTGTTATATTCATTGAAAATTACCTTTTGGATTGTGCTCATAAAGTCCTTTAGCTCGGCCATCTGGGAGTTGGTTTCGGTTTCTCCTTTTGCAGTGAGGAAATAGTACTTTCTGATTCTTTTCCCGATCGCTTGCTCTTCATAATCCACTATACCATCCGCCAGTAGTTTGTGCAGGGCCGGGTAGAGCGAACCATCCTTGATGAGAATCTTTCCTTCCGTAAGCTCTTTCACCTTTTGAGAGATTTCATATCCGTACATTTTCCCATGCTCTGAGAGCAGCTTCAAAACCATCACTCCGATGGTGCCTTTCAATAGTTCCTTTGAATACATAGGACAAAAATACATAGAAATATGATGCATCAAAATATAATGCATAATAATTCTGTGTTTAAATATCTATGAAAATCTAAAAAACGATGATTAGAGGTTTTGAAGGTGGTTTTTGAGGAAAAAAATATTTGTGGATGGGAGGGAATTTCTTTGGGAATCTATTTTTTGATAGGCATTGACTATCAAAAATCTGATAGTTTAGGTATTCTGTGAGGTAAAAAAGAAAGGCTCAAGTTGCGACTTGAGTCCAATTCAAAAGTGGAAAATTGCTAAGTTTTATGTGGCGGAATTAAAAGTATAAATATCAACATCCGTTTCTGTGCCAGTTCGATAAAGGAATTCTATTGTTGACAAATCATGTCCGATGTATGGAGTTGAGGATTCTGGATTAGTATCAATATCCAATTTAATTTCGAGAATTGAGCATAATTCAAACTCTGATTTTATAGAACAAATTTCATCCTCTAAACCAGTTAATTTGTCTAGAACTTCTTTTACCAAGGAATTTATGTCAAGATATTCTTTCCCGATATCAGTTGACAGTTCCCAAGAAGAACACGGATATCGTTTATTTGATGAATATATGGCTTCTCCTTTTCTACGGATTTTAGTCGGTTCTAACTGAAGGCGCTTTGTGATGATATCTGGGTCAATTTCACCTTTTAATGCGAAATACACATATGACTCACATTTTTCCATTTCTAGATACTATCGCATATTTAGTGTGCAACTGAAATTTTCAATATATCAAGTTTTTAAAATTTCCTGAGCCGAAGTGTGTTCTACACAATCTTCGAAGGGTTCTTCTGCTGAGATTTTCAAAAGTTCAACAATCTCTTTTGGAAGAGAATTAATAGAAGCTTTTCTATAACCTTCGATTTGCGTGATTACCGTTTCATCATCTAAATTGGTTATCCAATTGATCAGAGATATTTTACGTTGCTCAATGGTCATATTGTAAATATACAAAAACAGTGTGGTTTCAAATTCAGCAGTAATCAATGATAATTCATAGCACAACTATTCTTTATAAAATCACCGATCTCAATCCCTAAATCGTTTTGTGATTTCCTCGTAAGCATCGATGCGCCTGTCACGAAGGAAAGGCCAGATTCTGCGAACATCCTCAGACCGCTTCATATCTACTTCAATTACCTGAGTGGTTTCTTCTTCCCCGGCCTTGAAAAGCAATTCTCCTTGTGGACCAGCTACGAAGCTACTCCCCCAGAACTGTATGCCTCCGGTCACGCCTGTCCAGTCAGGTTCTATACCCACGCGGTTTACCGAAATGACCGGTAAACCATTTGCAACGGCATGTCCACGCTGTGAGATCGTCCAGGCGTCTCTTTGGCGCTCCTTCTCGGCTGGATCATCTGTTGATTCAAAGCCGATGGCAGTAGGGTAGATAAGTAAATCGGCACCAGCCAAAGCCATCAAACGGGCAGCTTCAGGATACCACTGATCCCAGCAAACCAAAACACCAAGTTTACCAACTGAAGTCTGTATCGGATTGAAGCCCATGTCTCCCGGTGTAAAGTAGAATTTCTCATAATATGCCGGATCATCAGGAATGTGCATTTTTCGGTATCGCCCAGCTTCTGAGCCATCCTTTTCGAAAACTACCGCAGTATTGTGATAAAGTCCCGGGGCACGCTTTTCAAACAATGAAGTCACTAGTACGATTCCCAATTCTTTGGCAATGGTAGCAAATTGATTGTAGGAGGGGCCAGGAAATGGCTCAGCTAAATCAAACATCTCCGTTTCCTCCGCCTGACAGAAATAAATGCCAGTGTGCAATTCCTGAAGTACGACCAACTCTGCTCCATCAGCCACACATTGGCGGATGCCATCGATACTTTTATTGATATTGTTTTGAGTGTCGGTGCTGCAAGATTGCTGCA
>JAUIKE010000195.1 GCA_030430845.1 Bacteroidia bacterium | reverse complement strand
GATATCATGGCTCACCATGCAGGCTTGATCAGCTGGATCCCCTTTTATCAGAAAACGGTGACCGGAGGGCGGAGAAACAGCCGGCCCATGCCTGAATACTATCAGAGTGTGGAAAGTGCTGACTTTAACGTCCCTGTGGCCCCCAGACTATACATGCGTAACGATTATGTGGATTCGGTTTGGCAGCAGATCATCCATTCTGACCTCCGCTCCAGAATTAATTATAGATATAGTGACCTTGGTTTCTACCTTTTTGCCAAATTGGTTGAACGAGTTAGTGGTTTACCGATTGATGAATATGTAAAAAAAGAATTTTATGAGCCTTTGCAGATGACTTCCACCACCTTCAATCCCTGGGAAAACATTTCACTCAACCGAATTCCGCCTTCTGAGTCAGATCGATATTTTAGAAGGCAGGATGTCAGAGGGTATGTACATGATATGGGCGCGGCCATGTTAGGCGGAGTAAGTGGACATGCCGGGCTGTTCTCTAATGCTGAGGAATTAGCTACCCTGATGCAAATGCTGTTACAAGGTGGTTATTATAACAAACAGCGGCTCCTCAAGCCGGAGACAATTCAGGCTTTTACCCAGCGCCACACGAGAAGTACCAGGAGAGGGATCGGCTTTGATATGCTAGAGTTAGATCCTACTCGCTCCATGAACATGTCTCCGCTCGCCTCATCCAAGACCTTTGGTCATCTGGGTTTCACAGGTACCTGTACCTGGGCAGATCCGGATAACAACATCGTTTTTGTGTTTTTATCTAACCGGACTTATCCGACTATGAATAACTACAAGTTGAGTAAGTATGATTATCGGCCACGGATACAAAGCATTGTGTACGAATCCTTGATGGGACCAAGAAAAGATAGCGAGCTCTCAAAATCCAAGGAAGAAACTCAGTAGGAAAAGAAGCCGGAGAGATATTCTTACTTTCAATCCTCGAATTGCAAAGGAGGAAGGGGTAGCTTCCCAAAAACCATTATACGTTTTTTCCTCCTTCAGCGTTCTATTTTGTACTTTCGTGCACTGGTAGATTGTTACAGTGGTCTAAGCTGCAATTTACCTGTCTTATGTCCTAAAAAAATTCGGGATGACTCATGTTTCCCCATAAAGTGAGAAATTAATTCACAGAGAAAGGCGTCACCGATAAAAATTACGGTATGAACTGGTCAATGCGCATAGCGTTGAGATATTTATTTGCTAAGAAATCGAGGAATGTGATCAACATCATTACGGGAATCGCCATTTTTGGTATTTCCGTAGGGGCTGCTGCATTGGTATTGGTGCTATCTGTATTCAATGGATTTGAAGATCTCATCACCAGTATGTACAGCAATTTTGATCCGGAGGTCAAAATTAGTCCTGCTAAGGGCAAGACCTTCGAGGTGGATACGGTATTCCTCGAAGAAATAAAGGCAGTTGAAGGCGTGGCCTTTGTCTCTGAAACCTTACAGGAGGTAGCCTTTTTTGAATACGATTCTAATCAGGAGTTTGGAATATTAAAAGGAGTCGACGAATACTATTCTGCGGTTACTCAAATTGACACCATTATTCATGAGGGGACTTACCAATTGACGCGAGGGCGAACCGAGCAGGCTGTACTTGGCTGGGGCATGGCATCGAAGCTACAAATTGCCATTCCTACTGACCGGGGCATGGCCGTCGACCCTATGGCGGTTTATATGCCTAAACGCAGGCAAACCTCTATGTTTGAGGAGAAATTCAGGAAACGATTTATATACCCAGCTGCCTCGTTTTCGGTTCAGCAGGAATATGATAGTCAATATGTAATTACCTCTATTGGCTTGGCTCGCTCACTATTGGGCTATGATAGGGAGGTGAGCGCCCTGGAATTGAAGTTGGATAAGCGGGTGGACCCCGCACAGGTGATTGGACAACTAAAAGCCACACTGGGGCCCGATTATTTGGTGAAAAATCGCTACGAACAGCAGGAGTCATTTTTAAAGCTGATGAAAATGGAAAAATGGCTCAGTTTTGCCATTGTCGGCCTTATGATGATCTTGGTAGCCTTCAATATTATCGGCGCTTTATGGATGATCGTTCTAGAGAAAGAAAAGGATATTGCTATTCTCAAATCTATGGGAGCGCTGGATACCAGCATTCGTAATATTTTTTTGAATGAAGGCTTTTTCTTAAGTCTATTGGGTATTGGAAGTGGGTTTATCCTGGCGTTGCTACTGTACGGCGCACAAAAGACATTTGGGTTAATCCAAATGCCGGGAAGTTTTGTTGTAAGTGCCTATCCTATAAGTTTAAGGGCCGGAGATTTTGTGGTAGTGGCCGTAACCGTAACTGCGGTAGGTATCTTAGCATCCATTCTTCCGGCTATTCGGGCACAACGGGTGTCCGGGATTATTAGAGAAGAATAAAAGAAAAACATGGAAGATTGGCAACTGGATTTTGAATGGGGAAGAATCCGGCATCTCATAAAAGATCGTTTTAATAAAGGATCTTTGCCTGATTTGAATGCAATTTTATTTTTGATAGGTATTCAGGAATTGGGACGTTGGAAAACGGAATTCACAAAAGAGGAGAAACAAGATCTGATGCATATTGCTGTTTGCAGATTGTTAAGCTTTGACGGTTATTATACATTTGCCGGCAGAGATGCCGACGGCTGGCCTCATTGGGAAATGGTAAAACCTTATACTCAAAAAGGAGTTAAGGAACAGGCCGATTTGCTAAAAGAAAAAATTATACAATATTTTAACGAACTCGAAGCCGAGAATGGAGGCTTGAAAGCATTTTAAACAACATCTAAATAAAAAAATGAGAGTATGAGATCACCAAAGATTTTTATGCTTATCTTTTTAATAGCAGGAATGATGAGTGCTTGTAATAAGGACTCTAATACTTATGCGGTCATCGAAACAGATTTCGGTACGATGAAGGTTCTCTTGTATAACAGTACCCCCAAGCACAGAGATAATTTTATTAAGCTTGCAGAAGAAGGTTATTTTGACGACCTGTTGTTTCACCGGGTCATTCCAAACTTTATGATACAGGGCGGCGATCCCGATTCTAAGAATGCCCAACCTGGGCAAATACTGGGAATGGGCGGCCCCGGATATCTGATCGACCCCGAAATTGGTGCTCCCCACAAAAGAGGCGCTCTGGCTGCAGCACAAGCTCCTAACCCGGATAAAAAATCCTCGGGCTCTCAATTCTATATTGTTCATGGGCAAACCTGGGATGACCAGGTGCTGAATAATATTGAAAGACAGAATAATATTACTTTTAGTCCTGAAGACCGGCAGATGTATAAAGAAATTGGAGGATCCCCTTTTTTAGATGGTAATTATACTGTTTTCGGAGAGATCGTCGAAGGCATGGACGTGGTTGACAAAATTGCAGCACAAAATACCGGGCCTAATGATCGGCCGGTGCAGGACATCCGAATGAAAGTCAGATTGTCAAAATAATAATATTTTAGGGAGTGAAAAACTGATTGTTGCCAGATAAAAGCTTTTGCACTCCCCCAAAGCATTTTCATCGTATTGAATAACGAAAATTATACAGATCCAATGAACATACGTTTCCTAACTATAGGTAGTGTGCTGACCCTGGCCATACTTTCCGCAGCTTGTTCTCGCCCAACCGCTTTGTTCTCCTACCGGGGAGAAGACAGAGCTCCTGCAGAGGTGCAATTTGAGAATATTTCTGAAAATGCAGAATCGTTTGAGTGGAACTTTGGCGATGGAGATACCAGCATGCGGGTATCTCCCGAACACCGATATATGGAGTCCGGGGAATATAAAGTACAATTGACGGCAATTAAGGGAAAAAAGAAAAGGACTACAGAAAAGATTGTTAAGATTGAGCCGCCTAAATTTTGTTTGGTTGAAATACAAACGAAGTTTGGTAATATGCTGATCCAGCTGGATGATGCGACTCCTCAACATCGCGATAATTTTCTTAAGTTGGCAGACGAGAGTTTTTTTGACAGCCTGCTCTTCCATCGGGTAATTAGCGGCTTTATGTTGCAGGGCGGCGATCCGGCCAGTAAGAATGCTTCACCAAGACAGGCACTTGGAGCCGGAGGCCCCGGGTACACCTTGCCGGCTGAATTTGTGGATACGCTTGCCCATGTGAAAGGATCCATCGCTGCAGCTCGTAGGGGAGGAGCTGCTAATCCGCAGAAAAGGTCATCAGGGTCCCAGTTTTATATTGTGCAGGGACGGCCTGTTTCTGATGCCCAGCTGAATCAAATGGAAGCGGAAAAAGGAATTCGCTACTCCCGCAAAATTCGGGAAGCATATAAAGAATTGGGGGGAACTCCCTTTTTGGACCAAGAGTATACCGTATTCGGTAGGGTCATAGAAGGAATGGAGGTTATCGACAAAATTACAGAAGTTAGGACTGATTCGAGGGATCGGCCTGTGGAGGACGTGATCATGATCGTCAGAGTAATAAAATAAATAAGAAAGAAAAGGAAGGAGTTTTTACCTAATCTCGGCCTCGTATTGATGCAAACAATTAACGCAAACTACAAGTAGTATGGAAAACCACATTTTAGGAATAGATATCGGCGCTACAGGAATGAAAGGGGCCATTGTGGATGTTCAAAGCGGACAATTAATCACAGAACGGATCAAACTTCAAACCCCTCATCCTGCTACTCCCGAAGCCATGATCGATCCGTTTATGGATTTAATAAAAATGCACGAATGGAGTGGAAAGATCGGCTGTGGCTTTCCGGCCATCGTAAAAAATGGAGTGGCACTGACCGCCTCAAATATCGACGAAGCATGGATCAATGTGAATGCAGAAGAGTGGTTTGAGAAAGCATCCGGCATGAAAGTAAGGGTGCTTAACGATGCCGATGCTGCCGGTATGGCCGAAGCTTATTTCGGGGCAGGGAATGGAAAAGAAGGCTGTATTTTGCTAATTACCATCGGTTCGGGCTTGGGTAGTGCACTGATTTATGACGGTCAGATCATCCCCAATACCGAGCTCGGGCATGTTTACCTAAAAGGCCATACAGAAGTGGCTGAAAAATACGCTTCCAATAATGCCCGAAAAAACCAAAACCTGGAATGGGATGAATGGGGAAAAAGGTTCAATGAATTCCTGAATCATATTGAACGAATCGTTCTTCCGGACTTTATTATCCTGGGAGGAGGGATTAGTAAAAGGTTTGATTTATACAAGGAATATATTGATATAGATATACCGGTCGCCCCTGCTGCTATGCTTAATAATGCCGGTATTGTTGGAGCAGCCTTGTATGCTTTTCAGAAACTATAAAATAATAATATAGGTTGGGGTTGTGTAAAAACTCGTTCCTCGTTTTCACACCCCCCTTAAAATTTTGTTTAGGAGGTCGTTTGAATAAAAAAACGAAGTTTTTTTATTCAAACGACCTCCTAAAAGAATATTATTGGTTGGGGGAAAAGGCCGAAGGACTTTTTACACAACCCCAACCTCCAGAGACTTATTGGTTGTTTTCAATGACCCGAATGACTTCAGGGTCATTTTGAAGTTCAGGTGAAATTTCAAATAAAACATTGACCAATCCGTCGTCCTCAAAAACGGCTTCTCCCAGCCAGAAAAGCCCTTCATGTCGATGGCCTAAATGGAACAGACAAGCAATTCGGGCAAAGGTGACCGTCAGGTCTATGGCATCTTCTTCAGCATCAGTAAGTAATTCAAGTGCTTTTTCGCCCTGATTATTGTCCAACAGAAAACGAGTGTAGCGGAGCCAGTAGTCGACTACTTCCGGTGCAATGGATATCGCCTCCATCCAGGCAATCTCTGCTTTCGGAAACTGCCCTGTAACGCGATAAGCTTCTGCAATGGAAGCGAAATACTCTTCTCTTTTGTCTTCGATATCAATGGCTTTCTTCAGGTACCAGATGGCACTTTCCCAATTTTCTGCCTGCGCATAGCATTCGCCCAAGTGGAAAAGGATCTCATCATCCATAGGATCAATCTGGAGCGCCTTATGTAAAAACTGGCGGGCCTTGTCGTAATGGCCAAGTTGCTGATGGCATCTGCCCGTAAGCATCAGCAAGTCGCTGTCCATAGAAAAACGCTGAGCATATTCCTGACAACAGGCGAGTGCCTGACCATATCCTTTTAACTCGAAGCAAAGCTCAGCAAACTCTTTGTAAGCTGGTTCAAAATCGGGATTGATGATATAGGCGTATTCATAGGCTTCCACCGCCTCCTGATATTCTCCCAGATAAGAAAGGGTGTGGCCGTAGTAATACCAAAATAAATATGAATATGGGTCCTGGTCAATAAGTTCCTTCAACACTATTTTTCCATTATTATACCGCTTCGTGCCTTCAATGGTAGCCCAGAACAATTCGATGGCCTGCTCATTTCTGGTATTGAGCTGAAGGGCCGATTGTAGGGTAAAAAAAATAGGCTCGAAATTATTCTGCTGTTTGTGGATCAAAGATTCCAAAACATATACATTGCTGAGGACTTGTGGGATATCACTTTCTTTTAAGCCATCCAAAATCTGTGCAGCATCCTCAAATACCCCCAGATTAATGAAAACTTCTGCCCGGGTAAGATCAATAGCCAGTTCTCCGGGCGAAAATCCTTTAGCCTGGTCCAGTACCTGGAGTGCATCCTCAAATTTCTGGATCTTGGATAATAATTGAGCTTTTTTGATGTGAAACTCTACAGAGTAACTGTAGTTGTTGAGAGCGTGTTCCAATACTTCAAAGGCTCTGTCCCAAATTTCTTCGCGGATGTAATAGTCCAACAGTAGCAGGTAGGATCTGTCATTCATTACGGACAAAACACCACGCTCCGAGAAGGCCTCGAATTCATCTATAAGAGCGGTAATGGTTTTGTTGTAGTTGTTGTTCATAGGATCTATTTTAGCTTTTGATTTCAATATAAGTAAATTTGACTCAAGGTCAAGATTCTGAGGGGGGTGAAAAAAGGGTAATTAATGGAACGGTATCTTATCTTTAGGGAATGGTATGAATCCTCGTAATTTGTTCTTAATTAAGACTTTAGGACTTCTTATTATTAATTTTTTCATGTTTTGTTAAAACATATATTTGACAAAAAGCCATGCGTTTAAAAGAGGGAGAATGAACGATGGTCAAACCCTAAAAATGAGCTCCAAAAAATATCAGGTGTAGAAAGCATTCACAGAATCTCTAAGCGAAGGATTATTGTTATACAATGATCATACGCGTTTTTACTTTTTTCTCACTTAGGAGAAAAAGCATATTTTACCGCATGTATTAGGGGGAGTGTAGAATAGATGAAGAAAGATTAACATCAAATAGATTGCATAATATAAGTCATTCCTATATTTCATATACGGCAAAGTCCTATTTGGGTTCCAAAAATCCTATCTTTTTATCGCCCCCTTTTTATCTGATCGATAACTCACCAAATAAACACCTATGAAAATCAATGCCCCGGCCAGTATTTTGCCCATACTCAATTTTTCCATCCCGAGTGTTAGTGATAATAGGCTGGCAAAAAGAGGTTGGAGATAAATATAAATGCTCACAATAGAAGGAGAGACCAGTTTAAGGGCATATGCATTAAAAAGATAGGCCAGAAAAGTGGTGGCTATTAAAATATAAGCAATGCCCAGCCAGGTACCCGTTGAAAGGGCTGCCCAGTCTGTTTTTAAAAAGGGCGGTAATCCAAAAGGCATAATATAGAATATCCCAAACGTAAACAACCATCGTGAAACGGTGATCGGGCTATATTTTTTCATTAAGGTCCTTCCAATCACTAAGAATAGTCCAAAGAAGATAGCATTGGTCAAAACCATTAGGTCGCCGGTGAGGTATTGCAGGTTAAAACTGATCCGTTGTCCGTAGCTGATCAGTATAACAGCGCCGGTAGCACCCAAAAAAATCCCCAGCAATTTTCTTCTGGTAATTTTTTCTCCGAGAAGGAGGGCAGAAGCTAATAAAACCATAATGGGGGTGGACGTCTGTATAAGGGAGGCATTAATGGGAGTAGTCCGTTGCAGGCCCATGAGAAAGAATATTTGATTCAGTGCAATGCCAAACAGAGCCGCGAGCATGATCAGTCCAAAATCTTTGCGCTGTATACGTTCACGAACAAAAATAAGATGGAAAAGAGAAAATAGAACCAGACCGGCTATCGCACGCATCATGACCAGCGCTAAAGGAGGAACCGATTGCCCATCGCCCATCACTTCTTTAGCGATCACGTAATTAAGCCCATAAATAAGCGCCACAAAAAAAAGGGCGATGTGAGCTTTGATGTTCGTATTCAAGTGTGCTTCATTTAGTATAATCAGAAGACACGAAAATACATAAAATAATGGGGGATGCCCCGACCAGGGTGCCCCCCATTAAATATTTTAATTCCTATTATTTCGTCGCTCCTGTCGTCGCTCCTGAAGGGTTTTCAACAATTCAACATTAAACTGTTTTTCTGCCTTCCGAAAGAGTAAAACCCTACGGGCAGGCATAAAACCTCTTAAGTCTTGATAAAACTTCTTTTTTAGAGCCAACAGCTTTTCTTCCATAACAAAATAGCTATCTACTGCTTTTTCAGCTTCCTCATCGGTCATAGCCGCCAGGTTGGTATTGGGTTGATATTGCTTTCGGATGGCTTTTTCTTCCTTTTCAAACTCATTGTACAAGGGCCACAGCTTTTGTGATTCTTCCGTACTTAAGCCTACTCTATTCGTGATATAAGCCACTTTCATAGCCTGTATGCGATCTCCATTCTGGCTTTTAACAAGGAAGGATACAAAGAGCAGGGGAATTAATATGATGCCTTTCTTCATAGTACTATATTTTGTGCATTTAACATCGTTTTTCAAAGTATTTCTTCTAGTTCATAAAGGTCAATATCCTCGATCATATCATCGAGGTAGCGGTCGAGTTCTTCGGAATCGATGGCATTTGGCGAGAGCATTTGGATGTTTTGATCATCCTGGGCGACTTCTTTAAGCGTTTCCTCATCAAAATCGTCCAGATTGTTATCAATATAATCCTGTATTTCTTCGATGCTAAGAGCCGCAAAGCTCAAGTCCTGGCCGCTGGGGGCAATATCGGTTCTGAATAAAAACCAGGCCGCAACCAAAACAACCAATACAGAAGAAAGGGCCAGAGCCATCCTGGGTTGAAGTAACCATCCTACCTGATCCAACAGTTTTGGGAAGTTCCAGAAGGAACGACCTTTAGAAGTTTGACCGGCTGGTTCCTTCAGTTGGTCAAGTAAATCCTCCTGGAATTGCTTGAAGTACCCTTCTGGTACTTGAAAAGGTGAATTTTGCTCCTTCAGCTCATACAGCATAGGGGAGAGGCCTTTAAGCTCTTCCTTTATCTCTTCTTTTTTATTTAAATGCTTATTTTTCATGTAAGCCGATTTTATCTTCTAGATCTGGACCTCCTTAAAGTAGTTTTCGATCTTTTTAACCGCATGGTGATAGGAGGCTTTAAGGCCCCCTACCGAAGTATCCAGTAATTCTGATATTTCTTTGTAACTCAATTCTTCAAAATAGCGAAGGTTAAATACGGTTCGCTGTTTTTCAGGCAACTGGCGAAGGGCCAGTTGGAGTTGTATTTGTACCTCATCTCCGTCGAAGTATTGGTCCGCCCGTAAAGTCTGGACCAGGATATTGTCCTCACCATCGATGGAATTAGTACTCTTTCGCTTTTTTTTATTAATCCAGGTGATGGCTTCATTCGTTGCAATTCGATACAACCAGGTGTACAGTTTTGATTTCCCCTCGAAGTTGTGAATGCTTTTGAATACTTTAATGAAACAGTTTTGCAGCACGTCATTCGTGTCGTCATGCTCTATCACCATCTTTCGAATATGGTGGTAGAGTCTTTCCTGATACTTATCCATTAACATACGGAAGCCTTTTTCAGAGGTCTTCTTTTTCCGTATTAGTGAGAGGATCTTTTCATCTGATATTTCGGCAAATGACGGACGCAATTTTTTCTTTTATGTTTTTGACTGAGTAAATATCCAAAGGTTTAAAGGAGTATGAAAAAAAAGGTAGAAATAATATCATTTTTGTTTCAGTGATAATCAGACTCGGTAGGGTCGGCCGGCTGGATAAAAAAGACTAAGGGCATATCTCATACGGGCAGGCTTTCAAAACCCATGGCCGTCTAGGCTGCCAACCCGATACGGGCAGGCTGCTGAAACCTACCAAAACCTGCCAAAACCTGCCAAAAGCGGACAAAAGCGGACAAAAGCGGACAGGGATTTGCGTCCAAATAAAATTTTGTGAATCTTGTGTTAGTCACCTGGTGACTCGCAGTCACCAGGTGACTAACACAAGATTTCCCTGCTACACTAAAATTGAAGTAGCCTCCAATATTGTTAGGCTTCCCGCCTCATCTCCCGCTGCCGAAATACCAAGAGCAGGATACACACCAACAGAGTCGCCGAGGCAGCCCCCACCTGCACCCACCACTCCTGCCGATCGCGGATACTGCTGTGTACAAAATAAGGGTTGCCGCTATTAGGGGAGCCGGGCCCCAGGTTGATCACCCAGTTCTCAGGGTCACCGTTATTGAGTTCGGGAAGCAGGAGGTCAAGCGTGAAGACGGAGTCCAGTGGCTCCAATTCATAGGCGACGCTGTCGATCATGGCACTGCGACCGGCAAACAAGCCAATTTTTTCTTTTACCTTGTTCAGGCCAAAGGGCATGCCTCCGATCACATTGTAGGCTTCCGGAAAGACCTGGATGAATTGATCTCTGTCTTCACAGATGATCAGATAATCTCTAGGGGCTATTTGAGCAGCGGGGAGCTGCCATTCATGTTTACTGTCTGTCAAGATCCAGTTTCTTAAAAATACCGTTTCATCGCTTTTATTGTATAACTCAATCCAATCAGAAGCTTTGCCGGCCTTAGGACAGATTTCGTTAATGATCACTTTGTTGGCCAAAGGATGAGCATAAGGCTCAAATACAGCCCTGAGCTGATAGTACTGCTCCTTGAGGTCCAGTTGAAACTCCTGAACAGAAGCATGTATATCAATCCCCTCCCAATGAGAAAAGCGGTAGCCATAATTGGCCACAGCCTTGATACGGATGGGATAGTTCTCAAAATAACGCCCCTTAAAACCTGCCGGGCCTGCTTTGACTTCGTCATTGATTAAAATGTGCCCGCCCTGATTTGTACCAGCTTCGATCCAACTGGTAGCGCCCGTTTCGAAACGCTCTTCCAGGAATTGCCAAATATAATGAGGCCGGCTGCGGGCAAAGGTCCGCATAACCTGGATTTCTGACTCCCACCTCTTTTCGCTTAGATTCCAACGCTGCAAATGACGTGGGATCTCCGGCTGATATTGCTGATGCAGCTCATTTAAACGGGCTTCAACTACGGTAGGACTGAAAGTTGTGTTGAGCTGATTGGCAAAGGTGTTAACAAAGTCTTTTTCGAAGGACTTATTTTCTAATAATTTGCGCAGCAAAAAAGTACTCCAGGGTGGATTGGGCCAGGCAGGGCCGTCAGTTGCTGTATGGAAGTCAAGGGTATTAAAACGGTAGCCTTCCTTGTCATGCAGGCCAAAGCCCCAATCCGTATCAAAAAGGATCCAGCGCCAGCGACCACTTTCGGTGCGAGGCCGCCAGAATTTGATATTGCCACCGGCGTCGCGATTGTCGAAATAAATCTGTGCCACCTGAAGATGAAGGAAATTGTCAATTTCCATTAACCCGTCAACATAAGCATAGTGGGCCGGATCTTCTAATGAATATTCCTCCAGGTACTTTAAAAGGCTCCGGTATTGACGGATCGATCCCTTTTTTAAAGTCATAAAATGCTCTATCAGGTCTATTTCCTCCCGATCCACTCCCGCATGATCTTCAATAAAATACTTATTGATCTTTTCCCGGATATTATAAATCCCCCAGTATTTTCCATTGATATATACATGGGCAGGCTGGGCATCCTGTTTTTCCATATCCCATTCATCTACCAGAGAACTCATGAAAACATCCCTGAAGTGCGATTTGCTCCAGTCGCTACCACTATTTCGAAGTACTAAAAATTTAAATGACTTAAGTCCTTCTTTTCCTAAAAAGCGCCCTCGGAAACGCTTGTCACCGTATTGATCACGGGACACCAGCGCCAAGGATTTTTGGGGGAAAAGCCGGCTCATTCCTCCAAAAAGGCGCAAACCACATTCACTATTGTATGCTTGTCGGTCTTCTTCATCAAAAATTTCACAATGTGCAGCAAACTCATCCCGATTCCAGAAATTGGCCCCTTGTTTCGATAATAAAGAGTCATTTGCATTGGCTCCTTGCATAAAAATGCCTTTCAAGGGGTCAAAAAGCAGATCGGGGTCAATGGCTACGGAAACCGTAGGAAATTGGCTGACCGGCTCCTGAATGAAGTAAGTATGGCCATAGATAGGGCTGCTGTGATTATTGTAGTAAGCAACAGCCCTGACTACCTGTGTAGAATCAATAGAAATAGGCGTGTGATAAGGACGGGAATAACGACTGGGTCTGCTTCCATTGGTGGTATAATAGATTTTTCCGCCTTCTACGGAATGAAGGCTCAATTGGATAGCTTGTTCATAAAACCCACCTTCCAATGAAAAGATGATTTGGGATTCTACCTGTTCGGCCGTTTCCTGACCGAGCAGCATTTGCTGACTAAGTAATAGGAGGCTCCATATGCTTAATAGTAGTAATTTTCTCAAGGGTCGGTTTTTTGTAACTTGCAATATATTGATTTTATTTTTTATGCGTAAGAGGAAGCTTCTTTTTAGCATTTTTAATCAAACCGGTAAGCAGAAAAAAATATGCTATTTTAGCGGATAAATAAATTAATATGTACAATGCTCTATGTCGATTTCTTTTAAAGCTTTTTGGATGGAAAATTGTCGGGCCATATCCAGAGAATGAAAAAAAATTCATCATTGCTGTTGTTCCTCACACATCAAGCTGGGACTTCCCCCTAGGTATTATTGTACGAGGAGCATTGAAAAAGGATATAAAATTTTTGGGAAAATCTTCACTTTTTAAACCGCCTTTCGGTTGGTTCTTTCGTGCTCTTGGAGGATATCCGGTGGATCGAAGTAAAAGCAGCAATTTAGTAGATGCCGTAGTGGATATTTTTAATAGCAAGGAGCGTTTTGTCGTGGCCATCGCGCCTGAGGGCACCCGCAAAAAAGTAGAGCGCCTGAAAACCGGGTTTTATTACATCGCTCTGGGGGCGAAAATTCCAATCCTGCCGGTCGCCTTTGATTTCGAGCATAAAACCGTATGGATAAAGGACCTTTTTTATCCGGAAGGAGATAAAGAAAAAGATTTTGAGCACATTCATCAGGTTTTTGCAGGCGTTAAAGGTAAAAAACCGGAGAAGAGTTTTTTGCCATAAAAACCTGCCAAAACCTGCCAAAACCTGCCAATATCGGACAAAAGCGGACAGAAATTTGCACCCAAATAAAATTTTGTGAATCTTGTGTTAGTCACCTGGTGACTCGCAGTCACCAGGTGACTAACACAAGATTTCCCCAACCCAATAATATTGAACTCCACTCCACTATTCCTGCTCCAAAATAATCACATCCTGAAAGTCCTTACACCCTTCCTTATCCCGCCCACACCAATAACCAGGGAAATTCCTTTTAATGCGCAAGCCGGCCTCTTTAATTACCTTTTTTAGGTATTCCTCCTCGAAAGCGACGTTGGCTGACTGTACCCGCTCGCTCATCAGTCGGTAATGGCCGCGCTCGTGAGGGAAGTTGAAATGCTGCTGTTGCTGCATCAGCGACTTAGAGTCTTCATTCAATATAAAAAAAGTAGCCAGGCACTGCCCACCCGACTTCATCACGCGGCTGATCTCCTTTAAATATCGACTCACCTCCTCCGGAAGCATGTGCGTGAAAACCGATATCACCACTACACAATCAAACTGATCCTCCTCATAAGGAAAAGTGAAATCAGCTGCATTATTATGACTGGATTTGTAGAGGTCATTCCCCAGGTCTATGTATCGAAAGTGAAAATTAGGATATCGGCTGCTGATGTGCTTCTGCGACCAAAGAACGCCCTTCTTCACCACGTCAAAGCCCTCATACCGGCCTTGCTCCGATAAAATATCCGTCAAGGCCACGGCCATTCTTCCAATGCCACTACCAACGTCCAACACGCTGTGATGTGCCTGAAGCCCGGCTTCCTGCTCTAAATATCCGGCTATTTTAAGACCTTGCTTTTTGAAATCACCCGAACCCGTGAAGATCATCCCACGCGGCGGAACCATCGGATCGCGCCTGCCTAGCAATGCGTCTGACACGTCAAGTGGCCAATATACCAGGCGGCGTACCCAAAATCTGGCCGCCGGAGGTAGCAGGTAATATATTTTTCTAAGCATAAAATGGGTTTAAAAATGAGTCATCCCCTATTTTATTAAACCCTCTTTTAAAAAATAGGGGATGACTCCCTATTTATTAATGAATGCGGGTCTTTGCGAAATCTCATGATAACAGATCACTCCTTCCGTAAAATAATGAGCTACCATGCTCTTCCGGCTGCTACCGGGTTTTAGTATAGGACTGCCTCCATGAATGAGGTTGGCATGCCAAATGAATACATCTCCTTTTTTTCCTTGAAAAACCTTCTTTTCTAATCCATTTTCGCGGATCACCTCCTCGATTTTATCCTCATACCTTTTATTGCTCTCACTGCCGATTCGCCAACGGGTATTGCCGGATGGATAATCCCTCGTAGTGATGTAAGGTAATCTATGACTTCCCGGATAGAAAAACAGCGTGCCGTTTTCCGGACTGACATCCTCCAGGGCCGTCCAGGCTGCAATAAGATGACCCTGTGGATAAGTGGTCATATGGATGAAGTCAGAATGCCCTCTTTGTTCGCTCCCCTGGTAAAAATTGATGGTGTGGAATGGTATAACCTTTTTCCCTATTATAAAATTCAATAGCTTCAGCAGCTCCTGGTTTCTGAAAAAATGCTGATTGAGGTAGTCAGACTGCTTGTAGGCCTCCATGATTTTCCTGCCCGTATAGTTAAATGCGACTTTCTTCTCCTTCAGCAGGCGGTCAATCTCAGCATTGTGCTGATCTACCGAGTTTTCATCGAAAAAGCCTTCCAGAATCATGTATCCGTCCTCCACAAATCGTTTCAGTTCTTGCTGGATGGCCGGTGAAAAATTTTGGTACTCGGGCCGTTGCTGTACATGTTCCAGGGCATTAGCTTGATCGAGCCAGGGAAGATCTTTTGCCTGATGTTGAAAAAAATGGCTGCCAAGTGGTAAAAGGATGTTGCGTCGAAGTCCATATTTTTTGTACAACCTGCTGTTGTGGTGCAACTGCTGTCTGTTAAGCCAGTTATTGATCACATACACAGCTTTGAATTCCCGTAAGATCCCCGTATACTTCCCGAAAATTTTACCAAGTGATATCATAAAGCAGCCTCCGGATTGGTTAAAGAAATGGGCAGAAACCAGTGTTTCATCGAACCCCGTTTTTGCGAAATAAGTTGTAATTTGTGGCATTACCAAATTCAGCCCAAGAAAGATCATTTATGTACAGCAAGGAAGAACAAAAGAGCTTGTATGAGCTGTCGAAATTGTACCTCGATGAAAAAAGTAACCTCCACCAACAATCGGCCGATGTGCAATTAACTGACCTGCGCCGGATCATCATTTACCACGAATGGCGGTATTATATCCTCAATGATCCGGTCGTGAGCGATTTTGAATATGACCAACTGTACAAACAACTAGAAGCCCTGGAAGAAAAACATCCTGAGTTGATGACAGAGGATTCTCCAACGCAGCGGGTCTCCACCGATCTGACTTCCGATTTTAACTCTGTTGACCATCTTACCCCTATGCTTTCGCTGGCGAATTCCTACAATGCCGATGACCTGAAAGACTGGGACGAACAGCTGAAGCGGCTCTGGAACATGGATGCAGCCGAGGATATCGTGTATACGGTAGAACCCAAATTCGATGGAGGGAGCATTGCCCTGGTATATGAAAATGACCGGCTTGTAAGAGCAGCCACGCGT
>JAUIKE010000194.1 GCA_030430845.1 Bacteroidia bacterium | reverse complement strand
CCAATTTTTTCTTTAATTGTCTGTATTATCATTTTTTTGCTGTTTGGCTTTAAGCTTACGATTTTTATATTAAGCTGCCAAACAGCTTTTTTTATATTACGTTTTTTTATCTTGATGCCTATGCGCATTGCGGCGATAGTTTCTGAAGCTCGGGTGCCAACCCGAGCATAAAAAAAGCACCCGTCAAAAAGCTGCAGCGCAGCGATACCTATGTTATGATCTGTAACGTCAGGTAATAAGTAAAATCAAATATGCTTGAGCTTAAAAGGCCTTGTTACAGCCTTCGATGTTAAAACTTCCAACTATTTATACAACGGCATATAAGAATCTGATGTTCAATTAATTAATACTTTTGGGCATTCTCGAACATGGGCCGGAAAGCGGCTGTTATAGAACTGAAATCAAAAAATGAAAAAATATTTTATGAATTACTTAGGAATCGAAAGAGAGAAATTTGCAGACGTATCCAATCAGCTAAACAAGTTATTGGCGAATTATCAGGTGTATTACCAAAACCTCCGGAATTTTCACTGGAATGTAAATGGAGAGAACTTCTTTGACCTCCACGAACATTTTGAAAACCTGTACGACGATGCGCGCACCAAGATCGATGAGATCGCCGAGCGTATCCTGACCATCCGCAATCGCCCCGATAGCAAAATGGCCACTTATTTGCGCAATGCCCAGATTAATGAGGCCGGTATAGTGGAAGAGGATGGAGAAATGGTACAAATCATTCTTGATAATCACCGGGTCCTGATTAGAAATATGAGAAAAGTGATTGAATTAGCCGGTGAGATCAAAGATGAAGGTACGATCGATATGATTGGCGGTTTCCTTGCAGATATTGAGAAGAGCAGCTGGATGCTGGATGCCTGGAGAGTTAGGAAATTAGAAGTTGTAAGCTAAGAGATATAAAATAATTGGCCGCCGGAGGCGGCCAATTATTACTTTTTTTTAATTAAAATTTACGTAATGTTATGATTCTTAACAGATACTCCAACCTGGTAGAAGCACAGAGTAGCTTGAAAGAAAAAGGGTATATACACGAGTTTAATTACCAGGAAGAAGAATCGGTTATGAAAAGCTATAAAACCGGTGTAAAATATACCCCTGAACAAATGAAAATCATAGAGTTCCATAGATTTGAAGGAATGTCGAACCCTGGAGATATGTCTATCATTTTTGCTGTGGAATGCATAGATGGTGCGAAGGGAATAGTATTGTCCAGCTTTGGCGTCTATGCGGACCTTAAACTGGCAGAATTTATGGATAAAGTGAAGATAAAAACAAGAGAATAAAAAAAGACTGTCGAATCTGCCTGAGGCAGATTCGACAGTCTTTTTTTTTATTTAAATTTTATTTGCATTTATTTTCTGTTTCATTTTTTTCCGGACAAAAAACAGGCGGCTCTTTACCGTCCCCATTGGGATATCCAGTTGTTCGGCAATTTCCTGGTATTCGTAACCATTAAAAAACATCAGGAACGGAATACTGTATTTTTCCCCTACCTCATCCAGCATGCCTAGGATATTCTCTACGGCCATGTTCGTCTCTCCGGTATTTGAAACAGCGTTCTTGTTCTCAATGGCAAAAAGCATGTTGTCCAAAGACTCATTCACGTGCTTACGCTTTTTCTTTTTGCGATACTGATTGATAAAAAGATTACGCATAATTGTAGTGGCCCAACCTTTAAAGTTGGTTCCTACTCTAAACTTGTCTCTGTTCACATAAGCTCTTACTGCCGTTTCTTGTACCAGGTCCTTGGCGTCTTCCTGGTTGTGAGTCAATTTTAAGGCGAATCCAAACAACACATCTTTTACCTGATCGTAATTACTTTGAAAATTTGCTACTGTCATTAAGGTTCCTATATTTTTTTGAAGAAAATTATTTTTGAATCACTTATATATATTCTAAAACCATGCCAAAAACATAAATAACTGATAGTCAAATATTTAAAGTAATAAATTTTTAAGTTATTGATTATATTTAATCAATTTTATTGTATTTAATCAAAAATTTATTTATACTACCCACTGAACAAAATCGGGAACCAAGCCTTTAAGCATTCAAAATACTCGGTTCAAGCCAACGCATGAAAGCCACTATTAATCCATTTACAGAAGCCATTTTAAACCTGCTTGATGAGTTTATCTTATGGATAGATGAGTCTGGGCATATCATGGACGCCAACCAAAGTGTTTCTCATACTTTAGGATACACCATTGAAGAAATTAGGCAGCTTACAATCTTTGAAATCAACCCCCACCTTAATCTTATGGGTTGGAAAGATATTTGGGGTAATTTAAGTGAACAGCCCTCTGCCTTACACGCCACGGAGTTTCTCAAAAAAACACAAGAGCTGATACCCGTTAACTGGCGCGCATTTCAATTCAGCACCGAAGCTGACAGTTGGTGCTGTTTAATGGGTACATCTTCTGAAAAACCAGATCAGCTTGCTCCCAAAATCCTGGGAAAAACAGAAATAAAAAAACTTCATCTATCCAGGTTCACCCTGGATATTTCCAAAGATATTGTCCTCTGGGTACGCCCGGATGCTACCATTGAATACATCAACAATGCCGTTGAGCCCTTGCTCGGCTTTACTCCTGAAGAAGCTTCCAGGCTTCGTATTTATGATATGGATCCTTCTTACGATGAAAAAAACTTTCAGGAATCCTGGGAGAACTTAAAAAGCCACAAAGGCCGTGTTTTCGAAACCCAACTGAAACACCAAAATGGCGAACTCATCCCTTGTGAAGTAAGTACCAATTACCTGGAATACGAAGGCAAAGAATACAATTGTGCTTTTATCCGTGATCTACGATCACAAAAGCAAAAAACCAAGGAACTGGAAGAGGCCATGCAGCGCATCAGCCAATTATCCGAGCAACTGGAACTGGAAAATACCTCTCTGCGAGAAGAAATTGCAGAGCAATATAACTTTAACGACATCATTACCCGAAGTGAACGATACCAACAGGTATTACAACGCGTCGGACAGGTAGCTCAAACTGAAGCCACTGTTCTGCTGATTGGAGAAACCGGTACCGGTAAAGAATTACTGGCCCGGGCCATCCACCAAAAGAGTAGCCGCAAAAATAAACCTATGATTAAGGTAAACTGTGCGGCACTTCCACAAGATCTGGTTGAAAGCGAGTTGTTCGGCCATGAAAAGGGAGCGTTTACCAGTGCCTTCGAACAAAAAAAAGGGCGTTTTGAGCTGGCCGACGGAGGTACCTTATTCCTGGATGAGATCGGCGAGTTACCCCTCGAATTACAGCCTAAGCTTCTCAGAGTACTCCAGGAAGGCGTCTTTGAAAGAGTCGGCGGCACGGAACCTATAAAAGTTGATGTTCGGATCGTAGCAGCTACCAATCGTCTTCTGGATAAAATGGTAGATAATGGTACTTTCCGGGAAGACCTCTACTACCGGCTCAATGTTTTTCCAATAGAAAACCTCCCCCTGCGCGAACGCAAAGAGGACATTCCTTTATTGGTCAATCACTTTTTGAAAAAGTACAGCAATAGGGCCGGAAAAAAAATCGAAAAGTTACCATCGGCAGGCATGAATCGGCTGATGAGATACGAGTTCCCGGGCAATGTACGTGAGTTGGAAAATATCGTGGAAAGGGCCGTTATCCTCTCTACCGGCAAAGTCCTCAATCTGGCCGAGAGCCTGACCGTCCGAAAAAAATCCTCAAAAACAGATAAGGGAGAGTTTCCCACTTTTGAAGATATTCAACGCCAACACATCATAAAAGCACTGGAAAGAACCAACTGGCGGATCACCGGACCAAAAGGGGCAGGAAGATTACTGAAAATGAACGATCGGACGCTGATGTCGAAAATGAGGAAGTTGGGTATTAAAAAAGAAAGCAGCCGTCGCTAAGTGCGAATGAGGAAAATTAATATTATCCCCCCGGCAGGGGGATAATATTATTGGCTTTAATCTTCGCACCTACGGACGGCTGCTTTCTTTTTTTATTCTTTAACAAATAATTTCGATTGATTGTGCTTGATATCCCGAAGGAAGTAAGTTCCTGCAGGTAAGTCACTCAAATCAATTTGCTGAGTATTTTGCCTGGTCAATACAACTTGGCCTAAGCTTGAAATCACCTGAAAATCAGAAACTTGGTTGGTGAACAAGCTATTAGCAACCGGATTTGGAAATACTCTCAGTGTCTTAGCAATATCTCTATCAACATCATTGATATCGGTAAACTCGCCAAGAGAGAAAATAGAAACCGTGCCACTCACCTCGTTAGAAGTCACTACCAGTGGGGTTTCTACGGGGCTGTCTTCGGCACTGATGAATACAATATCCTCTACGCCAAGGTCCAGCGCTTCTGTAGTTTCTGCCCCCACGGCAAAGTTACGGTTGTTGATATAGGAAACGAATTGAGGGCTCAGCGGATCGCTCATATCGTACACCATAATACCTCCCACTCTTTCCAAACCTACAAAAGCATACATCGTATTACCGATCATGCCCAGTTCGACGGCTTCCGGCTCAGGGCCTTTGTCGTCACTGCGGCTGTCGAATGAATCGTTGTCGTCATTATTGCTGTTGAAGTACGCTCCATTTTCGTATTCTGAAGTGACCCGCTCCAAATCATCCCCTGAATCATATACCAGGTTACCGACCTCATCCCAGATAGAGAAGGAGCGAGTGCCGTAGGAAAAGATACGGTCATAGTCGCCGTCGCCATCCAGATCACCATTAGAGGTAGTAGTGTTCAAGCGGCCGAGGTCAGCGTCTTGCTGGAGGTTGGCAATATCAGAAAACTGACCGGCATCCAGGGTGAAGTCAGCTACACGTGCTTCTTCAGAAAAACCGTCATAATCTCTTGAATCTCCTTCGTTAGCAGAAACGATGTAAGTGGTTCCATTTACGGAAAAACTTGTTAGGGCATCCGGCTGGAACATCCCCAAAGTCGGACGACCGGCAATGTTGATCGCTCCGTCATCATTGGAGGCGTCGAAGCCGTAGTTGTTGCCAAAAGAGATAATACCTAAAGAGCTGTCATCACTCACGCCTGCACCTGCCAGGCCAAAGTCGTTGTCGTTCAGTACAGCAATGCTACCGTCAGGCAGCAAGGCAAGGCCTTCTGCTTTGTCAGAGGGCTGGTAACCGACGGTCGGCAGGTTCACGACCTTGCGCTTATAAGCTGTGCGAACACCGGCCGCAGCCAGATCATCGGCCGTCATCATTTCCAGCGTCTTGTCGTCAGCACCCGTACTTTCCTCTTTATCTGCTAAAGCAGTCAGGTTAGCATCAGCTCTCAGGTTCGTAGCTGGAGTAATGTCGATCTCGTACACATATTTCTGTCCGGTATCCTCTCCGGGCAAGCTAGAGTCTCTTTCCAGCACCAGGAATTTTCCGTTGCCGGTATAAACCGCATCGCCGATCTTATCTACGCGATTACCGATGCCGGCATCCCGGTTTCTTTCCAACAGGTAAACATATTCTGAAGCCACGGTTCCGTCAGAAGCATTTACGCCCAGGATACGAATTACGTCGGATTGGTTTCTCACTGTACCTGAGCTAGGTGTTTCCACAGGTGACTGAATAAAGGCATAGATAATACCAGCATCCTGATCATAAGCGATGGCCTCAAAACCACGATTAGCCCTTCTTTTGCTGTACACCTCGGGTAAAGTTTCTTGTCCGTAAAAGCCGGCGCCAAAGCTAATACCTAAGGCTTCCAAAGTCAGATCAGCCGTCCCTGCGGGTACCAATCTTTTGATAAGCATCCCATCAGGCCCAAACTGGTAAATAGCCGGCCGGTACTCGTCGCACATCCAGAAGTTGCCGTTTTCATCTCTTAAGATCCCTTCAAAGTCTCCTCCATAAGCATCAAACTGTAGCTCGCGGTAGCCAATCAAATTGATAGTATCTACATAATCAGCTCCGGTCCAAACTGTAGTAGTGTCCGAGTACAACTTTGAAATCCGCACAGGCGTTTCATCAAAGCTGATCACATTACCCCTGCCACTGATGGGTCTGGGATTATCGAATTCCATTCTATTAAGGAAAATCTGATCTGCTAAAGAGGCCGTACCATTTTCAACGTCAATCTCAAATTTGGCAATTCTTGCCTGATAGTCAGGCAACTTGAATGGACGCAGGTTGGTAAAAGGTTCAGCATCCGGAGAAGCCGGGCTGAATACCGTGCTTTTGTTAACGGCGGCTTCATTGGGCCCTCTGTCAGGAATGGCATAAAAAACATACTTCGTTTCGGTAGATTCATTCGCATCGAAGTACAGGCCGGAAAAGCCACCGAGGAATACGGTGTCCTGGTCTACACCCTCAATCTCAGGAACGCCCAGGGCCGGCAGGTCGATCAATTCATTCAGTTTGAACTCACGTAAGCTAGGTGTGCCGCTCATGTGATCTTTATATCCTAAAGGAAGGATGTCCTCAACTGTCCCATCTGCAATATTGATCACTGCCAGGGCATTATTTTCCTGAAGGCTCACATAAGCTTTGGAATCATCCGGCGTGATGGTCAGGTATTCAGGCTCGAGATCCTGTGCAACTGTTGCATCAGGTCCATAAATACGAATTCCTTTGTTTTGCAGAGATGCTTTTTTATCGTTATAACTTTCAAAAGTCACGTTGGTAACGCTTGCACTGGCAACGCCTCCGCTGATGTCGATAATACTGACAGATCCTTCAGGGTCTACCATATAATCGTCATCCGGTTCCCCCTCGTTAGCGGTGAGTACTTTGGTGCCGTCATTGGTGAAGGCCAGCATATCAGGTAAGGCCCCTACCGTTACACTGTTCAGAAAATTCCCGTCTGTATCAAAAAACACCACGGAGCCTGGGTCTTGTTTAGGATCTGCTTCTACAGCTACAGCCACAATACCGTTAAAGACAGCCACACTGTTTACGCCGCCGCCATAGCTACTCAGATCAATGTCTTGAACAAAAGTAGGGCTTTGCGGATTACTGATGTCCAAAACCGTTACCTTATTGGCGTTAGCGTTTGTAAAAAACAGACGGGCATTAGCTTTGTCAAAGGCGACAATTTCAGCCGCGCCTTCGTCAAAAACGCCGGTGGAGTAAGTTGACTGGTGAGTCAGGTTCATTTCCTGAGCGCTCAGCTGTAAACTCCCTAGTGTAAAGATTAGTAAAACACAGAATAGGGGTAAAAAAGATTTCATGTATACTTTTTTATAGGTTATGAAATAGGGATACGAATATATTGGAAAAATTTAAATAAATGATTATCAATTAGGTTGTGTCATTAATTAATTTAGATGAGGCTGATTCAAAACGGGCATGTAAATATATGTAAAAGAACTTCCGAAGCCCAAACTGGCTCATAAAATTACCGGAAGCTTAGAACTTATCCTTTTGCTTATAAAAATAGATGGCCAACATTTTGGCGGGCTTGCCACTGGTATTATGTGGCACATGCGGAATACGTCCTTCATATAAGAGGCAATCGCCGGCTTTGAGAGTGACCTCCTCTTCATCTATCTGATAGCTTACTTCTCCTTCCAGCATATACTTAAATTCGTAGGCATCAGAGCTGACAGGCTCGCGCTCGGCGCCGGGCAGGACCACCATGGTCAGCGCTTCGAAGGAAAAGTCCTGGAAGCCCATTTCCATCATGAGTTGATAATTAAACCCCTTGGCTTTGTCCTCTTTCTTCACTTTTTGAAATTCTTCGGGCCGTTTGTGGAGGTAGGTTTGGGGCGGCTCAAAATTAAGGGATTCAAAAAAATCGCCTGGGCTGAGTTCCAGGGCATTGATAATGGAAAAAAGCACAGGCAACGAAGGTACCGTACGGCCGTTTTCAATTTTCGATACCAGGCCTTTACTCACACCGGCCAGCTTTGCCAGTACCGTCAACTTCAACTTTTTTTCCTTTCTGAGCTTTTTGATATGCTTTCCAATACCGGAAATCAAATACTCACTCATGTAATTTTTATTTTTTACAAAAATAAAGAACACCGGAACATTGTTGTTATTTTATTCCGAAAAAAATCATGGATTGGTCCCTTGCATACGCCAGCGGCCATTCCGCAAAAAATGAAATGATGAACCTTCTTTTTTCCAAAAAAACCATTCTTCCTCTTTTTTTTCTCACGAGCTGTTTTTTAAATTTTCAACCCTTTTTACAAGCACAGGAAACTTCATCACTCCAAGTGATGACCTTTAACATCCGTTACCCTAATCCCGGTGATGGTTTTAATTACTGGCCTAACAGAAAAGAATTGGTGGCGAGTATGATGCGCTTTTACGAGGCCGATCTAGTAGGGGTGCAGGAGGCTTTTCGCAGTCAGCTCGATGAACTGACTGAAATGCTCCCCGAGTACGCCTGGACGGGCCTCTGCCGGACCGACGGCAGTCAACATCCGGACCCCGACAATGAATTTTCGGCCATCCTCTACCGCAAAGATCGCTTCGAATTACTCAACAGCGAAACTTTCTGGCTATCCCCCAATCCTTCTGAGGTAGGCTCCAAATCCTGGGACGCGGCTCTGCCACGCATTGTAAGCTGGGCTAAGTTTCGCGATCGCCAAAGCGGACAGGAGTGGTACCATTTCAATACGCATTTCGATCATCGCGGCGAGCAAGCACGCCTCGAAAGCGCCCGCCTCATCCTGCAAAAGATCAAAGAAATTGCTCCGAACCACCCGGCCATTCTCACGGGCGACTTTAATTGTACGCCTACCGATCCTCCCTACCGCTTGCTCACCGCTGAGGATTCTCCTATGAAAGATGCACTTTATGCCTCGCAACAGCCCCACCACGGGCCGATGTCCACCTGGTCGGGCTTCCAGTTCCCCGGAGTTCCGGACCGCCGAATTGATTTTGTTTTCATCAATGAGCGGGCCCGTGTCCTGAAGCATGCTATTTTATCCGATTCCTGGAGCGGCCGCTTCCCTTCGGATCATTTGCCGGTATTAGCGAGGGTAGGGATAAAAAGGTAGGGACCTAAAATGAGGGGGGGTAGGAAAATCCAGCTTTTGTGGAGTGGGGCGGTAGTGACCTGGTGACTTGGAGTCACCAGGTCACTACCGAGCGGTTTGTCACTGCAAAGTTCGCAAAATCCCTGCTTTTACGCAATCCGATGTCCGCTTTTGTCCGCTTTTGGCAGGTTTTGATAGCCTCCCAGTTTAGGGGTGGCAGCTTGCTCATATGGGATTTTGCAAGCCACCTCATATGAGGGTAGCAGCATGCCCAGCCAAGTCTTTTTTAGCAGCCAGTCCATGCGAAGTTGACAGCCTGCCAAATATTAGGTTTTGCCGATCTGCTAATATGGAGACTTGATGGAATTTCCTTTCAGCTAAGCAAAAAGCGACTTATCTTAGGTGAAAAATCACCATCATGACAAACAAAAAAGGAAAGATCACCGGTATTGGTGGCATATTTTTTAAATGCCAGGACCCCAATGCTGTTAAAAACTGGTACGCTGAGCACTTCCAACTTGATGTCGACAAATACGGCACCATGTTCAAGTTTCATCCATTTGGTCATCCTAACAAAACTGGCTATCTGCAGTGGAGCCCTTTTAATACTGATACCGACTATTTTTCTCCCTCCGAAAAGGAGTTCATGGTCAATTACCGGGTGGAGAATATCGAAGCTTTGGTAGAAGAACTAAAGACCGCCGGCGTTACTGTTTTAGATGAGATTGCGACCTATGACTATGGAAAGTTTGTTCATATTCTCGATCCGGAAGGCAACAAAATTGAACTCTGGGAGCCTGTAGATGCCGCTTTCGATGAGTATTATGAAAAAAAGGAATAAATGAAATTTGCTTTTGCCGTACCACCCCAGGTACATACCCTCGACCTGATCGGCCCTTCACATATCCTGTATGAAGCCAAAGAAATTGGAGCTAAACTGGAGTTGATCCACTTCAGCATTACCGAAGGTCAATCGGTTGAGAGCAGTAATGGGTTGCACTTTACCAAACTATCGCCCTTTTATAAAATCAGGCTAAAGCCAGGCGACTTTATTTTTGTTCCCGGCTTACCTCAACCCATGCTACAATCGAAAGCCTTTAAGCAACAAACAGCTGCGTTTACTCAATGGCTGGGGCATCAATATCAACAAGGCATTCATATTTGCTCCGTCTGTACAGGCACCTTCCTTCTTGGAGATGCAGGCATCCTAAATGAAAGGCAATGTACTACTCACTGGAAGTTTTGTGGTCTGTTGCAGCAACAATACCCGAGGGCAAAAGTGATCAAAAATCGCTTATTTGTTGAAGATAATGGCATATATAGCAGTGCCGGCGTCACTTCAGGCATCGACCTGGCGCTGAACATACTCGAAAAACTCTTTGGTCCAAAGTTGGCTCTTGACACCATGCTTATGTCCGTAGTTTACTTAAGAAGAGGGAAAGAAGCCCCACAAGTCAGTGTCTTTCTTCAATACCGGAATCATCTGGAAGATCGCATTCACAAAGTGCAATCCTGGATCAACCAGCATATCAAATCGACCTTGCCCATAGAAACTCTGGCGGACTTAGTTCACGTCAGCCCCCGCCATCTCACTCGCCTGTTCAAAGACACGACCGGAATCACCATAGGTCAATATATTGAAGAACTAAGGGTTGAAAAGGCTACTCAATTACTTAAACAACATCATAAGGTCGATTTTATCGCAGCCGAATGCGGCCTGTCAGATGCTAAGCAATTGAGGCGATTGCTTAAAAAACATTTGAATAAAACACCTTCGGAAATAAAAGCCTGAAATTGACAAAGAGTCACTTCTCTTAATCCGACAGGCTGCCGGAATCACTGCCTAGGTAGACCGACATCCCCATTCGGGCAGTCGCCCCCCCTGCCGCTCATGCTGCCAAAACCTGCCAAAATCGGACATTTTCGGACAATTCCGGACAGGGGCTTGCAGCCAAATAAAATTTTGTGAATCTTGCGGTAGTCACCTGGTGACTTGGAGTCACCAGGTGACTACCGCAAGATTTCCCCGCCCCAAAAATACGCGACTCCACTCCAATATTATTCCACCTTCTCCAAAATTACCGGAGGCGCAGCCTATCCTTCTACTACACCACCCAAAATGTCCGGCAGCGCCCCCTTCTCGTCCTTTCCCCTCAATACAAATCGCCACAACTTGCCAACTAAAACAAACTATGAAATCCATCCAACTGCTTTTTTTTCTTAGCTTTATTGCATTCCAACTTTCTGCTCAAAACACTTATTTCTGCCCCCCCTGCGGCCAGGCTTGCGACCTGGTCACTTTTGACAGCCCGGGGCAATGCAATCACTGTGCCATGGAATTAAATCAAAGAAGTCGGGCCGAACAAGAGGCCGAGATAGAGAAAAGAAATCCAAAACGGCAACGAATTCTGTTTTACCTTCACGAAGGTATAGAAGTACTCGACTGGGCCGGGCCCGCCGAAGCTTTTACCTCTGCCGGCTTTGAGGTAATTACGGCCTCCATTGATGGGCAGGCCATCACTAGCCAGGGGGTATTCCGGATCGAGCCGATGTACTCGATTGACAATGCTCCCAAAGCTGATATCCTCGCCTTTTTTGGCGGTAATGCCGGCCAGGCCTCCGATAATCCGAAGGTGATTAATTGGCTAAAGGAACGGGCTCCACAATCAGATATCATCTTCTCGGTGTGCACCGGGGCCTTTTTCCTGGGCAGAGCCGGACTGCTGGATGGACAAACGGCCACGACCTTTCATAATTCCATCGATTATCTACGAGAATTGGCTCCTAAAGCAAGCATCATTGAAGGTGTAAAGTATGTGGATAACGGGAAGATCGTCACCGCAGCGGGTGTGTCATCAGGCATTCACGGCGCCCTGCATTTGATCAAACGGCTAAAAGGAAAGAAAAAAGCATTACAAGTAGCCGAGTATATGGAATATGAAGACTGGAAAGAAAACGGTTACATCCTTAAACAAGATTAAAAAGGCTGGTACCTGACAAACAATGCTTGTGTCCATCTTGCCGGCATTTCGCTAATACTATATCTTCATTGCTACACTAAACTACATCCCCATGTTTGTCAGGTACCTTTTTTTTGTGTTAGCTCTTTTTTACGCAAGCGAGCCCCTTTTTGCCCAAGATCAGGTGACCTTAGCAAATGAAAAGGCCGTTTGGGTTGTTCGGCATAACTCTAGTGATGGGATAAATCCTCCAAGTAACAAGCTGTCCGTTTATCAATTTAAAGGAGACACCATCATTTCCGATACGATTTATAAGAAACTGATGGCAGAAAATCTTTTTCAAGGCGGCGTCAGAGAAGAAGGCAAAAAAGTTTTTCTTCGAAGCTGGAGCTATGATAATGACAAAGAGGAGTTTCAATCCGTTGAAAGGCTCATTTATGATTTTTCCCTAAACAAAGGAGACACCATAACGCTTCATTGCTCTCCAAATAACGGATGCAAACAGTTACTGACTTTAGAGGTTGATTCCATATTGTATTCAGATAATAAGGTCAGAAGAAGACAGCTCATGAAAGTAATCGGAAATTATCAGGAGCCACGGGACTATGAAGTTTATTGGATAGAGGGCATCGGAAGTACGCAAGCCTTACTTGAAGATGACTTCTGCTTTTTTAATGACAGAGAAAAAATAAGCCCCACCTGCGGACAAAGGCTCGTTTGTTATTCTCTGGACGGCCTACTTGCTTATTCCAACAGCGATTCTACCTTTAATGAATGCCCACCGCCTTTTATAATCAGTGCTGAAAACACACTTACTTTAAAGAACCTTGAGGTCAAGTTATACCCTAATCCAGCATCTTCTTATTTATCCTATGAACTTTCTTTTTCAAAAAACAACTATATCCTAGAGGAAATAAGTATACTCAATCTGTACGGGCAAGTTGTTTTTTCTAAAACAACCAATAAGCTAAAAAAGGAAATAGATATCCGTCATTTGCCGAAAGGACTATTTTCACTCCATTTTAGATTCCGGAAAGGGATAAGCGTCCAACAATTTTTTAAAAATTAATCTCTTGCAACTTATGAAAAACCTCTTTCGTTGCTCCGAAGGAGGCAAAATGGTTATCTTTCGCCCTGAAAACTAAAAATTAGTTATCGTTTTTTTTATCCAAAAAAAGTTAAACCTACTCGATATGGGCAAGTTGGTACCAATAGTTCTGATTGTACTCATCGCAATTTCTCTTTCCTCTTGTGGAGAATCTACTCCGGAAGAAGGAGCCAAAACCTTACCGCCGGAAATAGCAAATATGGACGTGCCGTTCTTTATCACGAAAGACAGCCTCGTTAATCCTAATAAACTAAAGGTCGTTCAAGCCTTCCAGGATTATCAATTAATTCTGCCGGAGCCTACGCCTGTTGAGGGAAGCTGGGATTATGCTCCGGGGAACCCTTCCCTGGGGCTAAAGGTAGAAGCCGGAGCCAAACCACAACAGACTTCGCCGGTTCAATTACCTCATCTGTCGGCACAACCTAAAATGGCGTTTTGGTATAGTAAAACACTCGATCTCGATTTTCCCACTTATCTCGTAGTAGAAGCGGATGACGGAGCACAAGTGTTTCAGGACGGGCAGATAGTCGTGCCTCGAATCGATAACATGTATGGACTGGCTGCCCGGAAAGCTTCAAAAATAGATATCCGGGTATTGAATAATCAACATACCGGAGGTTTGAAAAGCGTCGGCACCCTGAGTGTCGAACAATTTGAACAAAGCAGAGACCTGATTACCGTTGACCTGTTTATGCAAAAAATGGTCAGCCAGGCAGTTAATGCTCCAAGCTTGAATGAAGGGCAAGCCAATCAGATAGTGGCAGCCATACAGGCTGGTAGTTATGAACAAATAAATCAAATAGGCAACTCGTTTTTACCTTTATTGGTCACACCTTATATTCAAAAAACGAATCTTACAGATTATGCCATTTTGTACGAGCGCTCTACGTTCATGGATCTGCAGTTGGATTGGACCAATTTGCAAACACAAGCGCCCAACCGTTTCCTTTGCGAATTGCCCCAAACGCTCATGTGCGAAACCCATACGAACCTCTTTGAGCCAGGTGTTCCATATAAAGTTGATATTACCGACAAAAGAAATACGCAAAGCTTCCGCATGTCAGCCCCTCCCAACCAACTGGAATATTCATTTACCGCCTGGGGAAATTCCCAGGGAGGCTGGGACACCTTCAGCCAATTGGTTCGTCAGATGAGTCAAAAACAGGATGCCTTTACGATCGGATTGGGTAATTCGGTTGAAACGAGCGGCCTCAAACAGCCCTGGGTCAATATGTTTGCCTGCCTGGCTCCGATCAAACTGAACACCCCCCTCTACATGGCCATCGGCCCTTCTGATTATAAGGGGTTCTATGATGAATTGTTAGCCTGGCCTTATTTCCAGTATTTCAGAAACAGTAATGGAGGCCGAACCTATTATTCCTGGAGATCCACCTACGCCGCTTTTATCGTTTTAGATCCCAATAAAAATTTTCCGGCCGGTATTGATCAGGAACAAGGACAATGGTTCCAGCAACAGCTCGCTTCTCAAGATTGGCAATCGGCTCAATGGCGCTTTCTCATCATCAACCAGCCGCCTTATTCTCAGGCTAAAGAAGGCTATGCCGGCGACGAGCAGATCAGAGCGATGATCGACCAAATTGCCGGACCCACAAAAATCGACTTCGTCCTTTCCGCTTACACCAGCAGCTTCGAGCGACTAAACAAAACCTACGGGCCCCAGGAAACTACCTTCCTGGTAATGGGGGGAGCCGGCGCTCCATTAGAAGGAGGGGCCTCCTCTACACAGCCGGTCATGGATAAAGTGATCAAAGAGCATCACTTTACCCGCTTTTTCATGAGTAATGGGAAAATCAGGGTAGTAACCTATGGACTGGACGGAAAGGTGCTGGATGAGTTTGAAAGAAGTAAATAATCTAATTTTTAATAGATAACGGGCTGTAGCTCGTTATCTATTAAAAAAATTTCTTCAGCCTATGTCCTCATCCAAAGAAATTGAACGAAAATTCTGGGTCAGTGAATTACCCTCATTCATTACAGCATTACCCTTTGTTACCATCAAACAAGGGTATCTGGCTTTAGAACCCAAGGGACGGGAAATTCGGCTCCGCCAAAAAAATGACACTTACTGGCTAACCGTAAAAACGGATGGGACGCTCGAACGCTCTGAATATGAAACGCCTCTTTCCCAACAGCAATTCGAGCTGCTTTGGCCGGCTGTGGAAAAAAATATCATCCATAAAACCCGCTACCTGCTGCAAAAGGACAAGTATGCAATCGAGATCGACGTATACCATCAGCCACTTAAAGGATTGATCGTAGCCGAAGTGGAATTTGCCGATAAAGAGTCTGCCGGCACCTATACTCCCGAAAGCTGGATGCGTAAGGAAATCACTCATTTGAATTTCATGAAAAACAAAAACCTACTCCAATTCCAGAGTTTTGATCAAATAAGAGACCTCCTGTAAATTAGTCCTGAAGCGAAATATTTAATGCTAAAAGAATAATGGGAAAAATAACACGCACTTACCTCCTAATACCTGTTTGGATATTCTTGTTGACCATCCTTTCCTGCAATCCAAACAATGAGCAGGGGAAAAAGGAGGGTGGCCGGAGAACAACCCTTATTATTGCTACAGCTGCTAATGCACAGTTTGCTATGCAGGAGATCGAGCAGATCTATGAGGCCGACCAAGACAGCATTGACATCGAGCTCATCATTAGTTCTTCCGGCAAACTTACTGCCCAGATCCAGCAGGGGGCGCCCTATGATCTATTCCTCTCGGCTGATATGAAATACCCGGAGTATTTATTCAGAGAAGGTTTAGCTAAGGCGGTTCCTCAAGTGTATGCGCAGGGCGGCTTAGTTGTTTGGTCTTCCAAACTTTCATTGGACAGCAGCAATTGGGTCAACACTTTAAAAAGCGCACCAAAAATCGCTATTGCCAATCCCGAATTAGCCCCTTATGGCGAACAAGCCGTCAAGGCTTTTCAATACTTCGGAATCGCAGCAGATCTGCAAGGCAAATTAGTGTTTGGAGAAAGCGTTTCACAAACCAATCAATACATTCTTTCCGGGGCCGTAGAGGTCGGTTTAACCGCCAAATCGGTTGTCTTGTCTCCCAATATTGACATTAAAGGGAGCTGGATAGATATTCCCACAGAAGCCTATGAGCC
>JAUIKE010000193.1 GCA_030430845.1 Bacteroidia bacterium | reverse complement strand
CCATCTCAGAGTCCGCTGAGTTAAGCCTGAGCTCCAAACTGGATTTTTTCCTGGATGGCAATGATAATAACCTCTGGGGGTTTAACATCGGCAGCTGTTTTTTCTCCAAAAACCGAACCTCCAGCCTGCGGCCGGAATTAGGTATACTGGTACTGCCTGGCGAGACCCCGGCCCTTTGGACTTTTGGTGTGGGCTATGTAAGAATTTTGGATTGAAAACGTTTTAAAAAAAGTTTTGCACTTTGAAGTTGTTTAAATACCAAAGCCGCTGACTTAAAAACATAAATAAATGCGAATCACTACTATTATACTGTTATTATGTTTGGGCGCCCAAAGCACCTGGTCTCAATCTGCTGACCTCTCCCCTGTCAAAAAACTAATGGATGAAGCAGATATCCCCGGAATGAGCCTGGCTACCTTTAAAGGAGAAAACATCCAGTTTTTTGAATACGGCTTTAAAAATATCAAAACCCTGGAGCAGGTAGAACGCAACACCGTTTTTCAAGCAGCCTCCCTCACAAAAGTCATCATCGCCACCTTATGCCTTCAATTGTATGAAGAAAAAAAGATCAACCTCAGCGAGCCGCTTTGGAGAAAGGTGGCTTACCCTAAACTGGAAGACGACAAACGCGCTCAAAAGATCACGGCCCGGATGGTATTGAGCCATACCAGCGGCCTTCCGAACTGGGGCGGCAACAGCATCACCTTAAAAAATGAGCCGGGCAAAACCTTTGGTTATTCCGGAGAAGCCTTTGTTTGGTTAGGGATGGTATTGGAAAAAATCAGTGGTCAGTCGCTGCAGGAAATGGCTCAGGATCGCATTTTTGAGCCATTGGAAATGAAGTATTCCTCCCTTCAGTGGAAAGAAGAATATGAAAAATTAGTTCCCAACTCCTATAATGAAATCGAACTAGAAGAGTCTTACAATAAGTTTGAAGAAGTAAACGCTGCGGCCAGCCTTTGGACGACCGCCAGAGACTATGCCGTTTTTATGCAAGCTCTTTTGAACGGCAAAATACTCCGCTGGACGAGCATGACCCTCATGTTCAACCCACGATCCATCGTTCCCGACACTGATCAATTGATCCAGTGGGGATATGGCATCGGCCTACAGTTTGTAGGAAAGAGAAAGGTGCTTTGGCATTGGGGCGACAATCGCTTATTCCGTTGCTTCGTCATGGCTTATCCGGATACCAAAGAGGGTTTTGTTTATTTTACTAATAGTGAGAACGGGCTATCCATCCTTGATGACATGTTGCAGATCCACTTTCCGGCAGATTATACCTTAGTGGACTGGCTGAACTACCCGGACCACAAAAGCGAACAGCTGAAAGCCAGGAAAGATCTCAAAATGGCCTTTGTGTACAAGGACTCCACAGAAGCGATGAAGCTTTATGACCAAATCTTCGCACAGGATAAAAAAGCAGCAGCCGGCATAAGTAGTAATACCTATTGGATGCTTAGAAACCTCGGGATGCTGGACAAAGCCTTGCCGCTATTGCGCCGTCAACTTCAGGAAGTTCCCAACAATGCACAAATGTGGTCACAATATGCCGATGCGCTAGCCAAAAATCATCAGTACCTTTCGGCCCGGCAAGCCTACAAAAGAGTGATTGCCGCCGATCCGGATCAATATTATGTGGTCAAAAACAAGTTCCGCTGGCTGGAAGAAGGCATCAGGGGTAAAAAGAACCGGGAAAAAGTCGAGAATCTAAGGGATTATGTCGGACAGTACCACGATGTCAATATTTACCTCGAAAAAGGAAGTTTGTGGGTCAAAGACCCAGATAAGAAAGCAGCTTTCCGTTTAATACCAGTCAACAGAAGTATTTTTGAAGTGGATGCCCCGGTGACCTACCGCTACAAATTCGAGCTCAGCCCCGAAGGAGCTATTGAAGGAGTCGTTATTTATGATATTGATGGGGTGATTAATTTTTATCCGAGGAAGTAGGAAGAATTATTCGGTTAAACTAAAACAGTATCTCATGTTGTTTACTTCTTATTGAACTAAGCCATCCACATGAATCAAGACAGTATAACGCACTCTGAGCGAGAAGACATCAAAAAATATTGGGGGAAATCCTTAGAAAGCCTGCATCCGGACGAATTCAAAAAGACCCGGAAGCAGCTTCGGGCGAAGTACCATCCCGACAACTTTGAGAAGTTTGAAGATGAGACCGTACAGGAAATGGCCACCGAACGATTTCAAAAAATTGAAGCGCTGGCTAAAAAGTTGGAAGCCTACTTCGCAGGAAAGCTACAGCCTGATAATCTGGAAATGAACGATTTTCACCCGGAAGCCCAGTTTGCTTTCGATAAAATGAAAATTGAGGTCATTACGTCTGATAAAGATTTAAAGTACCATCTCTTCGGAACCTCCTATCGAATGCTAGTGTATGGCGACCGCTACAAAATTCCCAAAACCAAAGAAGCTTACCTGATCATTGATGAAGATCACCGCGGTATGAGTATCGGCTTTCGGGAAGCCATTCGGATGTATGTGACCTTTGGGGTGGAAGATGCTGTAGAGGACATCGTCGATTGGCTGTACGAGCATATTCGCGGAAGAGCCAATTCCGTCCTGATTGAAGGGGAAAGTATAGCTGTAGATCGAAATGAATTGCTGCGGAAAATTAAAAAGACGTCCTATCTGCAGATCGGCAACTGAATTCCGATCCAATCAACACAATGCCTCCAGTGGTTTCAGTGGTATCTGTGTCACATAAATACAGTGCCTCCAGTGGTTTCAGTGTCCAAAACCTTCCACAAAAAAAACGGCATCAAAAAATGCGGCACCCGAAACAAAGCCTCCGGTACCCAGCGCCAAAACACGAACTCTAAATTGTCAATATAAAAATGCGCCCAAATACGTGCAGCCGTTGTAGCCAATCCCCAAAAAACGGCGTACAGAACAATCCACTGAGCCCATTTGGCAGGCAAAAACACGCCAACTCCCACCACCATATCCAATATACCCGCCCAAAATAAAAATTGCAGTGCCTGTTCCTGGCTAACGCCTAATATCTGCACCGTCATAACCGTAAAGTTGGCAGGTACAGGGAAAAACACCCCCAGAGCATACAAACCATGCCCGACAAAAGTAAGCGCCACCGCTACTTTGAGCAAAAAAAACATTTTCGAACTGGTAGCCCCTTTTTTTATCACATACAACAAAAACAAAGGCGTCGACCACTGCAGACTGTATTCTATCAGTTGCGCCAGTATATAAAAATGTTCCTTCCAATATAAAAAGCTGAGAAAAAGGAGTTGAAAAACACCCAAAAGAATTACAGGAAAAAGACCACGCTTCCATCTGGGTAGTATCCAGACCGCAAAGGCACACAACAAAAAGATGATCCCACTGATAACCACCAACTTTCCTATATTTCCATCAGTGGCCAATTCATTCAAATAAGTCGACCAATCGTACCCAAGGCTTCTTGCTACCGGCCCCATGAGGGATTCATCCCAAAAGAAGGATCGATAGGGAGCATCCCATAACAGGAATTGCCAGCCTCGTCCCAGGAAGACGGCGGAAGCCGCTATTTTTAAGAGTAAGAGTTGCTGTTTATTCATATATAGCATACATAGAGACGGCCTCGGGCCGTCACCATGTTAATTATCACTATGCATCAAAAACGCCTTTAAAAAATCATCCAAATCACCGTCCAGCACGGCATCCGTCTGGCTGGTCTGGTAATTCGTCCGATGGTCTTTGACGCGGCGATCATCCAGGACATAAGAACGGATCTGAGATCCCCACTCATTTTTCATTTTCCCAGCCTCCACCTTGTCGCGTTCAGCCCGCTGTTTTTCCAGCTCTTTCTCATACAATCGAGATTTAAGCATTTGGATGGCCTTATCGCGGTTCATGTGTTGGGAACGCTCTTCCTGGCATTCCACGACAATTCCGGAGGGTAAGTGCCGTAGTCGCACCGCCGATTCCGTTTTGTTTACGTGCTGTCCACCTGCGCCGCTCGAACGAAAAGTATCCCATTCGATATCGGCCGGATTGACGTCTATCTCAATGCGTTCATCTACCAGAGGATGCACGAATACTGAAGCAAAAGAAGTCATACGTTTACCCTGCGAATTAAAAGGACTGACGCGTACCAGGCGGTGTACTCCGTTCTCTCCCTTCAACAAACCGTAGGCAAAATCGCCCTTAATTTCCAGTTCGGCAGACTTGATACCGGCTACGTCTCCATCCTGTCGGTTGAGTGAGCTAAGTTTAAAACCCTGTTTTTCGGCCCACATGGTGTACATACGCAACAACATCTCCGACCAGTCGCAACTTTCGGTACCACCTGCACCGGCATTAATTTCCAGGATGCATCCCAGTTCGTCTTCCGGTTTATTCAAAGTGGAGCGAAACTCGAGGTCTTCAATGGCTGCTATGGATTTTTCGTAAGCGGCATCCACTTCTTCTTCCGAAGCTTCGCCCTCTTTTTGAAATTCGTCCAGGACCTCCACATCATCGATGGTGGTAGCTACCTTATCATATTGTGCTACCCAGTTTTTGTGGCTATTGAGGGCTTTTAGAATGCTCTCGGCCCTTTCCGGATCATTCCAGAAGTTTGGATCGAGGGTGAGTTGTTGTTTTTCTTCAATTTGTAAGAGTCGGTTATCGACGTCAAAGATACCTCCTTATCAAGGACAGGCGCTCTTTCAAATCTTTTAGTTGATCTGATGTCATTTTCCTGAAAGCTTTAATCTGTGAGAAAATATTTTTTAGTAGTCAATAATGGAGGCCGTGGCCTCTATTACTATTATTTCACTTCCACCTGAGGTTTAAAACTCAGGCGGATGACTTCATCCAGTTCTATGTAAAAAACGAGCTCAGCTCCGGGCGGGATACTGCCTTTTCCTTCTGCTCCGTATGCCAAGTTAGGCGGAACGAACAAATATCCTTTTCCTCCTTGCCGAAACTTTGGCAATCCAATTTCCCAGCCTTTGATCGCTCGGGCCTGGCCTACGGTAAAGCTATAGGGAGAACCCTTATCAAAAGCATTTTCGAAAACCTGGCCATCCCGCATGAGGGCGCCTGCATAATACACGGTAGCGTAGGTACCTGTATCAGCTCTCGCTCCGCTTCCTTCTTCAATGATCATATAACGCAGTCCCTGAGGGGTAGATTGCAAAGAATCATCCAATTGCCCACTTTGGTATTTTTTTGCTATTTCAGCAAGGCTATCCTCAATTTGAGGAGCTCTGCCTTTAAGATCCCGTATTTTCTCCAGCCTTTGCTGGATAACCGCCCGACGCCCGGCTTCGTACTCTTCCTGCGTTTTAATATCTGTGATGACTATGTCATAAAAAATGGTATCTCCAGGATTGAAACCTCTAATATTGCCCGGAATTTGATCCACCGGGATATCTACCGTAACACTATCTCCTACCGAAAGTTCCTTTAAAACCTCCTGGATGGCAATCAGGCTTCCCGCCGCAGTGCTCTGTTGATCTTCCTTGACAGGAATCATATAAAAAGGCTGACTTCCGATGGTACGGGAATCTTGCTGAACTTTGCCCTGATAGTACATTCGGGCATGGTAGTACACGTAATCTCCAGGATTAGCATGTGGGCCCTCTCCTTTTTGATGGAGCAAATAATGGTAACCGCTGCTCGTTTTCCTGTCCAATTGATCCGACTGACAGGAAAACAAGAATAGTAAGAATAGGAAAGGTATGAATAAAATTGGTTTCATATAGAAGTTTTTACACAACCCCACCAACAACGGATGAAATTACACTATGCATTTAACACGTGCTTATAACGCGGTAATAGTTCTTTAAATTTTTTGACAGTGGTGTCCAGGGGTTGGAAAGAGGCTCCTCCGGAGGCATTCTTGTGACCGCCCCCCCGAAAATGCCGCTTGGCAATCTCCTGAACTGAAAAGTCGCCCTTTGAACGAAGGGAGATCTTCACAATGGTCGGTTGTTCCATAATGAAGGCAGCCATCTTGACATGTCGCATTTTAAGGAGAAAATTGACAATTCCCTCTGTGTCCCCTCTTTGAATATCGAAATTTTGATAATCTTCCTTCGTTAGTGTAATGATGCCTGTATTAAATTCGGCCAGGACCTCCATTCTGTTATTGAGGCAATGACCTAACAAGCGCAGATGCTTCTCACTTAGAGAATTAAAGATCAGGTCCTGCAATACATCATCTTGCACTCCAGTATCCAGCAATTCGGCCACAATTCTGAATAATTTAGAGGAAGTACTATACTTAAAGGAGCCTGTGTCTGTAATGATCCCCGTGTACAAGCACTCGCCAATGGTTTTATCCAACTCTGCCTTCAATCCCATCATCTCGATAAAGTCAAAAACGAGCTCACAGGTAGAACTGGCGGTGGTATCAGATAAAATAAAATCGGCGAAGCCCTCCGGAAAGAGGTGATGATCGATCATCACCTTGGGTGCTTTCAAAGGTTGAATGATCTCTCCTACCTTATCGATCCGATCCAGAGAATTGAAGTCCAGGCAAAAGATCAGCCCAGCCTGTTCGATGATTTTTTGTGCTCTTTCAGGTTCATCATCATAAACGATGATCTTATCCACCTCCGGCATCCAGGAGAAAGTATCCGGGTATTCGGAGGGCGAAACGATCTTGACATCGTGCAAGCCTGTTTTGCTCAAAAAATGTAGCAATCCCAGAGAAGATCCAATGGCATCGCCATCCGGATTTCGATGAGTCGTAATAACAATATCCTTGGGTAGAGCCAATAAAGCTCGTAATTCGTTTAAGTTTTCCATTGGTAATTACCTATCAGATCTGCGAAATTGGGAAAAAATATGAATTTAACCAAAATATATCAGGAGAGGTTTGGATAGAATAAATGTGTTTCACTAGCTTTGCGCAAAATTTATGAAGGTATGAATGCCAATGCGGGCAATACGCGCATTGGCATTCATAAAAAAAAATTTACACAATGGCTGGAAATATCACATTTACCATGATTAAGCCGGATGCCGTAAAAAACGGGCACATCGGCGCTATCCTCAACATGATGAACGAAGGTGGCTTTCGCATCGTAGCAATGAAACTGACTAAGCTGTCTCCTGAAAAAGCAGGCGAATTTTATGAAGTTCACAAAGAACGCCCGTTCTATGGCGAATTGGTGGAATTCATGTCTTCAGGCCCTATCGTGGCGGCTGTGTTGGAAAAAGACAATGCCGTAGAAGATTTCAGAAAACTCATCGGCGCTACCAATCCTGCTGAGGCAGAGCCTGGTACCATCCGCGCTTTGTATGCTACCAGCATCGGCGAAAATGCCGTTCACGGTGCCGATTCTGATGAAAATGCATTGCGGGAAGCGAATTTCCATTTCGCTGCCACTGAAATGTTTTAATTAGAAAAGGAGCAGCGGCCGCTGCTCCTTTTCTAATTTATATCAATAATTGACACCCCATCCCCTCCAAATTCCTGCTCGGGATGGCTCATGGTGACATCCATATCATACTCCTTCAATTTCATCTGCACAGCTTTTCGGAGTACGCCGTTGCCCTTGCCATGGATGACTCTCAGCTGTGAGGCGCCTACCATCAAAGCCTGATCAAAGAAATCTTCTAACACTTTATAGGCTTCCTCCATCCGCATTCCGCGAATATCGATCTTCGACTGGAAGGACGTATTTTGAGTGATCGTATCGGTGTTCACACTTCTGGATTGTTGGACATCCAAAGGTTCGGAAGCATGCTGGAGGTCCTTCACCTTGGCGGTCATACGCATCAGGCCCATTTGTATGACGGCTTTACCTTTTTCTAAAGACTCCACCTGGCCGGTAGCTCCCCCCGTACGCAGTTTCACATAATCCCCTACCTTAATGGGGCCTTTTTTGCGCTCTTTTGCTGTAGGTGTATAAAAAACCTGATCTCTTAAAGTAACAACCTCTTCTTTGATTTTCTTTCGCTCCTCTTTTACCTTAACCGCAGCTTTTTTGGCTTCTTCGAGATTCTGTTTTTCCTTAATTTCCCGTATCAGGTTCTCCAACTCTTTATTGTCCCGGGCTACCTGTTGCAAGGCTTGTTCTTTAGCTTCAAGCTTAACGCGCTTTCGACGGACTTCCAGTTCTTTGTGCAAATGATCATAATTGCGGATAAGTTTATCAAGTTGTTCTTCCTTACCCAAGATCTTGGCCATTTTTTCTTCTAATTCTGCCTTCTCCTGCTGAAGATCTACTAATAATTGATCCACTGCTTTTTCATTTGCTCCCGTCCGATGCTTGGCGTATTCCATGACCTCCTTGTTCAGACCACTCTTACTGGCGATCTCAAAAGCGTAAGAGCTGCCTGGTTTTCCAATACCTAATTGGAAGGTTGGGGCCAGGTGCTCTTTATCAAAAGCCATAGAACCATTGACAATGCCCTTGGTTTTATAGGCAAAGATCTTTAGGTTTGAAAAGTGGGTAGTAATTACCCCAAACACTTTTTTAAAATTGAACTCCCGCAGGATAGCCTCCGCAATGGCTCCACCAATCTTGGGGTCCGTACCGGCACCAAATTCGTCGATCAGGATCAGAGTCTGACGGTCCGCATGATCCAGAAAAGTTTTCATATTCTGTAAACGTGAGCTGTAAGTACTCAGGTCATCTTCCAAAGATTGCTGGTCTCCGATATCGGCAAAGATCTTGTTGTAGACCCCCATTTCGCTTTCTTCGTGTACCGGCACCAACATGCCCGACTGTAACATCAGTTGGAGCAATCCAACGGCCTTCATGGTGATAGACTTCCCTCCTGCATTCGGGCCGCTAAGAAGCAATAGACGATTCGGCTTGAATAATTTCATGTCAAAGGGTACCGTCACTTTTCCCCCATCTTTGTTTTTCAGCAACAAAAGCGGATGATAAGCTTCCTGAAAACCGATAATCGGTTTTTCCCTTAGTCGAGGCTTGTTGGCTGACATTCGTACGGCGATCTTAGCTTTCGACTGAATAACGTCATAGCGCACCTGAATTTTCTGATAGGACTCAATATTCGGAGCGTAGGGACGTAGCACAGCGCTGAGTTCCTTCAAAATGCGGTAGATCTCCCGTTTTTCTTCCTGCTCCAGGTCAAAAATATCATTATTGATGCCGATAATGGCTTCGGGCTCAATAAAAGCCGTTTTACCAGTAGACGATTCATCATGAATAATTCCCCGGATCTTTCTTTTATGTTCGGCAGGCACACTCAATACACGGCGACCGTTCCGGAAACTCTCCACATTATCGGTCAGCCAGCCTTTATTTCGATATTCATTGATGACGGAGCGAAACTGCTTATCCATTTCCTTTTGCTTCGCACCAATATTCTTGCGTATTTTCTGCAATTTCGGAGAAGCATCTGCCCGGATATTCCCTTCCTCATCGATCACCCGCTCGATCTCATCAATCAGGCTGGAATCAAAAACCAGTTCGCTGATAATGTCATGTAATCCGGGATATAACGCTCTCCTATCATCGTTAAAATAGCTGATGATCTCATGAACAAATCTGAGCACAATATTAATGCGCCCCAGGGCTTCCTCCGGAAGCACAAAATCGGGCACTTTCAACAATTCCAGGTCTCGGCTGATATCGGCATAAGAACTGATCGGGAAACGATCATTATTATCAATGGTCCGTTTAAATTCTTCCACTTCTCGCAGCATCCGATCAATCTGAGCCTTGCGTGTGATCGGGCGTATTTGTCGAACCTGGTTTTTGCCAAGTTCGCCCAGGCATTCCACTTCGATCAGTCTCAGTACCTTGTCAAACTCTAACTTTTCGTATACGTCTTTCGGTTCCAGTTGCATAGTAAAAAAAGTTGTCGTTGAAAAAAACTGCCGGCCGGCGGCTTTTTCCAGCTATTTCAAATAGCCTGCAAAATTACACAATATTTTCCATCTTATCGGCAGGTATAAAAAGTAACAATTTGGTGCGTTTGAAGTTCCATTTTCCAAAAAAAATTAAATCAAGGAATTGTTTTTTCCATTAGCCAGTTTCCAATGAAAGTTTATATTTGTCTCGTCACGCACCGTCTCTATTAAAATCAAAAAAAGCATATTGTGGCTGGAAACTCATTCGGGCAAGCATTCAAGATCACCACTTTTGGAGAATCACATGGCAAGGCTATCGGGCTAATCCTGGACGGATGCCCCGCAGGCTTGCCTATTGACGAAAGCTTTATTCAACACGAGCTGGACCGGCGTCGTCCCGGCCAATCAAAAATCGTCACTCAGCGAAAGGAAAGTGATACCATCCAGATCCTTTCGGGCGTTTTTGAAGGAAAAGCCACCGGCACGCCTATCGCAATGGTCATTTACAATGCCGATGCCCGATCGAAAGATTACAGTCATATTGCCAATAAGTTTCGCCCTTCGCACGCGGATTTCACTTATCACGCTAAATATGGCTTGCGTGATTACCGTGGAGGTGGCCGCTCGTCGGCTCGCGAAACGGCAGCCAGAGTAGCGGCCGGAGCCATCGCTAAGCTTTTTTTAGATCAGCAAGACGTCAATATTTCTGCCTATGTTAGTCAGGTAGGAGAAATGACCTTAAATGCCTCTTACCAAGATTTAAACCTTACCCTGACGGAAGACAACCCCGTTCGCTGTCCGGATCCCGAGATGGCCGCTCAAATGGAACGGTATATCAAAGAAGTCAAAAAAGCAGGCGACACCATTGGCGGAGTCGTCAACTGTGTCATCGAAGGCTGCCCCGCCGGGCTGGGAGAACCGGCTTTTGATAAACTGCATGCTGACTTGGCCAAGGCCATGCTCAGCATCAACGCCTGCAAAGGCTTTGAGTATGGTTCAGGCTTTGAAGGTGTAAAAATGAAAGGTTCCGAGCATAACGATGTTTTCTATTCTGATGACTACGGAATTAAAACTCGAACGAATCATTCTGGAGGTATTCAGGGAGGAATCTCTAACGGCATGGATATCTATTTCAGGGTGGCCTTCAAACCGGTAGCGACCATCGTTCCCGAACAGGAGTCAGTAGATAAAGAGGGAGAAAGTACGACCGTTAGTGGTAAAGGACGACACGATCCCTGTGTGGTGCCAAGAGCTGTGCCCATTGTAGAGGCCATGGCAGCTCTAGTAGTGGCAGATCATTTACTTAGACAACGAATGGTGCAATTGTAAAATAAAAAAAGTGAACCGCTTGGAGCGGTTCACTTTTTTTATTTTACAAAGGTGGAATTCGTAATGTTTGCCCCGGATAGATCTCATCGGGATCTTTCAGTAATGGGCGGTTCGCCTCAAAGATCTGCGGATATTTCATTGGATCTCCATATTGTGCTTTGGCAATCTTAGATAAAGAATCTCCTTTTTGTACCACGTAAAAGACAGCTTCCGGCTCAGGGTTCGTTACGACAATTTGGTCTTCTACAACCGCAACGTCTTCAACATTACCCAATGCCAAGATGATTTTCTCCCGGTTGGCGTTGGTTTCAGTTTCTCCTCTCACAATAACAGCCTGACCGAGATCGACTGACAGATTAGAAATTGGAATTCCGAGGCGCTGAATTTCTTGTGCCAGGGCTTGTTGCCGGGTTAATTCTACTTTTTTCTCTTCTTCCTTTTTGCCACCGAATAATTTAGCACCGGCGCCTTTGATAAATGAAAATAATCCCATTTTTCGATTTTTTGGTTTAATAATATAGCATCGTTTGATTAGTTAAGGTTTGCCGCCGGCTGGTGGCAAACCTTAACTAATCTCCAGTAGTACTTAGTCAGTACTATATAGCTTATTCCGCTTAATTGTACTAATATTTTTAAAGTTTTTTTGAAAAAAAAGATCGAATTTTTTAAATCCAATTATCAGCTCCTTTACTTTGTTCCTTTCGCTGTTTTCCGAAAGCTCTTCAGAAAATCGCTGAAGGATTCGAACTCCTTACGAAAACTTAGGCCCGTTCCGATCTGGAATTTCCGTCCGGAACCGATATCCGGCTCCAAGCGCTGATAAACACGCAGTTTCAAACTGCGATCTTGGGTGAGGGCATATTCCAATACAAAGTCATTTCCGATGAAAGCTCCGTTGGTCTCAGGTGTGGCCCGGACGGAATTGCCGATATCAATGTTCCCGCCCACCAGAATGGATAGGCGGTCGTTGAAAAAGTTTTGTTTTAGGCGTACCCGGAGCTCATCTCCCCGGTTAAAGTCCTGCCCTTCGCCGAGGTCTACACTCTGATACTGATTGTAGGCAATATCGAAATCTATACTGGATAAGACTTCATCATCTCCTATAAATTCGGAGAACAGCTCGGTCAACATCAGCGATAATTGATTTGATACAAATTCACTCACGGTATTATAGAGGATCTGGCTTCCCTGTAGGTTAAAGTCGGTTGGAAGAAATTGACCGGCAATGATCAGACCGAAGACTTGTTTGTTGAGTTCGTTTTGATCCTGCTTAAGTACCCGAAGCTTACTTTCTGTGTACGTCTGCAGCTGGCCTCGCAATTGAGGGAACTCAATATCAAAGGAGATAATGGGCTCCAGTAATTCTCCCTGCAAGTTCAGCAGAAGATTAACATCCGTGCTATTCGAGGCTTCATTCTTAAGGTCGCTATCTGCATTGAGGAGATATTCCTGGATGAAATTCGCCACTGAAGTATTCAGGTCTTTATACTCGGCCTGTATATTAATCTCGGCTCCGAATGGATCGCCGTTCCAATTGACGGTCCCTCCCCTTTTTATGCGAAAATCCTTATTTACAATGCTATATAGAGTAAACAAATAATCACCTCGTTCAATGATATAATTTCCATACATCTGAAAAGTCTGCCCTCTGGGTAAGAGCATCCGTAGGTTCCCTCTACCTGATCCTTCGATGATATCTCCTGCTTGTTCGTCGAACACAATACGAACTTGCGACTCTTGAGTTACCACCAGATCCATTTCAAAGCTCAATCCGCGAGGGTCCCGCAGGCGTTTTTCAGCTTCGATTTGCTGGCGGCGTTCTTCTTGTTTGTTAACGAATCGAAGATAGTTCAAATTCGATGCGTCCCGTTCGGAATTAACCGGGATCGTCAGAATGGTGCTATCGCCGACACTGGCATTAACGTAAATATCGGTTTGCTCAAAAGAGCCCGAAAATCGAATATCTCCTCTTCCCAAGGCCCGCCCATAAAACATGTTATTGTCTCCTTTTTTGGTATCCAAAGCCAGGAAGCGTTCGGTTCTGAGTCGGGCGTTGATGCCAAAGTTTTTCAGATGATCATGAATGATACCGCCATATAAAGTCGCGGTATGCCCATATTTGTCCTTGACAATCGTTCCGGTCGCATTAAAGATCTTATTATCTACATTCACCGTAGCCTCATTAAAGGTATATCGAGTCTTCAAATAATCGATCGTCAAGGCCCCATTAAGCATCCCGATCGTTCCGGATACATTGGGTTCTTTAGGCAAACCAAAGAATCGAAGATCGGCCTCTAACCTGCCTTCTACATTCCGAACCTCGGGAGCGATAAAGTATTCTGCTATATCCAAAGGGTAGTTGATAAGGCGCAAATTGTAATCGAAATACATGGCCTCTTCCTCCGGCTTGCGGGGTGTTTCATAAGTTGGAGCCAGCTGAAGAAACCCTTCCGCAATAAGTTGTCGGGTATCTTTAGTAATCGTCAAATCAGAAGTTACCCGGCTTTTGAGGTCATTGGCCGAAGCATTGAGGCGAAATTGGCCCCAGTCATCATCATTAATCCAAAGCGTATCGGAAAAAGCATTCACGGTGAGTCCTTTCATCTCAAAAATGTCATTGATGTTGACTGTGATGTCGTAATCACCTGCAAAATCCAATTTTTCGTACTCCCATACTTCGTCCAGATAATGAAAGCCAAAGTTTTGTAAAGCCAGCCGAATTCCTTTGCCCCGGATTTCTTCTAACTGGATAGACTGCTTCCCTTTGTCCAGACGGAAGTTCTCCACTTCTATGTAACTACTATCAAAAAGCAGATAGTTTTCCGGAAGGATGTTCCAGTTTTCTTCTAAGATGACCAGGTCTGACTGATCAAACTCTAGCTTCATCGCAGTGCTGTCTACAATGGATAGTTCTCCATTTAGATTGAGCTTATCAATAATTTTGGAATTAGGCAATAGTGGCTGATCCGCGAATGGTGAATAGGGAGAATAGTTCAAACCAAATAGCAGCGAATCCCCGTCGATCAGACTGATAAAAGTAAGCGGAGCCAGCCCGTACTTCTTTGCGATGATGGTGGAGTCGATGGCCAGATCCATTTCGGCGGCACGGCCTTCAGCTTCGTAAATTAAGACCAGATCTTCCAGTTCAATTTGATCAAATTGAAGATAAGGGAGCGAAATATCAATTAAAATAGAATCTTTAAATCCATCATAATACCCCTCAATATCTGCATCCATAATAGGCCCGAGTTTATCGGTTACCAGCGTTTCCAAGCCTTTTGTATCATTGATGCGAATGCGATAATCAAAAGTACTGGGTTCTACTTCCTTGGCCGGTGCCTTGATGCCGAATTTTCGGGAAAAGCCTGGATAGTTTTTATTGAAAAAATAAGAAAGCGTATTCGGAATTTTATCCAGGTCAAAAATACCGTAGAAGTGGCATTCCAGTATTTCCGAATTTATTTTAAAAGTCTTATTACCGAAGTAGTCCAATTGGGAAGTCACTGCCACCGAATTAAGCCGGTATTCCTCTTCCTGATTCTTGACGATAACAAAATTTTGCAAGTCTATCTCTCCTTCCAAGTCCGAAATACTTTTATTCTGTAATTCCAGATTTAGATCCCCGGACAAAACCAGGTCCTGCTGGCTTAAATTGAGTTTTTTCAGATCCAGCTTTCGGACGTATGCATCAAAATTATAAAACGGAATACCTTCTGTCAGGTTAATTTCTCCGATGAATTCAAAATCCACATTATCATCCCTGATCACCAAAGAGCCATCGAATAAATTATATTTTAACTTCCCTTCAATGATGGCATTTTCATAAGAATACCCTTTAAAACCAAATGTTTCGATGTTTGCGGTCAACTGTGCATCAATATTTTCTCTCGCCAGACCGACACCATTGGCAATATTTGTGGTAAGGTTTACAATCCCGAAATCGGCATTACCCGCCCAACGGCCCAGGTCAAAATCGCGGAGGACCAACTTTCCGGAATATTGCGCTTTATCCTTACCTTCTTTGAGGTTCATCCTCATTTCCTCAACACTGGCATTTCCCAGGTCGGTGATCAGATTACCGTCGGCCACAAAATCTTGCAACAAGCCGTCAAAAGATCCATTAAATCGCAGCATACCCAATTTGTCAAAATTAGAGGGGGGCTTAAAGCGAGGCAAAAGCTGACGTAAGGTTCGCACACTGGTTTCGAGATTATTGAGCCTTAAACTCAAGACTTCCTCATTCGGAACGGTAAGGTTATTAAAACTGAAACGGCCTTCCAGCCGGGTATCATCCGCCAACTGTATATTCAGGTTTCGGCCGCGCAAGTCATTGACAGAACCTGAAATACGGCCGTCAATGGTAATGACTTCATTACGGTTGTTATTGAAAAACTCGTTATTAGCCAAATTAGGAGCAAATACAAGAATATCCCGGATGGCAACACTCGCATAATCGAGCTGGCCATCCACCTCCACGGAGTTTTCGAAGTCTTCAAAATCGATGTATTCATCGAAATTAAATACCAGGGTGTCTCCAATTTGGCTGTAAGGTGTAATGACCTCTAAGCCATTCAGGACTACCTGAGTAGGCCCCACTTCCACCTTGTCGGCCGCCAGTCTATTAAGCACAAATCCACTTTGAGCCTTGGCCGAGATGAAGTTTGGTTCTCCCCTGAAGCTAAAATCCCGATCATTGAACTGGAAACTATCTATATCCATCTGTACATCATACACACGCATATGCTTGTAGTCCAGTTCGTCAGGTCCCGTCATCTTAACCGGATCTTTTCTGAAATTATCCAGCTGAAAATACCCGTCTTCAAATTCGATTTCGTGCACCGCTATTTTTAAAAAAGAAGTATCTAATAATGCGAGAGAATCGGCCAGGGGGTCAAGTGGAGGGAGATATGCAAGCGTGTCCGTTACGAGGTTGTTTTCCACGGTAACCCGAGTGCCCTTTAAGCCGGCATATTCCAAAACGATATCGTCATTAGCAAAGTCAAGTTTGTCTACCTTAAAGTTTCCCCTGGTCAGGAAGATCTCCAG
>JAUIKE010000192.1 GCA_030430845.1 Bacteroidia bacterium | reverse complement strand
ATTAGAAAACAATGGAAATTGGCTTTGATAGTCTGGTTCTCCTCTCAACTGATGCTAAAATAACAACGGCCTGACGAAATTTTATTCCGTCAGGCCGTTCATGCATCCCTTTTCAGGGATGCCCTATTTAAAGCCCCCAACACCGCCGCATAATCATTATCAAAATATCCATGCGCTTCTTTCAGCTCCCAGCCGGTAGCTGCCGCCATTTCTTTCAACATTTCAGGTGCGACATGCAGCCAGGCGAACCATTCGCTGATGAGGTCTTTGTATTCCACCCGGATCCGGATTTCACCAGGATAGCGGCCGTTATCGGTATTCTTCTGATGGTATTCGAAATGCCTTCCCTGCCGGGTTCTTGTAACATCACTGCTTGTCATCAATAACACCCCTTCCGGACGGACCAGCTTTCGCAAAACGGATAACAATTTTTTTCCTCCTTCCAGGTTTCCTCCAATGCCGATATTGTGCCCAAATAGTAAAATGGTATCGAAAGAGGCCGGTTCCAAAGTGTTTTCAAAAATATCCATGACCTCCGCCTCCCGGGCACCGCTCTCTCTGCATACCTGAATAGCTAAAGGAGAACGATCTACTCCCATAATCTCCATTCCCAGATTTTGGAAATACAACAAGTGCCGCCCCGCTCCGCAACCAACGTCCAAAATTTTTCCCTTCACATGTTGCACCACGCTTTCTTCGAGCGGCTCCAGCCAGGTGGCGAAGTATTCCTTCAGACTCCCCTTAGACACGTATCCGTCATCGCGGCGAATGAGATAGGGCGTCGATTTGTCGCCTTCCCAATAGCTGTAGAGTGCTTGTCCGAATACGTCTTTCATATAATTTAGTTTTGGGTTTTGGGTTTTGGGTTTTGGGTTTTGGGTTTTGGGTTTTGGGTTTTGGGTTTTGGGTTTTGGGTTTTGGGTTAAAGTATGAACAAAATCTATCATTCCGTATACATCAATGGGATTTGTGAATCAGTTTTTTCATGAAACGCTTCTCACCTTGTTTAAATTCCAGGAAAAGCAATCCTTTGGGGAATTGATGTAGGTTGATCAGATTATTTCCAGAATGCAAATCTTTGGCCAGAAGTACCTGCCCTACTACTGATAAAATTCTTAAAGTAACTACATCCTTCTCCGGGGCCTCCAAATAAACATTCAATTGCTCGGAAGCGGGATTAGGGCTAATTTTGATGGTCTGTGCAAAAAGAAAGTCTTCCAAGCTCGTCGTCTGGCTACAGTTAGGTTCCAGCAATTCATAATCATCAATGTTAGTGAAACCCTCACAATTCATCACTGGTCCTGACATATAGGATCCGAAGCCCACTATAAAGCCATCGGAAGCTAAGGGGCCAAAGTCTATAAATTTAGTTGTTTTACCAAAAAAATCTATCCTTCTTACCGTATCTACTACATACTCAAATCCGCGATAATTGACAAAGGTATCACCCTTTTCCAGGGAATAATCGACGATTAGGATTTCTTCCGGGTTTTCATGCTCCTGTGGGATAAAATAAAGTTTTTGCTCCTCCACATCCTCCCTGACGTACCCCAGGCTGCAGCTAGCTCCATTCACACCGGAAAGTAGTTGAACAGCCAGGTAAGCCTGACCATTTGCTCTGAAGGTATCACAGGAAATGGCTATTTCGGAATAGCCGAAGGAGCCCATACCTTGTCCTTTACGCATGGTCCATTTGGCCCCGGGAATGACGGTTTTTTGGTAATCGGACTGGCTGGAAAGGGTTTGGAGAAAGGTAAAAAAGCTTAGGAATAAAAAAACTAACTGAAGTGGTTTCATGGGATTGAAGTTTTTTTGGATAACAGTCATTAAAGGTGATTGGCCGCCGTGGCGGCCAATCACCTTTAATGACAGAATATGAAGCCTAATTTAACAGGCTTTACAGTCAGTTGTAAAACAGATCTTCATTTTTGCCAGAATTAGCAAAATTAAGTGCCCGCGATATATTCATCGACCAGTTCCTCCAGAATACTTAATGGAACGGCACCATTTTTTAAAACGACATTATGAAATTCTCTAAGATCAAACTGATCTCCCAGGGCATTCTTCGCTTTTTCTCTCAACTCCAAAATTTTCAGCATGCCAATTTTATAAGCGCAAGCCTGTCCGGGCATCACGATGTAACGTTCAATTTCAGTGGTTACTTCGGTGGTGGTCAATCCGGTATTTTTTACCATATATTCTATGGCCTCTTCACGGGTCCACTTTTTATAATGAATACCCGTATCCACTACCAGGCGAACTGCTCGCCAAAGTTCGGCCTGGAGTCTCCCCAGGTTGCCGAAAGGATCGTTATCGTAAAAGCCCAATTCCCAGGCTACCTGTTCTGCATAGAGTGCCCAGCCTTCCGAATAAGCAGTAAAAGGAATGGCCGTTCTGAAAATGGGCACGCCTTTTAATTCTCTTTGAATAGCAATTTGAAAATGGTGGCCGGGAATTCCTTCATGATAAGCCAGCGTTTTCATGCCGTAGCGGGGATGTTCACTCACCTGCCTGAGATTGGCAAAAAACACACCACCCCTAGAACCATCCATGGCCGGGCCTTCATAGTAAGCTTTGGCGCTGCCCACTTCTTTAAATTCCGGTACTCTCCGGACTTCAAGCGGAGATTTGGGACGAATATCAAAGGCGTCATCTAAGCCGGCGCTGATCTCATCTAGGATATCATTATATTCTTCCAGCAACTCCGCCCGTCCTTCATCATTTTCGGGAAAAAGGAACCTTTCCTCCTTACCTAAAGATTGAACTACTTCGCCCAGGGTCTTAGTCGTATCGGTATATCCTTCACTGATGAGAATATCCCACATTTGTCTTGAGATCCGGTCTACTTCATCCAGTCCTAGCTGATGCACCTGAGCGGGGCTTAGGTCGGTAGTTGTATTTTGCCTGAGCTGGTAGGCGTAAAAATTGTCGCCATCCGGCAACTTCCAAACGCCGTCATCGGTGGTAGCCTGGTCGTGCAAACCTTCAAAATAATTGATCAATTTGTTGTACGCTCCAAAAACAGTGGTTTGAATTTCATTTTCTACTTGCTGCTTGTATTGCTCTTTTTCCGCTTCGCTCAGGTCTTCGATCTGGGCAAGCTTGGAATCAAGATTGGTATAGAGAATATTGGACTGTACGGGGCCTGGTTCCACTTCCAGGTTTTCTACCGCTCTTTCTTTTTTCCCTACAAAACCATTCATTTCGTTTACCACCCGGTCTATGACAAACTTGGGAGGTATGATGCCTTTTTCTTCGCGGATCTTTAGGCCATCTATCAGCTGGTCAAATTTGGTATCGAACTTTGACAGGCGAGCAATATAGGCTTCTACATCGCTTTTGTTCCTAAGCTTATGCGAGCTGGCCATGAAACTGGGTAGGCCAGATTGAATCCCAAACATTTGATTGACGGGATAGCCATGGTAAAAATAGGGCTCCCCCTGGATTTGCGTGTCCATATACCAGCTGAGGATCTTGGTATTTAATTGATTCTCTTCTGATTGGCGATCAAGATTATAGCTGGTAAGTGTTTTATACTGATCTTTCATCCAGTTGAACTCTTCCCATTGTTTTTTATCCGAAATATCGTTCAGCTCATCTTTACTCCAATTATAAATGACCGGAATTCCCATGGAAGTGACCAATTCAGGATTATCAAGGGCTAGTTCAATAAAAACCCGGTTATAAAAATGTCGGATGTTTAAGGGCCGAAACCAAATAAGGTTAATAAGCCAAATGGCTACAATAATAAAAATGAAGAGAAGAGAGCGGAATACCCAAAATTTCCAAGTACGTTTTTTTGCCATGCTGATCGGTTTAGGTGACGCTTGTCATTGAAAATGTTGTGAAAGTTTTATAACAGAATAGTATGAGGTAAGTGCCTGAAAACATGAGTCATCCCGATTTTTTGAGGTAATTTATAAAGCAGTACTTTTCAATTATTTAGTTTTTGTTGCTCGTTGCTCGTTGTCCGTTGTTCGTTTAATTGCGAACAACTAGGAACGGACAACGAATTGAAAATCAAGGTTTAGTTGAATAAGCAGTTTTTCTAAACCCTCTTTTAAAAAATAGGGGATGACTTATGTTGAAGATAATTTCCTCGTATTAAGGTAAGTAATCCATGCGGGATAAAAAATAATTCATTATGAAAACAACACAATTGGATCACATCACAGGCAGAATTCCTGCCGGCAGGAGCCTCGCAAGAGGGAGCCTGTTCCTAATCACGCTGCTAGCGGTTATAGTGGTTGGAGCCATTTTACTGTTTGCAGACGGTTTGTACGCCGCCTTAGTAGGACTAGCCTGGGTACAGGGCGGTATGGTACTGCTAATGGGAGGATATCACTATCTGATTCGGCCCTGGCATATGCATTGGGGCGCCACCAAACAAGAGGTAGCAGAAGAGCTACCCGGTGACGAACTCTCGGATACCCGGGTTTTCAAATCTACCCGAGCCATTACGATCAAAGCAGCGGCTGAAGATGTTTGGCCATGGTTGGTTCAGATGGGTTGGAAAAAAGGAGGATTTTACTCCTACAACTGGCTGGAAGACTTTTTCGGTATGGACCTGCACAATGCTGATTACATTCACGAAGAGTGGCAGGACCTGGACGAAGGAGATGAGGTATGGGTTGCGCCGGATAAATACGGCGAATCCGCGCAGTTACAGGTGTACTCTATGACACCGGAAAAAACCATGGTGTTGGCTACAGCAGTTAATGGCGGCTGGTCGTTCCATTTGCGCCCAATCGATGAAAACACCACCCGCTTGATCGCCCGTTTCCATTTATCGCCTAGAAATGGGTGGGAACAATTAGTTCATTATACGATCCTGGAGCCTGTTCACTGTTTTATGGAACGAGGCATGCTGAAAGGTATTAAGAAACGGGCAGAAAGAAAAAAGGAATAAAAGGCTTCCGCCTTTTATTCCTTTTTTAAAGTCTTTAGTACCGCAATTAACATCTCCGCACTCATGCGTTGCTTGTAATTCGGGTTGATGTATTCGAATAGTATTTCTCCTTCATCGTTCAAAACAAAGACGGATGGAACCGGCAGGTGCCCCGTATTTTGTCCGTCCGATACTCTAAACAATCGGTTTTCGTAGCGGTCTGGAGCCTTGAAGGCGATGCCGGCTGCCATAGAGAAGGAACCATCTGCGTCAGAAAGCAGCTTGTATTTGATCTCATCCTTCGCGCCCGTTTTGGAAATTTCCTTTACAGCATCCGGACTGATGGCCATAATCTGATAGCCGAGGTCCAGAATGTCCTGCTCTCTCTGACCGAGTTCTGCTAAATGAGCATTGCAATAAGGGCACCATCCGCCACGGTAAAAGATCAATACCGTCTTTTTGTCTTTTAATAAACTGTGAAATGAAACCCTTTTACCCTCCGTATCAATAAGTTCATGATCGGGCATGGTTTCGCCTATCAACAATGGGGAAACATCCTCCGGCTGCTCAGGTAATTGGGCTTGTAAGGTGGATGTAAAAGCAAAAACAATGAAAACGAGCAAAGAACTGGCTTTTTTCATAAAGGCTATATTTTGTGATTTGGTTGAGCCCTAAAGATAGGGAAAGGAGAAGAGCCCTCTTCATTCCTGGATGGTGGGAACGGTAGTGGAACGGACAATGAGAAAGGGTTTTGAAATTGTGTAAAAATGCCAAAGGCATTTTTACACAAAAACATACAATTATGATTGCCCGGCTCTTCTAAACTTCAAGACCGCATCTACGATCAGGAAGATCACGCCGGCGGTCATCAAGCCGTAGCCGATAAAACGATCATCACCGTTGAAGAACATCCCGATCAGGATCAGGCCAAAGCCCAGGCCTGTGATCGAATCAATTTCTTTTCTGATTGTTGGATTTCTAATGAAGACCCAGGCGATAATGATCAGTACGAGGATAGATAAGATTATGAAAAATAATTGAGCAGTTCCCATGACAATTGTTTTTGGTTAACGATACAAGGTATTCCAGGCATGGTGGAACTTGTTTAACTCTGAAGTTAAAAAGCCGATAGCACATTTTCAATGAGGAAAGTCAGTAGTCAAAGCAGCATTTTCTTTATATTTATTAAATTGTAGGTAAAAACACCAGAATGCCAGAACCCGAAGCACGCACTGTACAGGCCCAGCTCGATTTTATGATCGAAAAGATCCGGCAGGAGAAATGTGTCTTGCTTGTAGGGCCTGAGTTCAATGTCTTAGAAGAAAACGGATTAAGCTGCCAGCAAGCTTTATTAAAGCAACTTGACATTCCCAACAACGACAACATTTATCGCTACTATCCGGATGACGAATTTTTCCTTTTTGATGAAGCTTACAAACGGACATTGATCTGCCACCAGATCAAATCTTTTTACCAGGGTATTCAACCGAATACCATTCACCGGATGCTGGCTGAGATTCCCTTCCATATTTACCTGTCGGTTACTCCAGACTCCTTATTAAGCAAGGCATTTGACGAAGCAGATTTTTCTGCTCAGAGTGGATATTATAAAAGAAATAAAGACCCTCAGTTAATTAAAACGCCCAGCAAGAAAAACCCTTTGATTTACAATCTATTCGGCTCGGTAGAAAGCGAGGAGTCCATCATACTCACACATGACGATCTGTACGACTACTTTAAATCCATCTTTGCTCAGCGGTCCATGCCTGAAAAGCTGAAGATCCATCTCCAGGAAGTCAAAAACTTTATTTTCCTGGGAGTCCCATTCGATAAATGGTACATGCAACTGGTGCTTCGGGAACTGGAAATCCACAACCGACAATATGAATTCACTCGTTTTGCGGCCAACCAATCCATGACAGAGGAACTAACGACCTTCTGTCTGGATCAGTTCCGGATCAACTTCATTAGTCAAAACATTGAAGGATTCGTCCGAGCATTACACGCCCAATTTAGTCCGGAGGAGTTGCGTCAACCATTCAGCGAAGGGAGGGACCAGTTAGATAAGGTACGGCAACTCATTCGCAATGCCGAGTTAGAAGCCGCCATCGATCTGATGGGAGACCTGGTGGAAGACACTGAGCTGGAAGACGATGTGTTGCATTTAGCCGGTCGATACAGAAAATATAAGAAACGAGTCGTCAAAGGCGTATTGAGTTTTGAAAACCAGCAGATCACCGAGAACCAACTCACGGAGGCACTGATGGAACTGATTGAAGAAGCGAAAAAACTGGCCTTATGAGTTTGGTATATCGATATCCGGGAGCCAAGCCTTTCAGTGCAGAAGAATCCAGTATCTTCTTCGGGCGGGAAAAGGAGGTTGAGTTGCTGTTTCAGCGCATTCAGGGAACTCCCTTGCTGATTTTGTATGCCAAATCCGGATTGGGTAAAAGCTCTTTGCTGAATGCCGGTTTAATACCCAAAGTAAGAGAGAGTCAATCTTTTACACCCTTTGCGCTGCGCTTTGGAGCTTATGAATCAGAATTAGAGAAGGTGCCCCTGGACAATGCCCGCGAAGTACTGCAGCAACAATCAGATCTGCTCGAACAGCTGTATACGGAAAAAAATCCAAGTTTGTGGTACTTGCTTAAAGCCCAGCAGTTGTCAAATCCTGAATCCAAGGGAGTATTACTGATCTTTGATCAATTTGAGGAATTATTCACCTACCCCAAAGAGGACATCGAGGCTTTTGCCAGGCAATTGTCAGAAGTCCTGTATTCTAACATCCCGGATCGATATCGAGACGGAATGGCCAAATTGTTAAAAGAAAAATCAGACGGCATTTCTAAAGAGGCTCTTAAACGACTTCACCAGCCATTTCAATTAAGCGTTGTCATCGCCATCCGATCAGACCGATTGGCGCTCATAGACCGGCTAAAGCCTTTTCTTCCAAATGTTCTGGACAACACCTATGAATTATCTGCTTTAAACATTCAACAGGCAGAAGATGCCATTTTGAATCCCGCCTATGAGAATAACGGTTTTAAATCGCCGGTTTTCGATTACGAAGATGCCGCCGTCGACCATCTGATCAACTTTCTAAGTGAGGATCATAAGCAAGCAATAGAATCCTTTCAATTGCAGATCCTCTGTGAACATGTCGAGCAGGCTTTGGTCATCAAACAAGGAAAAACCCTGGTCCGGCATTCAGACCTTGATGATCCGCAAACCATCCTGGAGGATTATTACATGGGCAAGATCGAAGAAATTGAAAACGCCATGGACCGATTGGCAGCTCGAAAGCTAATTGAGGAAGGCTTGATCTTTGAAGAAGAAGAAAGAAGGCTCAATTTGTATGAAGGACAAATCGAAAAAAGTTTTGGCGTATCGAAAAGTCTGCTTAATCGGCTAGTGGACACTCACCTGATAAGGGCAGAGCCTAGTTTGCGAGGTGGATATACCTATGAATTAGCGCATGACACCCTGGTCGCTCCGGTATTAAAAGCCAAAGCGGAGCGGAAGCAAGCGGAAGCAGAGCAAAAAGCAATACTCGACAAACAGGAGCGGGAAGCGGAGCTGAGCGAAGAAAGGCGCAAGCGTCGCAGGGCAAGGAGACTGGCAGCTTTTATGAGTCTGCTGGCCGTCTTGGCTATCGCAGCTTCCATATTTGCCTTCACCCAGACACAAGCTGCCAATGCAGCAAAAGAAGATGCGGAGCTCCGCCAACAGGAGGCCGAGGAAGCCCTGAAACGCCGCAATGAGCTTGAAATAGATCAGATCCTTCGGGATGTTGATCAAATGACTGAGGTTGGGCAATTCACCATGGCCCGTCAAAGACTAGAAGAAGCCTTACAAAATATTGACTCTACGGATACTCGCTTACTCAATCATTTGGATAGTTTAAACTCACGATAGTATGAAGCGTCTTTTAATCCTATTTCTACTGTTGCTTCAATTCTCCATCTTTTCACAGTCGGTGATGGACTGCCCGGACTGTCCTTGTATGTTAGAGGAAGCAGAGAAGATGGTCAAGGCGGAGAATTATGATCTGGCCATACGCCTGTACAATGCGTATAAGGCCTGTGATCCGAGTCAGGAAGCGGTAGCGGAAAAAGGTGTTTTGGAGGTATTTAACTTGATCCGGGCGCAGCGAGATGAGGCCGAGCGACAAAGGAAAACGGCTACCCTGGCAAAGCAAGAGGCCGATAAGCAAAAAAAGCTGGCTGAAGACCGGGAGTACCAGGCAGAACAATTGGCTAGGGCGAATGCCAATGCACTGAAGGCATTACAATTGGAAAAAACCAATCCAACTTTAGCTTTGAGAATGGCCGAGATGAATTATCATTTGTTTCCAGAGTCGGAAACGGCCATTGGTATTTTTCGGGAAATTAATAGTGACGGGACCAAAGCCTTTTTTCAAAGTCCCGTTGACCAGGGGCACCAATCTGTCATTCTTGATGTGGCCTTCTCTCCGGATGGGCAGTTTGTGCTCACCGGCAGTGCCGATAAAACGGCCAGGCTTTGGGATCTGGAGGGAAATGAAATCCAGGTGTTCGAGGGGCATTCTGCTTCCGTTAATTCGATCGCTTTCTCTCCTAATGGACAATTTGTCCTTACCGGCAGCACCGATAAAACTGCCATTCTTTGGGATCTGAAGGGAAAGGACATTCAAACTTTCAGAGGACATTTAGGAGCAGTCAACGGAGTGGATTTTTCTCCGGACGGGAAGTTTATACTTACGGGCAGTAGCGATAAGACCGCTAAACTCTGGAACCTTGAAGGGAGGCTGGTTCGATCTTTTCAGGGTCATTCCACTGAGGTCAATGGCGTAAAATTTTCTCCCGATGGAGCCTCAGTGCTCACCGGAGGCTCCGATATGTCTATCATCTGGACTTTAAATGGCGATATCATTCAAAGGCTTAATGGACCTTCTGCTACAGGAAATACGGTTGCGTTTTCTCCAAGTGGCCAATACATCGTAACAGGTAGTGAAAGCGATGTTAAGGTATGGGATTTAAAAGGTAATCTAATTCGAAGATTTATCATACCATACACCAAGGTTCGGGCGACGACTTTCTCTCCGGATGAAATGTTCATTTTAATCGGCGGCTCGCAAAATAATATCATAAGAAGAAACTTGAAGGGAAACTTCAATCGGGCTTTTTTCGGACATACTTCTGCGGTGAATGCTGTTGCTTACTCTCCCGACGGGAAAAACTTCCTCAGCGGAAGTGGGGATAATCATGCCAAACTCTGGAACCTCGAAGGAAATACGATTCAGGAATTCCGAGGGCATCCTTTAGACATTGAAGATATCTCTTTTTCTCCCAATAGACAATATATCCTTACCGGCCATTCTGACGCTACCGCCAGGCTCTGGGATATCGAAGGAAAGCTCATTCAAGAATTTCGAGGACACAATGCTCGTATCAATTCTGTTGCGTTCTCTCCGGATGGACAATACATCCTCACCGGAAGTCGTGATAAAACACTTAAATTATGGGATCTCAAGGGAAAGGAATTACAAACTTTTCAGGGGCATTCCGCTGAGGTTCTGAAGGTTGTTTTTGCTCCTGATGGACAATCGGTACTTAGTGGAGGCCATGATAATACCGCCATACTTTGGGATCTCAAGGGGGATACAATACAAACTTTCAAGGACCACAATTCTTCTGTTTACGCGCTGGCCTTTTCATCAGACGGGCGGTTTGTGCTTACCGGCAGTCATGATCATACCGCCAAGCTTTGGAACCTAAAAGGAGAAGAAATACAAGCGTACATCGGTCATACCAGTACCATTAATGCCGTGGAATTTTCACCCAATGGACAATTTGTCCTTACCGGAAGTGAAGATAATACTGCTAAGCTTTGGGATCTCAAGGGCAACTACATCCATTCCTTTATTGGGCACTCCTCCCCTGTTAAGGCTGTGGCATTTTCTTCCAATGGACAATACATAGCCACCGGAAGTAACGATAGAAGCATCAAGCTTTGGAACCTTAAAGGAGTCCTTATTCATGATCTTATTGGGCATTCATCCTCTATTCTCGAAGTAGCCTTCTCTTCGGATGGACAGTCTTTGTTAAGTGGAAGTCATGAAAGCATGGCCAAAGTATGGAAAATTGACAGAAATCCCATTCATGCTTTCCAAGGGCATTCTTCCTATGTTCGGGGAGTAGCCTTCTCTCCGGATGGGCAGTTGGTACTAACAGGAAGTGGCGATAAAACGGCCAAATTGTGGAACCCTGAAGGGGGTTGTGTAAAAAGTCCTTCGGCCTTTTTCCCCAACCAATAATATTCTTTTAGGAGGTCGTTTGAATAAAAAAACGAAGTTTTTTTATTCAAACGACCTCCTAAACAAAATTTTAAGGGGGGTGTGAAAACGAGGAACGAGTTTTTACACAACCCCAGGGACATACCTCTGGAGTTAAGGCGGTGGCCTTTTCTCCGGACGGACAATTCATCCTCACAGGCGGCTCGGATAATACCGCCAAACTATGGGACCTCACGGGGAATGAAATTTATTCTTTTAGCAGACACTCTCGCGCCATTAATGCCGTGGCCTTTTCTCCGAACGGGCAATATATTCTCACCGGCAGTACAGATAATACCGCCAAATTATGGGATCTGGAAGGGAATGTCATTCATACTTTTCAGGGACATAGCTCCGCTATTAATGCTGTTGCTTTCTCTCCGGATGGGCAATTCATTCTCACCGGCAGCTCGGATAAGACTGCCAAATTATGGGACTTCAAGGGGAATGAAATCCAACACTTCACCGGGCATTCTTCCTCCATTTTTACGGCATCTTTTTCTCCAGAAGGCAAACTCATCCTCACTGGCGGCCAAAACACTTCCAAATTATGGGACCTGGATGGGAATGAAATACAAAGCTTTGAGGGGAATATGGCCATTTTTTCTCCAAACGGAGCAAGCATCCTCACCGGCAATTCGGATGATATGGTTAAATTATGGGACCTGAAAGGGAACCCTATTCATGCTTTCGCTGCGAATTACTCTGGTTTTTTGACGGCCGCTTTTTCCCCGGATGGACAATTCATCCTCACCTCCAACAGTTCTCGAAGTGCTAAGTTATGGGATCTGAAAGGAAATGGAGTGCAAGTCTTTGAGGGCCGTTCTTCCTATTTTTCTACAGCAGTATTTTCTCCCAATCGGCACAACCTTCTTACGGATAGTCGCGGAAGAGCCCAAAAATGGGATTTAAAAGGGAAAAAACTCCAATCTTTCCAAGACCGTTTATCTTTTGTTCGATGCGGAACATATTCCCCGGATGGAAAAAAAATACTTACCGGAGGTAGTAATGGAACCGCCATCCTATGGGATTCAACGGGAAATCAAATTCAAACCTTCCAAGGGCACAACGCTTCTATTTACGGAGTAGCTTTTTCTCCAAGCGGGCAACTGATCCTCACTGGAAGCGCGGATCAGACCATCAAGTTATGGGATCTGAAAGGAAAGGAAATCCAAACTTTTCAGGGACACGACTCTCTGGTCAGCAGTGTGGCTTTTTCTCCGGATGGACAACTCCTCCTTTCAGGAAGCTACGACAAAACAGCCCAACTATGGGATCTGAGGGGCCATCCACTTCAAATAATGTCGGGGCATGATGACATCATTAATGATGTAATTTTCTCTCCTGACGGACAGTTTGTTCTCACTGGCAGTAAAGATCAATCAGCCAAATTATGGGACCTGAAAGGAAAGGAAGTCCAAAGCTTTAACGGACATACTGCTGAAGTATTAACTGTCGCCTTCTCACCAGACGGACAGTTCGTGCTTACGGGAAGTAGCGACGGAACCATCAAATTATGGGACCTGAAAGGAAAAGAAATTCAAAGCTTCGATGGACATGCTCCCGAAGTATTAACGGTGGCCTTCTCACCAGACGGGCGATTCATATTAAGTATCTCAGTTGGAGGCATCGGAAAGTTTCTTTCACCCTGGGCACATTTGGAAGAACATGTTGAGCAGTATTCTATTGGAGCGTTAAAGGGAGCCGGTCTCGAATTTACCGAGAAGGAGTTAATCATGTTGGAAAAACGAGGAATGCGTTGGTAAAACTCCTCCTCTTCTCCGAACTCACCACCAGATCAACACCCTGTGCTGGGTGGCGGTCGAGCTTAAGGCAGCCTTTAAACCACTAATGAATCTTTTGAATGGCATTCATGCAATTGATAAACTTCCGGTATCAGCGAAGCTGCAATACTTGCCGCTACCCTTTTAGTAGATTAAAGTAAAATTATCAGGAACCGCCCCGCAACTTTCATATTTGTAGAATTTGATGTATATTTGTTCTACATTTATGAAATTTGATACAAATGAAAGGAACTGAATTAGGAGAATTTGAAGAATTAGTATTGCTTATCGTAGGCGTTTTATACCCGGAAGCCTACGGTTTGAGTATCCGGCAGGAAATTGCTGCGCAGACGGATCGGAAAGCAGCTATTGGGGCCGTGCACTCAGCTTTGAGCCGCCTGGAAAAAAAGGGGTTTCTCAAATCTGAATTAGCGGAAGCTACGCATGAGCGTGGAGGTCGGCGTAAGCGATTATTTCAAATCACAGCAGCTGGAAAAAAGGCCCTGGAAAAAGCCCGGGACCAGCGAAATTCGCTTTGGAACCAAATTTCTGATCTGGCCTGGAAAGACCTGACCTATGGCCCATCCTTTTAACGACATACCACCTCCACGCCTGGCCGACCGGCTACTTCTATGGCTCTGCAAGGCTGAATTGGTAGAGGAGATTCTGGGTGATCTTCACGAATACTACCAGATCGAGTTGAAGGAACTCCCCAGGTGGAAGGCTCGACTCTTTTACTGGTACCATATATTAAATTTCCTGCGCCCCTTTGCCCTAAAAAGAAATCACATAAACCCGAATTTTATTATGATGTACCGAAATCACTTCAAATTCGCCTGGCGCAGCTTACTCAAGCATCAGGCCAACACCTTCATGAACCTCCTGACCCTGGGATTGGGAATTGGATGTTTTATTTTCATTTTTATTTACCTGAAAGGAGAACTGAGCTATGATTCTTTTCACAAGGATGCCGATCGAATCCATCGCGTAGTAATTGACATTGTTAATTCGAAAGGAGAACGATTGCCGGATGCCACTACCCCACCAGCCTTAGCGCCCGCTTTAAAAAGAGACTTTGCGGAAGTGGAATCCTCTGTCAGAATTTTCCCGACCTGGGGAGGGAAGTTCCTGTTGGGCACCTCCGAAGAACAAAAGTATTATGAAGAAAACGTCATTCGTACAGATTCCACCTTTTTCGATGTTTTTAGTTTTCCTCTATTGTATGGAGATGCCGAAACAGCGCTTGATCAACCGACCAATGTACTAATCAGTAGGAAAATGGCCTTAAAATATTTTGGCCGTGAGGATGTGGTCGGAGAAAATCTAACCCTATTTGGAAATAATAACAGACAGCTACAAATTACCGGAGTTCTGGAGGATATCCCTAGTAACTCTCACTTCCATTTCGATTTTCTTGCCAGAATTCCTTTCCGAAACCTCGAGAACAATTGGGGTTGGTATAACTACTATACCTATGTCAAATTAGCTCCAAATGCTTCCATCGCCAGCCTGGAACCTAAGCTGCAAGGCTTCTTCGAAGGCTATCAGGACGATAGGGAGCCTCCTTACAATATTATTTATTCCCAGCCTCTGACAGATATCTACCTAAAATCGAACCTCAAATGGGAATTGAAAGCGAACGGAGATATTAACAATGTCTACATTTTATCAATGCTGGCCATTTTTGTTCTGATCATTTCTTGTCTGAATTATCTCAATTTGACAGTAGCCGAATCACTCAAACGGTTCAAAGAAGTAGGTGTACGAAAAGTACTCGGCGCACAAAAACAATACCTGATCGGTCAATTTTTGGCCGAAACCCTATTGATTACTGTATTCGCACTAGGTTTGGGCACCTTACTGGCGGAATTAATGTTCGATAAAATGGGGGATCTGCTGGGTCGACAGGTATCGATCTTTGATCCTCAAAACCTCTATTTTTACCTGGGTATAAGTGGCATTATCATTCTGGTGGGAATTCTGGCCGGTCTTTATCCAGCTCTTCATCTTTCTTCCTTTAATCCGGCTCTTGCGGTAAAAGGCTTGCTGAATCCTTCGGGAAAATCTGCTTTGAGTTTAAGGAGAACGCTCATGGTCATCCAATTTAGTCTTTCAGCCTTTATGATTTTTTGTACAATTGGCGTTTTTCGTCAGCTACAGCATATGAAAAAAACGGATAAGGGGTTCAATGCCGAGCAGGTGATGGTCATTGATAATCTGCAAAGCGTCCAAAATCAGCAGGCCCTGAAAAGGGACCTGATGAATATACCCGGTGTAAATAATGTAGCCTTATCGGACGGAGTAGTTGGCGGGCAAAACTGGACCTACCAACTGGGATACCCCGATCCTATTTTAGTCAATTACCTGGTAATCGATCCCGAATACATTGAAACAATGGGCTTTGAATTGGTGGCAGGTCGCAATTTTTCCAGAGAACGGCCCAGAGATACTATTGGATATAACGTCATCCTCAATGAAACGGGCATGCGGGACCTGGGCTTATCCATGGATGATGTAGGAAAAGAAATTCCTTTAATTGCAGATGGAGATTCTATTAGTCGAGGTACGATTGTAGGGGTGCTGAAGGACTTTCATTTTGCCGATTTTAAAATGGAAATTAAACCTTTCAGCTTTTTTTACCGGGAGACGGAACAAGATTATGTCAACCTACAGGTATCCACTGCTAATTTGTCCGGCACGCTTAGAGAGCTCGAAAAGACCTGGTCGACATTTGCCAATAATGCCCCTATGGAATATGCTTTTATCGATGAAACCTTTGCTGAGTTGCACGCAAAGGAAAGCCGATTATCGAGCATTCTCTTCTTTTTGACCCTATTAGCGCTTTTTATCGCCTTTATGGGCATGTTTGCCAGCGCCAATATTGCTATTAAGGCGAGGAAAAAGGAGATTTCTATCAGGAAAGTATTAGGTGCCTCCGTTTCGAACGTTACCTACATGATCACCCGAAATTTTCTGTGGTTGGTTTTGATTGCCAATATCATTGCCATCCCGATATCCTTTTTCGTCATGCAAAGATGGTTAGAAAATTTTGCTTACAGAACATCCATTGGATATACCATTTTCCTAATCACCATTGCCTCTACTCTATTGGTGGCAGTTTTGACCGTTGGTTCTCAGTCGTTCCGGGCAGCTTTAAGCAATCCGGTGAATCATTTAAAACAGGAATAAGATAAACATGAGACATCCCGAATTTTCGAAAGGCCCCTAATAAAATGATGCTGATTTGGCTGCCGGGGGCAGCCGAATGATGCTGTGATGCTAGGATACTGACGACTTTTTTATCTAAAAATGGAGCCCTTTT
>JAUIKE010000384.1 GCA_030430845.1 Bacteroidia bacterium | reverse complement strand
ACGTGCATTCTTTTTTGAATAAATCGGGTGTTTTTTCAGGCATGTAAACAATGGCCTGCATTCCTGCTCGGGCACAATAAGCGCTCATGGCACCGCCGGCATTACCTGCTGTCGGGATAACACAAGTTCTTATACCAAATTCCTTAGCTTTTGAAATGGCCATAGACAATCCTCTGGCCTTGAAAGAGCCTGTTGGGTTTAGTGCTTCGTCTTTTAAAAACAGTTTTTCAAACCCCAGTTCCTTTTCAAGTTCGGTCAGCCTTAACATAGACGTCATACCTTCTCCTAGGCTAACAATATTTTCCTCCCTTTCAATTGGAAGCATCTCCCGGTATCGCCACATATCCAGAGGGCGGTTCTTTAGAATGGACCGATCCAGTGGGAAGTCCAGATCATAGGAAGCAATCAAGGGTTTTTCTATTCTGGAATAGGTTTGTAGTAAATATTTACTGTAGGTTTCGCCTGTTTTTGAACAAACTAAATGCGAATACAGGGTGCTGACAAAAGGTAATACATTCATAGTGGAATGATGTTTTTCCACAATTTGTATGGAAAGCTGCTTTTTATCTTCTTAAAAACGAGCTTTGTAAAATACTATCTTGCTCAATTTATACGAAGAACCTCTAATATTCACCTGATTCCAGCCTGCTACCCACACTAATTAAAACATCGCCGGAGTATTCGATCCAGTCGATCTGCCGCCGGATCTTTAGGCTGTCATCAAACCACAACCACATCGTGAAGGTCGGGTCCCAATCCATGGCAAAGAGCGTGTCCTGCCAGTAGAATGGAAAAAACACGCCTCTTCCTACCGCAGTGCTGTCATCCACAACTAAGTCGTCCAGCCTGAAAATTTCAGGGTAATCCGGATGTTTTTGGAATTCGGGATTAGGCCAGTCATAAAATGCTTTAAATGCCTCCAGGCTATCCAGATGGATTTGCAAAATAGCATCTTCAAAATCCAGGTCTTCCGCGTAAAAGGATAAAAAAGTGTCCCAATCCTCCCTTTCGGCATAAGTTTTGAAAAACGCCCTGGCTGTTCTTTCTACTGCTAATATCCTATTTTCAGCAGCCGGTTCAGAAGAGGAAGGAGCCGAACAGGAGGATAGTAGCAACTTCAAAAGCACAACAAGACTCAATAAACTTAGGTGTTTTAGTGGCGATTTCATACTCGTAAATTTTTCTTTTTTTACCTTCATAATTACTCAATTTTGCCGAATTTGGCACTATGTTTAGGTAATGCTATAAAACAACTAAGCTATTTCATTCAAATCACCGACATGAAACCTACCCGGCTCATTGCACTGCTAGCTCTAGGAAAACTACTGATTCATCTACTTACCAACACCAATTATCATTTTCACCGGGATGAATACCTATACCTGATCGAAGGGCAGCATCTGGGCTGGGGATATATGGAAATCCCTCCTTTTACAGCCTTCATAGCCGCTATTGCCAACGTATTGGGTGGGAGTGTTTTTGTCGTTCGGCTTTTTCCTGCCCTGGCTGGAGTTGCTACGGTAGTGCTCATCGGTAAACTTATCATGGACCTGGGCGGAAAAAACGGGGCCATCGCTCTGGGGTGTGGAGGCTTTATACTCTCAAGAACTTACCTGCACAGTAACACACTCTTCCAACCAGTCAGTTTTGATCAGTTTTTTTGGTTTTTAACCGCCTTTTTTCTCGTTCAATTGGTTTTGAAGGATCAGAAAAAATATTGGTATTGGGCAGGAATAGCCCTCGGTATCGGTTTCTTGACGAAATATTCCATTGTTTTTTATGCACTCGGTCTTGGCATTGCCCTATTGTTTGGAAAAAACAGAAAGTGGTTCAAAACGCCTCATCCGTATTTAGCCTTACTCATTTCTCTATTAATTGCCTCACCTAATATATACTGGCAGTGGATGCATCATTTTCCGGTACTGGATCACATGGAAGAACTCCGGCAAAATCAACTAGTGAATGTGACGTTGAAGGATTTTCCCTGGGGACAGATCGAACTACATTTGGCTGCCTCCCTTATCTGGTTGGCTGGGCTTTTTTACGTAATGAAAGATAAAAAAGTGAGCGCCTACCGCTTTGTCGGTATTGGGTATTTGATCATGATCGTATTGATGGGGATGTTAGGAGGGAAATCTTATTACACCATGGGGGCCTATTCCTCCTTATTTGTTTTCGGAGGCTTGGTTTTGGATAAAATGCTGCCAAAAGCCTGGATGAAGATGTCCCTTCTTGGCTTTATTTTACTTTTTAACAGCCTGTTCCTCCCATATGCCCTTCCGGTTCTGCCTTTGCCACAGATGAAAAAGTACTGTGCCTTTATGAAAAACCAGTTTGGCGTGAAAAGTCCCCTGAGGTGGGAAGATGGAAAAACGTATGAGATCCCTCAGGACTATGCCGACATGGACGGTTGGGTGGAAATAGTGGAAAAGGTAAGTCAGTTATACCACGCCCTACCTCCAGAAAAACAAGCAAGTTGTATGATCCTCGGAGGCGGATATGCCCATGCCGGCGTGATCAATTATTATCGAAAAAAATACGACCTTCCGAAGGCCTATAGTTTTAACAGCAGCTTTATTATGTGGAACGAGGAAGACCTCTTTTTCGACAACCAGATCCTGATCGATGATACGCGCCAGACGGAGTCTTCCTGGTTTGAGGAAATGGAACTGCTTGACAGTATTGAGAATCCACTGGCCAGGGACCCCGGCCTGATCTATTATCGAACAAAGCCCAAGACTGACCTCCCAAAAGCCTGGAATGAAGAGGTTCGCCGGACTAAAGAACGATATAATTTTAAGTAAGGAGTTTGTTTATAAAATTCAGCTCCCCCTTTGTTCCTTTGATTTTTTTATTTTGGGGATGGAGAAAATTGAGTTAAGCACCTGTGCGCAAGTGTCGCTGCGCTGCAGCTTTTTACAGGGTCTTTTTTTCACCTACGGTTTGCACCGTAGGCAAATAACTGTCACCGCTCCGCGGTTTTTAGTTCTTAACAAAGGAGCCGCAGAGCGCA
>JAUIKE010000191.1 GCA_030430845.1 Bacteroidia bacterium | reverse complement strand
AGGAAAAGGGCCGGTCGATGAGTTGGTTTGACTGTAATCGGGAAGCAAAAACATTGAAACAACAGGATGATTATAGCTGGCTCAAAGAAGTGAACTCTCAGTCTTTAAACAGTAGCCTGAAAAATTTGCACCGGGCCTTTGTGAATTTTTTTGAAGGGCGGGCACGATTTCCCCGTTTTAAAAGCAGGCGAAGCCAACAGTCGTTTCACTGTCCACAGCATTGTGAGGTGAAAGGAAATCGTCTTTTGATCCCAAAATTTAGAGAAGGGATTCGCATGCGTCTACACCGGCCGCTAGAAGGGGTAATCAAAAATGTGACGATCAAAAAGACGGTTTTGGGAGCATACTATGCCTGTATACAGGTGGAGGTAGAAAAGATACCTCAGCCTGCTAAAACGGGAAAAAGTGTAGGTCTGGACCTGGGGCTGCATCACCTGATTACGACGAGTGATGGAGAGCAGATTGCACATCCGAGGACGTTGTGGCGTTTTGGAAAACAGTTATCGAAAGCATGCCGGGATTTGAGTAGAAAACAAAGGGGCAGCCGTCGTTATGAGAACCAAAGGCGAAAGGTGGCCCGACTGCATCAGAAGATCCGACATATTCGACACGATCATGTACATCAGGCCACGATCCGTCTGATCAGACAGTACGATGTGATCTCGATAGAGGATCTGCATGTAAAAGGGATGATGAAAAACAGGCGTTTGTCGAAATCGATCAGTGATGCTGTATTTGGAGAGCTGAGAAGGCAGTTGATCTACAAGAGTAGGTGGTATGGCAAAACAGTGGTAGTGATCGATCGATTTTTTCCGAGCACAAAGCGATGTTATGAATGTGGATATGACAATGAGGTGAAGTTGTCAAATCGACAAATCACTTGTCAGGCTTGTGGACGGAGGTATTGCCGGGATGAAAATGCAGCAAAGAACATCAACAGGGAAGGAAAACGAAAGCATTCTGCGGGGACAGCAGAAAACAGACGTGGAGTGAAAGTAAGTCGAGCCTGAGTGGAGGTTTGCCAATCACAGAGAAGCGTCGAAAGTTCAGGAGCGGGCCTGGGCCTATGGCCCAAACCGGCTCTTGAAGCCACCTCCTTTGGGGGTGGTAGTTCACTTTGTTTTGTAATCAAGGTTCTTCATGTCTGTGTCCGTAATAATGCCGAGCAAATGCCCGCTTCTGACAATCGGCAGGCAGCCGATTTCTTTTTCGATCATCAGGGCAGAGACCTCATCGAGCGGCATTTCATCATGGCCGGTGATCAGGTCTTTGACCATGACCTGTTTGACCGTAATGGAGCCCCAATCTTTGTTTTGTTCGGCAATGCTTTTCCAGTTCTTTTTAGTGATCAAGCCCACCAGCATTCCTCTTTCATCTTCGACCGGGATATGACGAATGTTTTTCCATTCCATCATCGCCCGAACCAATGAAAGTGGATCGTCTTCGTGTACCGTGAATACGTCGGTGGTCATCCACTGCCCGGCTTGGGTTAACTTGTGTGCCAGGGAAACCACTGGTGCAGACTTAACCTCCGGCCACTCGTGTACAGGGAGATTGTCCTTTTGTCTCTCCACCATAGCTTTTGTCAACTCCTGTATGGCGATTGGAGCGCTCCAGCGTTCGAGCAATTTCCGGTAGTTGCGGACCTGCCAGGAAGCACCGGTCGTACATTTTGTCACTCTGTTATCGATGACGCCCAGGTAATGATCAATGTCCTTCGGGTTTAAATTAATGGCTTCCAGTCCTTCTTTGGCCATTGGAAGCAATTCATTGTGCACAAGCTCGCATACTCTTCTGTATCGTCCGTCCCAGATGAGCTCGGTATGAATGCCGGATTTAGCTGCTTTCTGGAAGTTTTCTCTTGCTTCTTTGAATGGAACTCGTTTGTTTAAACCCTTACCATGTTCAAAGCCCATCTGTTGTAGCCCAAGCCAGAAGGCAAAGTTGGCCATTTCATCGGTAACGGTAGGTCCGGCAGGAAGATAGCGGGTTTCAATTCTCAGATGAGGTTGGCCATTATCAGAAATGCCGTAGCAAGCCCGATTCCAGCTGTAAACAGTGCCGTTGTGGGTCCGCAATGCTTTTAATTTTGGCGTTCCACCTTGCTTGAGTACATCAAGCGCCTCCTCCTGAATATCTTTAATAATGAGAATTGGAAAACGAGCAACTTGCTCTTTAAAGATCTCCGCCGGAGAACGATAGATCCAATCTTTACCCAGTGAAACTCTTGGCTGCCGATACCGAGTGGTATTGTAGGCCGTTCGAGTATCAATGCTTTGCTGGAACAGCGCAATACGCGTTTCCATCCACAATTCTTTTTCTAATAGTAAGGGCGAATTAGCAGAAATAGCCAGGATGGGGGCGGCCATATGTTGGGCCCAATTGTATTGATCCACAAAGTCCTTGGCATCTACCTGAAGGTGGAGTTGAAAACTGGTATTGCAGGCTTCGAACAGCACACTGTCGAGCTTAGTCTGTAACTCATCGGTTCCTTGTATGTAAATTTCAAAATCCTTTCCTCTAAGATCTCTCAATCGGTCACTAAGGGCAATGTATCTTTTCTCGGGAGTAATGTTGTCAAAAGTAAGGTGCTTACTTTGTAAGGTCGGCAGGATGCCTGTGAGAATGATCTGGCTGTTGAAAGCGGATGCCTTGTCATTCACGTACGCCAATTCTTCTCGCAGTTGCTGTTCCATCAGGTTCAGGCAGTTAGCCCCGATGTTGAATGGGTCCAGGTTGATCTCCAGGTTGAATTGCCCGATTTCGTTGGTTACTCTTGGGTCATCAATGGTTTTCAGTATGTCAGGGCCCTTGCAGGCAGGCTTGCCTATCGGGTCGATCAGGCTTAATTCCTGTTCGGCCCCAATGCGTTTGGCCCCTTTTTCAAATAGGTCTTCGGCTAGTAGGATATCCAGGGCTTGGATATCGTTAATGAGGTGTTGCATGAATTTTTCACGCTCCCCCGTTTGGTTGATGTACTTTACTGCAAAATCTCCCATACCGGTTGTTTTAAATGGCTTTTGTAATTGTTAAAGTGAAGAAGTTGCCGTTCGACAACTTCTTCACCAGGTGTTATTCTTCTTTGATTAGTAAAATTGGGATGTCGCTGTTCATGGCGATGGTCTTTGTTCTGCTTTTTTGGAAAATACGCTGTAAAAGGGTATGATGTGGAGCGTACATGACCATGATGTCTACATTGTGCCAGTCGGCAAAGGTTTCCAGCCCTTCCGTAACGGACTTACTTTCTATGGTGTGAAATCTTACTTGCAGGGCAGGTGCCTGGTTTTCAAAAAACTGCTCCATCTCGTGGAGGTCTATATGCCCGTTTTGAACTTTAGTGGCAATATGGACGATGTGTAAAACGGGGTGAAAAACAGATAGCCACTTTCCTGTTTTCCATATGTGATAGGGGTCAGCTTCGCTGAGGTCTGTTGCATAAGCGATCACTTCGGTAGATTTATAGGCCTTTTTTTCAGGGATGACCATGACCGCTGACTCGGCCTTTTCTATAACACCAGTGGTGACACTGCCGAATGCCCTTTCAAAGAAATTATGCTCTGCTCTGCGGCCCAGCACAACGAGATCTACCTTCTTCGTGCGCCCACATTTCACAATGGCATTCACTATGTTGCCGATCTCAACGCTTGAATTGATAGTGGGAAGATATTCTAAACTGTGGTCTAGTTGTACTTGAGCCAAACCCCAGTCCACAAAACTCTGAAGCGTGTACTTTGCCGCTTCCATCTTATCCTTGGTGGCCTTAGAGGCTACAATGGGGAGGTCCAGATTCTCGTATTCCGGATAAATAACGTGGATGAGTTCAATGTCCGCTTCTAGCTTGTCCGCCAGTAAAAGGCAGTATCGAAAGGCATTCAAGGCGGCATCAGAGAAGTCCGTCGGGAACAATATTTTGTTGATGGCTTTCATAAGACTGGTTTAGGTATACTTTTTCCACGATCACAATTTCCAGGAAAAATACCAGCCTTCCGGTGAGATTGGTTAGAGGAGGAGAGTGACTTTTATCAGGTTAGTTAGTGAAAATATCCTCGAAATACTTCAAATTCTCCAGCACCATCTCTGCCCCGATCGCATCATAACGTTTCCAGACATTCGCCTTTTGTATGCCTTTTTGTACAACTTCCAGGCCTTTTATTTTGTAAGTGGGATCATTATTCCGATTCAATTGCTGACTATAAGCTTCTGCCACCAGCAAGTAGCCATTGCAAACGGACTCGAGCTCCATCGGGTTTTTTATAGCCTGCTGTTCATAATAACTTGTGGCCAATAGGTAGGTGCTGATGGCCAGGTCATAGTCTTTTAGTTGTTGATGACAACGGGCCTTCCACAGGTACATATCAGCTACTTCCGAAAGATATAGCTGCGGCGTCTGGCGAGACAGGCGCTGCGCCAAAAGGAGGGTGGGCTCCAGAATTCGGAGGGCCTGCTCGTAATCATTATTATATATAAGGTAGAAGGTAGCCAGCACGGTTTGCGCCCTCATGTAGTCCGGCTCGTACAGGGTCGGCTGTTCCAGGCTGAGCTTTTCAAAGATGTCAATGGCCTGCCGGACCAGCTTCCTGGCTTCAAGGGCGTTGGATTGCTGATAATGCAATATGCCCATATTGATGAGCATGCGGGCATAAGCGGGAGCATACCGATCAGCATGTTTCTGTAGGTCACTATTCCAAAGCAGTTGTGCTGCTTCATAATTAGTGCGGGCTTTACTAAAATCCAGCTGTTCGGCAAATAATTCCGTTAGCCGACTCAGTGCCAGAAAGCGTGGGCCTTCCCTGCAAACGGTGTTCAGCAGCTGATCGTCCGTACCCATAATGGCATCAAAAGAGCGGGTGATCATGCCCAGGCGATATTGCTCGATCAGCGCGCTGGGGAGAACCGTTTCTTGTTCCTGGTGCTTTCGAAGGACTTCAGCGGCTTGGCCGAATTGTCCCTGAGCAAGTTGCCAGCTGATCAGTAAGTCCTTGATACGGCTGTTGCGGAGATCCTTTTTATCTGCCAGTTCCTGGATGACCTGGTCCAGGCCGTTCAATTGTCCGGCCCGGAGTTTTTGATAAGCGGCCCGGAAATCGGGGGCTTGACGGTCGAGGTTGACCGTGGCCAGCCGCCTGGCCCAGTATTCCATTAATGGTTCGAGATTGTGGAAAAGTTCGCGAAGGAAGGCTCGGTCGATAACTGATACACTTACCTCATTACCCAGCAAGGTGGCTAAAGAATCGCTTTGCCCGGTATCCAACAATTTGAACCACTCGATCTCGGTTTGTCCCAATTGTAGCCTGAGCTGTTGATAAAAACGGGAAAAATTAGCAGAGAGGGTCCTGGTTTTTCCCACCTCTACCTGCAATTCTATACTTGGGTCCTGCGTGCAACTTAAAGCCTGTTCCAGCTCTTCCAGATTAATGATCTGGTATTCTTTGGAATCGAGCTGGAGGTAGCCCACCCGGTTTTTATCATTCACTTTTAGGGAAAAATAGCCGTTTGGATCGCTTTTGCCGGTTTTGCCGTCGATGAGGATGGACAAACCGGCCAGGCCCCTGGTTTTGCCGGTCAGGCTCAGGCTGTTCTGCTCGATGAGGCGACCGGAAATGGAAAGAGGCTGTGCAAAAGCAGAAAAACCTAACAGGGTGTATACGAAAAAGAGGACGTATGTTTTTGGAGTAGCCGGCATGAATGTGTGTTGTCGTTAGTTTAATGAAGTTATTTCAAGTTATTGCTCGCCTGCGAGCAATAACTTGAAATAACTTCAATGGAAAGACAAATTTACGGATATATTTGTTTTTTGCTGATAGATATTAAAAAATGGTCCAATTGGCTCGGGCAGGTCACTGAAAAAGACAGCATAATAGGAACATGCATAATGTCACGACACAGACAGTGTTAAATAAATGACACTGCTTTTTTTGTCACGAACAGTTCTTATTTTAGAGTTTGTAGACAGCATTCTTTTTAAAAAATAAAGATGTCGTAACCCAGTAGTTTCAACATAAACCCGTTGTCAAATTAAATCCCCATGAAAAAGTATTTCTTATTACTTTTCTTTTGCTTGCTTATTTTTAATCTTTCTGCTCAGATTATTTTTAATGACAATTCCAGTCCGAGTTTATTAGGAGTTTATTATTTAGATAACTGTTCTTTCAGTGATATTAATGGAAGAATTAATCGACGTAACTGGTCGGACGGGCATTTTTCAGACATTGCCCTCCATCCGGATGGCCGACTATTCGCCACCACAGGGGCTACCCCCACTTATTATTTAGTGGAGATAGATGTAATCAGTAAAAACATCCTTGATACGCTTGCCGAGGTGCCTGGGCCGGCGGCTACTTCACTATTATGTGGTCCTAGTGGGATTTTTTATACGGGTTATGGTAATATGTATTCCTATAAAATAGGAAATGAAGAAATGACTTTTTTAGGGGGCGTCCCCGGCGGCATACTCTTCGGCGATTTGGTTTTTTTAAATGGAGCCTTGTACGGGGCTACAGGTCCTCCGAATTCGAATAGTGAAACGCCAGGCGCTGTCTATCGCTTCAATTTAACGGATCTGTCTCAAAGCGAGCGGGTAGTTGTATTGCCGGAAGACGTTTTCTTTTTAGCGATGACCGTGGTGTGGGATGAGGAGTGCAAGGAACAAAAGATCATCGGGAACGATGCCGTACCAGGTGAATTTGGTCGATTCACTAATACGCTTTATGAGGTAGACTTGGAAAGCGGCCAAATCACGCCTCTGTGTGAGCAGATAGACTTTGGGACTGTTTCGAGTGAACGCATCTGGGGGTTAACGAGTCCGGATGAGTTTCGCACAAATTGCCGCTTACAGCTGGATCTGGATGTGAATGATAACAGTGGCCGGCTGATCGACCACTTTCTGCTGGATAGTCTTTGCACGACTGTATTCCCGATTGCGGATGATGACGTGCGGGCCCTGTCAATGGACGGTCCGCTTGATTCCATTGTTGTAGAAGTGGTGGGCGGGATACAGCACCTGGGCGAAGAATATCTGGAGGTCGATAGTGTTCCTTTGTTCGAGGTAAAAGGACTGGGCAGTACGCGGCTTAGCTTGCACAATCGCGGGCAGGCTCAATTGTCGGATGTGGAGGAGGCTGTCCACCGGGTCCGCTTTCACATTGCCGCCGAACAGCCGTTGAGCGGGGAGCGCAAGCTGTTTACCCGCCTGTATGTAAATGGCGAGGCCAGTGATCCGGCGAAAAGCTTCATCCGGGCGAATTATGATGAACGCCCAAGCGCGGGGGAAGACGCTTATGTGGAGTTGTGCGAGTACAAGGCCAGGAACCTGTTTAATGAGCTCGGAGGCGCTCCCCGCCCCACAGGTCGTTGGGAGCCGGCTTTTTTTGATCAGCGGATGCCGAATTTTTTCAACTCCTGGCACGACCCGCCGGGCATTTACCACTACATTGTCCAGGAAGGAGGCTGCGTTGCCGACACAGCGGAAGTGGAAGTGGTTGTTTTTCCGGATCCAAACATCAGTGCGACGGATGACCCTCTGGATAAGCCGATTATTAATATTTGCCAGGGAGACAGCCTTGTTTGGGACCCCACTTTTGAGGGTGGGCATTCCTATAATTGGGGGGATATCGGTTCGGAGGAGATCATACGCGCTATAAAGGAAGAAGGCCATTACTCGGTAGAAGCGTATGATTCCCACAATTGTCATTGGTTTGCCAGTGCTTACATCAATGTACTGGAGGAAGAATCCGTTCGGACGGATGAGAAGATCCTTCACTGCCTGGCGGAGCCTTACCAATGGCAGGGGCAGGCCGTCACAAGGGATACGACGATCTGTGAAGTCTATCCCCGGGTCAACGGCTGTGATTCAACTCACTGTGTGACGATAGATATTCAGCCTCCGCTGGTGCGCAACAACAGCATCACCTCCTGCAATAATCGTCCAATTACTTATAATAATGTGGTATACGAGCAGGACACGATCCTGTGCGACACCCTGCTCAGCGCAGCGGGCTGTGATTCGCTGCGTTGTGTGCAATTGATTTTTTATGATCGTTCGGAGAGTCGTCGGGTGGAGGAGATCTGCCGGGGCGAGTCGGTGCGTATAGGTGGGAAGTTATACAGTGAAAGCGGCCTGTACGGAGATACGGTCCAGTTGGCGAACGGCTGTGACAGCTTTGCGCTGACGGAACTGGTGGTTCATCCGACCTATGAGATCCATTTAGACAGCACGATCAAGCCTGGTCAGGAAGTGGCGATAGGAGATCAGCGATTTGCTTTTCCGGGCCGTTGGCAGGTGTTGCTGGAAAGCCGGGAGGGCTGCGACAGCCTGGTGGTCCTGGATCTGGAGGTGGATTCGACCTCTTCGGTGGTGGACCTGGCCGCATCAGCGGAATATTATGCTCCGACGATCCTAAGCCGGGCAGAAGGGACTACCTTCACCTTGTTTAGTCGGTCGAACTCCGCTGCGGGAAGGATAGAACTACTCGAGATCGTCAATCTCTGGGGGCAGCCGGTATTCCGGGCAGAGAACATTCCGGTAGGCGATCCGGTTCAGGGCTGGCGGCCGGGCTTAGCGGAAAGTGGCTTGTATTTGTTTCGGGCCCGGATGAAGGCTGAGGGGAAGGAGCCGCAGGTGTTGGTAGGGCGCTTGGTGGTGATGGAATAGGTTTGGTGGAAGGATCCTGTTTGGCATGAACGATCTCCACTACGATTACTTCCAACTCATCTTCAAAGATGCGATAGATGATTTTGTAAGACCATTTCAGGATTCGCCTGTAGACTTTGTGTTCGGTACTGATCCGCAGAACCTTAGCATGTCTATGAGGCATTTTCGCTAGTCCCTCAATGGCATCCAATATGCCATCTCTGACTTTCTTGGCCGTTTGTTCAGAAGCATTTTCTTTGAGGTAGTTGTAGATCTGTTGTAGGCTTTCACCGGCTTGTTCATCGATGGTAACCTTGTATTCTACCATGATTCAGAAGCTTTACGAAGTTGTTCAACCGTCAGGTATTTACCGCTTTTCACGGCATCCACCCGTTTTTGGAACTCTTCTTTAGCTTCTTCGGCATGTAATGGCTTTCCATTGATGTCATACCCAATGATGAGATCGTCATCATCTTGTTCCTCAGTATAAGTAGTCAACATGGCATGAACCACTTTAAGGAAGCTTTCATCTACCTGGTCCAGGTACTGGTCGATCTCTTGCCGGATTTGTTCTGTACTCGTCATAATGATTGTTTGCCTCATAAAGTTAACTATTTTTTGAGTCAATAAGTTTCTATTCCGGCAGAAAATCTCTCGGGCTAAACTGGCTGAGAAGCCTGGAACCCGAAGAGCCTATGTCCAGGTATAAGTTAGGTAATACCGTCCCGGCAGCAGATGTATTAAAGGCCATCGCCGATGCCCTGGAGGTAACAGCTTCAGGAGCAGTTAATGGGACATCCTGAAGAGGAGTTTTTTGAACTAAGGCAGGCTGACCAGAGAGGTACATTGGGATTACTAAAATCCGTTGGCGTTGATCCTTCATTTAGAAGAAAAGGAATTGCCAGTGAAATGGTTAAATATGGTATGGCCAGCCTCAAAGAGAAGAACGTTGAAGTTGTAATGGCTCTTGCCTGGAAAACAGAAACCGTCCATATCGGAGGGGTTCTATCAAGAATGGGATTTACCGTGCGCAAGCGCTATGAAGGGTTCTGGAGTAGGGATAGCATTGAGAAAAACTATACATGTCCAGCTTGTGGTTTGCCTCCATGTAAATGTGATACTGTTCTGTACAGTTTTACGTTTGCTGCGGATAAACCTGAAAAATCAATTGGCGGTAATGAAGTTTAGGTCTATGATTTCCTTATGCATCGTTCCATCCTTCCATTGATAGGCTCTGGTGCCTCGCTTATGTGTTTTGGTAAAGCCGATACTGGGGTTTTACTGATTATATTTGTTGTGACGTTCTGGGGAGTCTATGTTGCTCTTGATCGTCTGTCTGAATATTTTTAAATGCCCTCTTTTAACATAAATTATATTATCACTTTTAGTGCAATAGATACTTGATATTAAACATCTAGTCCTACTGGCTAAATTTTTCCTTTTTCAAAACTATTGAAAGAAAAAAAGTACGTAACTGATTTTTCACAGCAGATTTTCTTATCTCGGCATCGGCAGGTAACTAGGCTGAAAATTGAGTTCAAATATGATGGCATCATATATCCTTGGCAGATACGAACGTAAAGAGATGAAGCCCTATACACCTTAATAACGACATTTTTCAGTTAAAAAGCATCTTTTCAATTAGAAGAAAAAAACAAAACTAAATCCGAAAAATAACATGTGCCTCTTGATATAGCCAAGCGTATGGCCGATACCTTTGAGATCAGCCTGGACTATTTGGTAGGCAATGCGGAAGAAAAGTTATTCATGAAATTCGATATCAATAAGTTACAGCCCAAAGAAAGAGAGATGGTTTTTACTTTTTTGGATGCTTTTCTACAAAAGACCAAACTGCAGCAGATCTTGCAATGAAAAAGTCATTCCAAATCTAAAGACTTGGAATGACTCATGCTAGCTAGGTTTAATTGGTAATTAATTTTTCCCAATTTAAAAATCGAGCCAATCAAGCTCCTCACGAATAAGACTTTCAACGATTTTTATACTATCGGAGAGATTGTACTGTTTTGCTTCATTTTTCTTCAACCATTCACTCCAATTCTTGATATCGGTTTTTACATCTTCTTTTTTTGTGTAAAATGAAACTTCACCAAAGGATACTGAAGAAGAAACACCTGTCAATTGTTCAAGTACAAATACGGAATAATATTGATTAGCTGATAATGCACTTCCCTCAATACAAGTATTTACCTTATTAAGGTGATATTCTACTCTCCTTTTTCCTTCCTCATTTTTTGAGCATGAGAATAGTACGAAAATAATTATGAAAAAATATTTAGTCATACTGCTCATCATTGTTTTTTTACTTTAATTACTCTTCGATTGTTATAGATAATCTCATTTCTAACAGTATTCCCTCTTGCAGAATAACTTTGAATGGCAGTTCTTCCTCCTCCAGAATCCTTTCGGACACTAAGGTTAACATTATTTTCTGATTGGATTGCTTGACGGTGAGCAGTGCTAAAAATAGTTTCTCCCAAAACTTGTTTACTATATTGTTCTCGAATCTCATGAATAACTTTTCCCCCTTGAGTACCACCAAGCTCGGATAAATTTTCATTGAATTTAAGAACATCTGCAACATCAATGGTTTCTTTATTAAAGTTGCCAGTATGAATATCTGTACCTATTTTCAGCCGCTCTCTACCTTCGGTAGACAGGTTTCGCAGCTCTACATACCTTAATAACGACATTTCCCACCAAAGGTCGGCAGGTTCAGTTAAAAAGCGTGGTTTCAAATGAAAGAAAAATTTATCTGTTGCCGGCCTAAAAGCTTTCCTCAGACCAGCTGAAAATCTAACAATTAAATACAGTATTTTATACCTGGGTTGAAATATGATTTGTTTCGCAGGTTTCGTCAGTTTGGAAACTGGCAGGTAAGTTGGGTATGGCAGTCAGGAAGACTGCCACCAACGGGGAAATTATTGGAACAAACCTTCCTATTTTACGGTTTGTTTTCTTCAAGGCACATCATTTTTACAAATGTACATCCTAATTCAAAAGGTTGGATTCAACAAATAGAATACCTAATAATTTGGATACATATTTGAAAAATCTCGATTTTTCAAATAACTGGCAAATTCAGAATTCCAAAAACCAGGGTTCAATCGTATCTCACCAAAAGGCAAATAAACATTATCAAAGTGTTTTTCATCCAATATTTTACAAGAACAAAACTCTGCTGTTATGGGGGTGGCATATATTGACACTCTTTCATTTAACAAATTATTTTGACCCCAATTTTTCTTAATTAATTGAATCTTTTTAGAGTTCTGTTTAAGAAACTTTTTCAAATGTTCTTGCCTTTTTTCCAAATCATCTGCGAATTCAAATTTTGATTCTTTATTGATAGAATAAAAATGAGTTGCCTCCCCTAAACAACAATCATCATACGAATTACTTGGATAAAAAAAACTCATGAAAAGTGGAGCAAATTCAAAATTTAGATATTCATTTACATGGTTAGATTCTGCTACCCAATAATAAATATCCCTAGGATGCAATTTGTCATTTCTTTTTATATCAAAAATAACTACGACAAACTCCTTTTCAATCTGACTTTGCGAAAATCCATCAAAACAAATTAGCATCAAAATAAAAGAAAACACCTTCTTTATCATCACATTTCAGTTTAACTATTTTTTCTTATCAGGTACAAACTCCTTAAGCTTATTTAAAATTGCATTATTCAAGGGCGGATTTGTAAATGGTCTTCCTAAAGCACCATTTAATCTATGATGCAAATTATTTCCACTCCCCTTAGAGTCTCGATAACGTTGTAACATAAAATGAAGCGTTTCATGTCTCAAAGCAGCGCTAAATCCACCTTTTGCGTTGGGATCTACTTTGGTTACAATTCCTTGTTCACCGCCATCAGTTCCAGGTACTTCTCCTTGATTTACTAGTAGCAATGGGTAAGTGGTTCTACCATCATTTCCAGTTTTAGAGTTTTCCGACATTAACATCCCAATTTCTCTCATTCCAACGTCAGTAGATTTTTCCTTTTCCTTGATCTTACCGCTTTTCTTTTCTTTTGTTACAGTTTCAGAAAAGCTTTTCTCTGTAACATTAAAGGAAAATTGAAATTTTTCGCCTTCTTTATTCTCGAATGTGCCACCGAAGACTGTTTTAAATGCTTCCTGAATATTCGGGATATCATTTGATGTATAGTTACTATAGAACTTACCTTTTGCACCAGTAATTACAATCACATCTACCTCGAAAGTAGTCGTATTAGTTTCTTCGTCATGATATTTTACACCCTGAAGTCCATGCAAATCAATATTTGATATTGGATCATTACTTGCATAATTATAAGTAGAGAGTTCTGCAAACTGATCACTAATAGGATCTACCCCAGTAAATCTTCCCAATACTGGATCATAATATCGCGCACCATATGCATACCAATCAAGTCCAAAGTCTTCATTCAATTCTTTGTTATTGTACCTATATGGATTATCCCTCCCCGCATCATCCATCAACCAAGGGCCTTCAAAACTTAATCCAAACCCATAATAATGATTTTCCTGAAGGATATCATTGGTGCTGGCTGTGCCGGTGATATCTATAACATTATTTCCATTCTTGTCGGTGAACATTAAGCGGGTATTACCCAGGTGGTCCCGAATGGCATACTCCTTTTGCCAGTTGAGCGTATTATTGGTTTCTACATTTAGATTATAATAGCGCCCTTCATTGTGATAAATAACTTCGATTCGCTTAGATCCTGTTCCTACTTTTCGGTATTCTACTCCGCCTGCATAATCCTGTACATATTGGACTGTTGAGCCTTGCTTGACCGTCTTGCGTAGTTTTATTCCTGTTGCGTCATAGGTGAATTCAATGGTGTCTCCGCCACTAAAGATAACAACGTTTGGAAGATTAAGGTAGTTGTAGCTGATACTAGATATTCCTTTGTAGGAATCGGATATTAGATTTCCATTATCATCATAAGTGTATCCTGATCCGCCACTTCCGGTGTCAAAACCATGCATTTTCTGACTGGATAATGCATTATCCGTAATACTACTCAGCCGATTGGTGTTACTTGTATACGAATAAGTCAGCGTATCAATTTGTCCATACCCACAGGTACTGGAATAATATCCATTTCGACCTAATGCCGTAATATTTCCCCGAATATCATAAGTCAGATTTTCATTATACCGGTTGGTAGCAGAAGCAGTTCCTGAATTATTGACATCAAAATAGGAAGAGGTCTTTAATCGGCTTAAGTGATCATAAGTGAAACTGTATGACTGCCGATCTCTTCCTCGGGCTCTCCAGGCAATCTGACTGATATTACCTCCTTTTTGAGCCGTACCGCTCATACTTGTAATGCTGCCGTTTGAACTACTAAAAAGTTCATCATATTGTAGCTCCAAATAAAACAAGTCATTATCCTCCGGATAACGCACCCTGGTAGGGGATGTAGGACTAGGCAGGGAGGGAGAACATCCAGTTGGAAAGGCTGTGGCGGTACTGTAATGACTGTTGGAATTAATTTTTGTTAACCAGCCTAAATCGTTATAAGTATAATCTATACTCTGCCACCATGCCCAAAGGCTGCTTTGATAATTGGAGTGCAAATTCCGCTCAATCAATTCATCCCGATTGTTATAATTGTATTCTGCTAAATGGGTATTGCTTGGAGAATTTAAGTAGAAAAAGTAGTTGATAGATCTCCCCATATGATCATACTGCCACTCAAAATCGATGTTTTGAGTACCTGTAGTAGCTCCACTGCCAGGATTATGGGTACGATCCTGAGTGAGCAGATTATCAGCCCAGTCATAGGTCATATCGACAGATTCTGCTGTGCTGGAGCCAGAATTCAGGTAATTATTTCCAGCAGTATTGGTTACTCGTCCATAAGCATCATAGGTGAATGTGGTGTGCAGGAAGGTACTTGAGCTACCCAATACTTTTGCTTCACTTCGACGAACTTTACCCTGGTATTGAGGATAGGTCGTCAAACTAAGCTGGGTGGTTCCATTATAACCATCGTAATAATTCCGGGTCAGGACTTCAGAAAAGGAAAACGAAGCATCGGGATTGCCAGGCAGTCCACTTACAAAACCAGTTTCAGTAGGTCTTCCATATTCATCATATTTAGTGCCCACTGATTCACTAGCTGCCGATAGATTGCCATCCTGAGAGAAAGTCAGCAGATCCCGGATGTTGTATTTCATCGTTACTGCATCGGCATCCGGTACTTTCTTCTCTATGATCAGATCATTTTCACTATATAGGTAAGTATAGATAAGATCGGCATTATTGGCATTGGCTCCAGGAAGAATGACAGTAGTTACGCGATCTTTTAGATCATACAGCGAGTAAGTTTCAGCAGGGCTAGTTCCTGAAGTATTTGTTTGCTTACTTCCCTTGAGTGTTGCTTTTTCCGTACTACCTATTATCAGTTTTAGAGAACTATTAGGACCTTATCTTTTTCCCATTCGAAAAAATAAATTAACCTATCCTGAATCCTTTTCCTCTGGAATAAATAAAATATCCCTTCCCACGGGCTAGGATATTTCATTACTTTCCTATTTTCGTATTTATGAGAATAGGCTTTACCAAACCCCTCAAGCGGGTGCCGTCTAATTTTTTGAGCATACAGCTCGGTTTTGTCCTGCTGCTGATCGTTCTGCTGGGAGGCGTGGCCGGTTTTATGATCATTGAAGGATACAGCCTGGGGGATGCCATATACATGACGGTCATCACCGTCTCGACGGTCGGTTATACCGAGGTCAAACCCCTGACGGAGGCCGGCCGGATGTTCGCTTCCGTTTACATCCTGTTTAATATTGTCGCTTTTGCTTACCTGCTCTCTGTATTTTCATATTATATCATTCAAGGGGAAATATTTAAAAAGATGCATGAAAATCTGGTCAAAACCCGCATTGATAAACTGGACAAACACGTCATCCTGTGCGGTTATGGAAAATACGGCAAGGAGATCGCTCAACATTTTTCCCTGCATAAACTGCCCTTCGTGGTCATTGACGAAAATCCGGAGGAGATCGAAAATATCCAGAAAAGTTCGGAGGATGTACTATACATTAAAGATGATGCCACCCATGACGAGGCGCTGGTAGCGGCCGGTATCAAAAGAGCGCAGGCCATCATCGCCGCTTTGCCGGACGATGCCGAAAACGTCTTTACCGTGCTCACAGCCCGCCAGCTCAATCCTTCCATCAACATCATCAGCCGGGCCAAAAACCCCAAGTCTATCCGAAAGCTGACGCTGGCCGGCGCTAATCATGTTGTAATGCCCGAACAGATCGGCGGTTTCTATATGGCTACCCTGGTCAGCAAACCTGGGGCGGTCGAGTTTTTCTCCTTCATCACCAACGAGTACCAGTCCGATATCGGCTTCGAAGAACTCCGCTATGAGGATTTGCCGGATACCTGTCGGGGTTTGTCCATCCGCGAATTGTTGTTCCGAAAACATTCCGGGGCCAATATCATCGGCTACAAAGGCCCCGGCGGGAACTACATCGTCAATCCCGACCCGGAGATCGTACTGACGCCCGGCGGAAGCTTCATCGTACTCGGGGATCATGATCAGTTGGATGCACTGAGGAAATACCTGCGTTCTTTTGACGAGGATAAGGAGGAATAGGTCTTGGCTTGGTTGTATACCTACATTATTCTGTTTTTGAGAGGTATTGAAGAAGAATAACTAAGTTTTGCTTCTTCAAAAGCCTCCCTAAACAAAATTTTCGGAGGTGGGTGAAAACCTGACTGCCGGCCGGCGAGGAACGCCTGGGGTTGTGTAAAAAGTCCTTCGGCCTTTTCACACAACCAATAATATATTTTTTGGAGGTGGTTTAAAGAAAAAAACTTCGTTTTTTTCTTTAAACCACCTCCAAAACAAAATTATCTGGG
>JAUIKE010000190.1 GCA_030430845.1 Bacteroidia bacterium | reverse complement strand
CAGTGCATTCTTCGGAAGCTTGGATACTTTGGCATAATTGTCAAACTATTATTCATCGCTTACCTTCGTAAGCCAATTTTTATTTTTAAACATGATCTAAATCATAACCGCTCTTTTCCAACAAGATTCACCTTTAAAAGAATAAAATCATGAAAACTGAATGGTTTACAATCAGAAAGGCATTGCTATGCCTGGTCTTGACCGTCGGCCTGATAACAGGCTGCCAAAAAGAAGAAAATGTACTGAATTCCTTCCAAAATGATTCCGCAGAAGAACTCGGCCAAAATTTACAGGATACGCTCAACTGGCTGGAAGATAAAATGGCCGGCTTGGAAGTCAGCAATGACTGGGTCAATGAACAATATAATCCTTCGGGCCAGGTTTCCGGGACTCAGGAAGTCTTGGTACAAATGCCCTTTTCCGACGAGCCTGTTTTAGTCGAAGCGGAAGTGATTGACGGACATTTCGTGCTGGAAGGTGATATCATTCTCGATACGGAATCGAACTGGAGAACGAATCAGGATCGTGCGCAGGGCAGAGGCTCCGCTCATAGCTTTTCTTCACTGAGATGGCCCGGAGGCGTTATTCCTTACGAGATTGAATCAGGGCATCCCATTAGCAACAGAATTCAGGACGCTATCGATAACTTAAATGCTTCTACGAATCTGACCATCAAGCCTCGTACCAATGAAACGGACTTCGTCAAGTTTGTATCGGCATCGGGCTGTGCCTCCTGGGTAGGTCGACAGGGCGGTCAGCAAACGATTAATGCAAGCTCCACTTGTACAGTAGGGAATATGATGCACGAAATATTACATGCAGCCGGCTTGTGGCATGAGCAAAGTCGATGTGACCGCAATAGTTTTGTCAGCATAATTTGGGATAATATAACTGATGGGAAGGAAAAAAACTTTGGCCAGCATTGTGCCGGCATGAGCAATCCGGGTACCTGGGATGATAAGGACGGAGTGGATATAGGCAATTACGACTTCGGATCAATCATGCACTATCCATCTACGGCCTTTTCCAAAAACGGGAATAGAACCATCGTTCCTAAAGGTGTCAACAAATACCAGATCTTTAGCCGCCTGGCCTTAATGGGGCAGCGGTCTGATGTCAGTACCGGAGATGTGAGCGCCATTAATCAGTTGTATCCGGTGAAAGCGAATGCTTATTATTCCATTATCCTCCGACACAGCGGGAAGGCCTGGGACCTGCCCAGTGGGAGCTCCAAAATAGGCACTTCAATCCAGCAATACACTTATCTGGGGAATTACAATCAGCAGTTCAAATTCGTTCCGCAAGCAGATGGTTCTTACCAAATCGTGAGTCGCCGCAGCGGGCACTCGCTCGAAATTGACGATGCTTCTACTTTGAGTTATAAAGCTTTGCAGCAAAATAAATTCTGGGGAGGCAGCCATCAAAAGTTTGAAATTAAGCATGTGACAGGGAGTTATTTTACCATATGGGCCCGGAACAGTAAAAAGGCACTCCAGACCAAGTATAATAACTTTGGCAATGGCTCTGTCGTCCATCAATACACTTACAATGGCAACACTTATCAGCAGCTAAGTTTTATACAGCACTAAACATGAGCCATCCCCTATTTTTAAAAAGAAGATGTAGAAAAAACGACTATTCAACTAAACTTTGATTTTCAATTCGTTGTCCGTTGCTCGTTGTCCGTTTAATCGCGAACAACGAACAACGAACAACGGACAACGGACAACGAACAACGAACAACAAAGTCTAAATGGTTGAAAACAAACGACTTGTAAGTTGCCCCGAAAATTCGGGATGTCTCATGTTAGTGCTTTAGGCAACCTTTCCTGGAAAGTTTACGTATTTTTAAGTATAGGAGTGTTTGGGGCGGCCGCCCCAAACACTCCTATACTTAAATTTACCCAGGTATATATAACCATTTCAAAAACATGAACCTTGCACATCTTACCCTATTAATAAACCAGACAAATGTGAAGCTAACTTCACATTTTTTCCATATCCTACTTATATTCATTCCGTTTTCATTTCCACTTTTTCTTCCTGCCCAGCAACAATTACAGTTCAATCATTATTCTCTGGATCAAGGTTATTACGATGGCATTGTAACGGCTATTTTTCAGGATAAATATCGCTATCTCTGGATAGGTACGGCTGACGGGCTCTATCGCTTCGACGCTTACCGGTTTATGGAGTATCGAAAAAATACGGATGCCCCGGGAGCCTTGAAAAGCAATGTTATTACGGCGATTGAAGAAGATAAGGACGGCCGGCTGTGGATAGGAACGGAAGGAGGAGGACTGAGTTTATTTGATAGAACGAAAAATGAGTTCCAACATTTCCGCCATGATCCTGCTGATCCCCGCTCTTTGTCTAGTTTTTTTGTCAGTGCGCTCCTGGAGGATCAGAAAGGTAATTTGTGGATAGGTACGGAAAAAAAAGGACTTAGTGTACTTCAATACGATGGAGATAAAAGAGACTATTATTTTCTGAATTTCGGCACTTTATCTCAAAGTGCGGATTCCTCTGCACAAAATGAAATCAATCATTTATTTGAAGATAGCAAGGGCCATATCTGGGTAGGCACCGATTTTGGACTAGCTCGAATCCAATATGATTCGTTAAAAAAACTAGACATTGTATTTTTCAGGCATGATCCTCAAAATCCTGATTCAACGCTGGCAGACAATTCTGTTTTGGCTATTGAAGAAGATCGACAAGGCCGGATCTGGATAGGAACAGTTAACGGCTTAAGTTGTTTGGAGCCCGTTTCAGGTAGGATCACTAATTATCGACATGATCCGACTGATCAATATTCTCTTTCCAGCGACGTCATACGAAGTCTAGAGCTAGAAGACGAAGATAGGATCTGGGTGGGTACCAATAGAGGTCTTAATCTATTAGATATAAAGGAACAGAAGGCCAGGCACTATTTTCATCAGCCACAGCATCCCAATTCGCTTTCAGAAGATCTGGTCATGAGGTTATTTAAAGATGATCAGGGCAATATCTGGGCAGGAACCTGGGGCGGAGCACTCAATCGAATCAGCCCATTATCCAGACAGTTTACTCACCATCCTCATATTCCCGGAGATACTAATTCACTCTCTTCTCCTATTGTTCATTCCATTACAGAGGATTTGGCTGGGAACATCTGGATCGCTACTGCAAAAGGACTCGATTTTTTTGACAGGACAAAGCAGGAGTATACACATTACCAATATGAACCCGGGGTACCTGAGACGGAAGCCTTTGATGGAATTTTTAGGATCAATAAAGACAGGAAGGGGCATATCTGGATAGGAAACAAGAGAGGGGCCTTCCGCTTCCATCCGACTACAGGAGAAATTAAAGCTTTTAAGCATCAGCCGGACGATCCTCAGTCTTTACCGGAAGCTACCGTTTGGGATATTATAGAAGATCAGTTTGGCATGATTTGGATGGGTACTTATGGTAAGGGAATCGTCTGCTGGGATCCTGCTACCGAACAAATGACCGTTTACCGGCATGATCCTTTCAATGCAAATTCATTGAGTGACAATAGGGTCATGGAAATATATGAAGATCATAATAAGGATCTTTGGGTCGGGACATACGAGGGAGGCGTGACCTGGATAAAAAGGAATTCGGATGGGAGTATTAAGTCTTATGAGCGATTCAAGCATGATCCTTCTGATAGCCGGAGCATTTCTTCTGATGTGGTTTGGTCTGTGTTAGAAGGGAAAGAGGGAGATATTTGGCTTGGCACGGGAAATGGGTTGAACCGTCTGGACCTCTCGGATCGAACTTTCCATAGTTATAAAGAATCAGATGGATTAGTCAATAATTTTGTATTTGGCTTACTTATGGGGAAAGGGGATAGAGTTTGGTTAAGTACAAACCGGGGCTTGTCTGTTTTTGAGTCAAGCACAAAAGAGTTTCAGAATTTCGACATTCGGGATGGTTTACAACAGAATGAATTTAACAGGAGCGCTTTTTGGAAGGGAGAAAAAGAAGATGAGCTGTTTTTTGGTGGGGTGAACGGGATGGTACTGATTCGGGAGGAATCAGATCTAGAAAGTCATTACCTTCCAGGTGTAGCCATCAATAAACTGCTCGTTTATGAGTCGGATAATGAGCAAAATAATGGAAGGGTAGACTATGGAATAGGTTTGAAAAAATCAATCGTGCTGGCTCATTATGAAAACACCTTAGAGTTTGAATTTACGGCACTTAATTTTATCAATGGAGAAAAAAATCGCTACTCCTATCGGCTGAAAGGCCAGGATAATACCTGGATCAACCTCGGAAATAATAACACCATTCGTTTCGGAGGGTTGAGCCCCGGGAAATATACACTGGAGGTAAGAGCTGCTAATTTGGATGGAGAATGGAGCCATGAGCCTGCCACCTTAGGGATATTTATTCAGTCTCCCTGGTGGGCTACCAGCCCTGCTTTAATCCTTTATGCGCTTATAGCGGCTTTTTTGCTGGTTTTTATCTATAGATTTATCATTAGTAAAAAACTGGCAGAACGCGAAAGCGAACGTCTTCGCGAACAAGATGTTTTTAAGACCAAGCTTTATACGGATATTACCCATGAATTCAGAACGCCACTAACCGTGATTTCTGGTATGACGGATCTGATCAAGGGGAACGAGAAAGCCCGGCAATTAATAAAGCGAAACAGTCAAAATCTACTGAACCTGGTTAACCAAATGCTTGAGCTGAGGAAGCTTGAATCAGGGGCATTGACATTTAATATTATCCAGGCGGATATCGTTCGCTTTACACGGTATATTGTCGAACCCTTTTATGAGTTGGCTGGGAAAAAAGGTGTTGAAATACAATTATTCAATAGTAATAATGAAATATGGATGGATTTTGATCCGGAAGTAATGCATCGCATTATTGCCAACCTAATCTCCAATGCTATAAAATACAACAAAGAAGCAGGGCAGGTAGACATTCAACTAAGTAGTTTAGGAACAAGCGATAGTTCAAAATTATTGCTTATTGTAAAAGATACCGGGATCGGGATTTCAAAAGAAAAGTTAGACCAAATTTTTGAACGCTTTTATCAGGTACGCAGCGAAGAAGCCTCTTCTTCCCAGGGAACCGGAATTGGCCTGGCCCTTGTAAAAGAATACATCGAAGCATTGAATGGACATGTTGAGGTGGATAGTCAAATAGGTAAAGGAACTGTTTTTAAGATCATTTTGCCGATTAGCAAAAAGGCGGAAAAGCTGGCACCACAGCAGGATTCTCTTCAGCTGAGTCCTCACTTGCCGGGTTCGGAAATACCTTTAGATCAAAAGGAGGACATCCCTCAGGAGAGTATAAATCCCGAGCAGGCACGCGTTCTTATTGTTGAGGATAATCCGGATGTGATCTACTATTTAAAGAGTTGCCTTGCCGGCTTCTACAATGTTATGGTAGAGGATAATGGAGCAGATGGGATCACAAAAGCCTTAGAGGAAGTTCCAGACCTGATTATCAGTGATCTAATGATGCCTCAAAAAGATGGGTTTCAGTTAGTGGACATTCTAAAGAATGATATTCGTACCAGCCATGTCCCTATAATTCTGTTAACTGCCAAAGCTGATTTTCCCTCAAAAATCAAAGGCCTGGGAGCTGGAGCCGACGCTTATTTGACTAAACCGTTTAATACCCAGGAACTATTACTGCACATCTCTAATCTGATGGAATTGAGAAAGAAACTTCAGAGCAGATACCTGGAAGGTGGTTCTTCCACAGAAACTGACCAAAAGCATATACAAAAGGAAGATGATTTTATTTTACAGGTCCGGCAATGCATCAAAAACAATATTGAAGATCCTGATTTTGGCGTACAGGCTCTTTGCCAGGAAGTCGGTTTGAGCAGAACTCAGTTGCATAATAAACTAAAAGCTTTGGTCAATCGCTCTGCCGCCATTTACATTCGTTATATCCGTTTGAAAGAAGCTCAGCAATTACTCGAGACAAGTGATCTGAATATTGCCGAAATCGCCTATAAAGTGGGCTTCAAGGATCCTAATTACTTTTCCAGAACCTTCAACCAGGAATTTGGGGCATCACCCAGTCAATTCAGGGGAGGGATTACGTAATATTGAAAAAAATGGCCTATATTTGAATGTGCTAAACAATAATCCTATAATTTGGAACAATAATCCTTGTACGCATAATGCTGTCAGGACTATATTTGTAATCAAGAATTCGCGTAGTCATAAGATGAATTAAGTCAGACTGTTGAGAAAGGATGCTTTGGTGTCTGACAATAAAACTCAAAGCATTTTCAAAACTTTCTCACGATCACAATCTTGGAAATGGTTATACTATATAATTAAGCAAGAGGGAATTTTCAGGAGGGTAAAAGATGCGGAGATTTTTTCGATGTATCTATTACCCTTTCTTTTTTTTAAGTCCGAATACAGGAAATTAATATTTCACCTCCGGAGGGAGTGACAATATTTTTAAATTTCAAGGTTCAGACCTAGAAAAAAAAGATACTATAACAGAAGCCATTCTTCTCCTAAATGCCTTGGGCCGCTCCGCATACAAGTTTTTTCCCAGCTGAATAGATTGTTCCAGACATTGCTGTTTTTCCCGTGCTGCCACTTTAATCAATTTATTGGCAAAGCCTGTGGGGAGGTCCTGTTTGATATGGGGAAGGTTTTCCTGCAAAAGTGCCAGATCATGATAATCTCCTAATGCATCCGCAAGGCTTTTTAAAGCATTCTCATAAGCCAGGAAAAGTTCCGGCCAGGCCGGCTTCAACAATTGAAACTGATGCCAGAGGTATTTGACTCGCTTCCGCCAGTCGTGCATAGGTTCTGTTTGCGGACAAACCTGCGCTTTTTGGAAACCTCTTAAGCCTCTTTTATATACCCGGACCAGGCTTTTTAATACCTTTTCCATAGAAGGAGGGTTTTTTTCGCTTGGTTCGAAGCGGGTTTTGTCTTGTTTTATCCGTGCTATTTCTTCCTTGAAAAGAGCAGAATTGACTTTTTGCTTTTGGATCTTTTTTCGTTGTTTATCCAACAATTGAAGCAACTTTTGAAAGCCTTCGTCTCCTATTTGGGGGGCATAAACCTTTTGCAACTTCGAACAGATCTCCATTTGAGAAGTAATATCTCTAATAGCGGAAAGATCCCGGCCGATGTCTCTATAGTACGTATTGGCTGTTTTAAAATCTTTCTCTCCCAAATGGTCTCGAATTAATCGAAAAATGGCGCGGAGTTTTTTTAAGTGTTTTCTTGCCTGATGCACTCCTTTGTGTAGATCCTTGTTGGTTGATAGAGATTCCAGGGTGGCTTTCTGTTCTTCTCTGCCTATCCTGTTAATGCCCTGGTGGAAGGGCTCGCCTTCTTCAATTTGATAAGCCATAAACACTTATTTCCCACAAAATAAGATTTAATTCCTTCCTTTTGGAAAAAAATAGATTGGGATTTATATGTCGATGACTTTCGTCACTTGCCTGTGCTACATTGGTCATTTTTTTGTGCCTGTAAGAACGGTAACTTAAAGCAAGCCATTTTGATCTTTGAACTAATCTGGCCAAAAATTATAAAGTCCTAACAAAAACCAATCTATTGTGAGAAAGAAAAAAATAATTATCCTCGGTGCGGCAGGTAGGGATTTTCACAATTTTAATACCTACTATCGCAATGATCCTAAGGTAGAAGTATTGGCATTTACCGCTGCTCAAATTCCTGATATTGAAGGCCGGCGTTATCCCACAGAATTGGCAGGGCCGCTTTATCCGGAGGGAATACCCATCATCGCAGAAGAAGAACTCCCAAAAGTAATTGCTGAATGGCAGGTGGAAGAATGTGTTTTTTCCTATAGTGACGTCAGTTACGAGCATGTGATGCACCTGAGCGCGATCGTGAATACAGCGGGTGCCAACTTTAACTTGCTCGGGACGCGAGCGACCATGCTGGAAAGTATCAAGCCCGTTATTGCAGTAACTGCTGTTCGGACCGGCGCCGGGAAAAGCCAGACAGCTAGAAAGATCGTGGAAATGTTGATGAAAAAGGGCCTAAAAGTAGTAGCTATCCGACACCCAATGCCTTACGGAAATCTCGTTAAGCAAAAAGTACAGCGGTTTGCAGAAATCGGCGATCTGAAGAAACATGACTGCACCATCGAAGAAATGGAAGAATACGAGCCCCATATCGTAAGAGGGAATGTTATTTATTCAGGTAATGATTATGAGGCTATTCTTCGGGCAGCCGAAAAAGATCCTAAAGGCTGCGATGTAGTTGTTTGGGATGGGGGCAATAACGACTTTTCTTTTATCCGCCCAGATCTTCAGATCACGGTATTTGACCCGCACCGCCCAGGCCATGAATTAAGTTATTATCCAAGTGAAGTTAATTTAAAAATGGCTCATGTATGCATTATCAACAAGGTGGACACTGCCAACGTAAAAGGGGTAAACAAGGTGCGCAGAAATATCCGGGCACACAATACCGAAGCCCTGATTATTGAAGCGGCTTCTCCAATTCGAGTGCAGGATCGAAACCTCATCCGCCATAAAAGGGTACTCGTTGTAGAGGATGGCCCGACTCTGACCCATGGGGGTATGAAGATCGGCGCAGGAACAGTGGCCGCACGTAAGTATGGTGCCGCCGAAATGGTGGATCCCCGGCCTTACCTGGTTGGTAAAATGAAAGAAACCTTTGAGACCTATCCCGATATCGGTACTTTGCTACCCGCCATGGGATATAGCGAAGAACAATTGAGAGACCTGGAAACAACCATCAACAACGCAGATTGTGATGCAGTCATCATCGGTACCCCCATCGATCTGGGGCGGATTTTAAATATCAATAAGCCACATACCAGGGTTTTTTATGACCTTCATGAAATAGGAAAACCAGATCTGGAAAATGTACTGGAAAAGTTTCTGGAAAGATTTCGATTGGGAAGGGATATCCGCAATTTAATGGCCTTTTCTTAATGTAAACTAAAAAAAAAGCCCTTCGCCTTGGCGAAGGGCTTTTTTTTTAGTTTACATTGAACATCGGGATCCCTGCTAAACTCTTCAGATCAATTTCTGCTAATTTGATCTGAAACTGCACATCACTGATTCGATCTTTTATTTGTGTTTCAGCCAGGATAGCTTCACGCACGTCAAAATTGGTAGCTCGACCGGAGCTGTACAATTGTCGCGCCAGGGCCGTATTGGTTTCGGCTGTTTGAAGATTGCGAAGTTCTAATTCCTGCAAACGGAGCAGTGCCTGGTAGTTCTGATAGGCAATGGCTATTTCTGACTTAATGTCTTCCTCTAGGTTTTCTTTGGTAAGTGCGGCGTTTTGCTTGAGCAGTTCAGCAGAAGCAATGTCTTTTTTGATACTCCGGCCGGTGAAAATATCATAATTGGCCGATATGCCGACAGTAGGGCCGAAGCTTCTGTTGGATAGTAAAAAACCTACCTCTGCTTTGGAAAAATTATAATCGTAATTGGCGTTGAGGGTCACTGTTGGGTAAAGGGCCGAGCGTGCCTCCTTAATGCGTGTCAGCGCGATCTGCTCGTCAAAGCCAAGTAGCTTGAGTTCATAATTCTGGGTGACGGCTAGTTGGCTTAGCTCGCTTAACTGAGGCAATACCGTGGGAGGGATCTCATCCGCTACCTCAAATTGAGTTGCCGCTTCCCGTCCGATCAACCGGTTAAATGCGAGTTTGGCCTGGGCCATCTGGTCTTCTATACTCAACAAAGAGGAACTATCCGCGTTGAGGCGGTTGCTGACTTGTAGTACATCAAGGCTCGTACCGGTTCCGATACGTACTTTGTTAGAGGCTAATTCTTTGAGTGCCAGGTTTAACTCGATCGACTCTTGGATAATGTCGACTTGTTGGTTGATGCGAACCAAAGAAAAATAAGCACTTTGGATTTGAGTAGCGAGGTCCTGCATGGCACTTTGAGTAAAGGCCCTGGAGCGTTGCTCTTCAAATTCCAGCCGGTCACGAGTGGCATACATCTGGAATCCGTCAAAGGCCGTCCAGCTGACCTGGGCCCCCAGGCTGTAACGCGTAGTGCCGGCTCCGGTTCCGGAGCGCTCGTCACCCGAGAAGAAAACCTGTTTGGTGTCATTGATGGTCCTGCTCAGGTTCGCATTCGTGCTGATGGAAGGCAAAAAACCGGCAGCCCCCGCCGTATTGTTATTATCGGATATAACTTCATTATTCCGCGCAATCCGAATATTATAATTATTCTCAAGGCCGGTATTAATGGCTTCCTCAAGTGACAAAACTTCTTGCGCCTGAAGACTACTAAGTAGCAGTAACAGTGTTATACAATTATATAAAGTGATTCGAATCATTTTGCTCGTTTAAAATAGGTGTAAATCGCTGGGATCACATATAAGGTTAAAAACAGTGAAACAACTAGCCCGCCAATAATAGCTACCCCCATCGGGATACGACTGGTAGAGGCGGCTCCGAGTGCCAGCGCAATCGGGGTTACCCCAAGGATGGTCGCCATACTGGTCATTAAAATAGGCCTGAACCGTATCGTTGCCGCTTCAATAGCCGCTTCTCTGATACCTAAGCCGGCCTCCACCCGCTGGTTGGCAAATTCTACGATGAGGATCCCGTTTTTGGTCACAATACCTACCAATACAATGATACCGATCTGGCTGAAAATATTGATCGTATGGCCAAAGAACCAAAGAGCCAATAGCGCCCCGATCATAGCCAGTGGAACGGTGAACATGATGATAAGTGGGTCAACGAAACTCTCAAACTGAGCGGCCAGCGTCAGATAGATCAGGATCAATGCCAGGATAAATGCAAAATAAAGGCCTCCGGAACTTTCCATGAAATCCTTCGAAGCCCCCTGAAGGGCGGTACTGAAGGTTTCGTCCAGCACCTTGTCCCTGATCTCATCCATGGCTTCAATGCCCTGGCCAAGCGTGTATCCTTCAGAAAGATCCGCCGAAACCGTTGCCGAGATATATCGGTTGTATCGATACAAGGCCGGTGGGTTGGATTCTTCTTCAAAGCTAACCAGGTTATTCATTTGTATGAGCTGGCCCTGGTTATTTCGGATGTAAATATTGAGTAGATCCTTCGGCTCATTTCGGTATTGACGATCGGCCTCACCCACTACTTCATACTGCTTGCCGTCTCGGATAAAATAACCAAAACGCTGTCCGCTGTAAAACAACTGGATAGTCTCAGCAATGTCACGAACCGTCACTCCCAGGTTGCGGGCCCTTTCCCGGTTGATCGCAATATGAAGCTCCGGTTTGTTAAATTTAAGGTCGAGATCGGTAACAGAGAAAGCCGGGTGCTTTTCTACTTCCGCCATAAAACGTGGAATGGCTTCCTTCAGTTTATCAAAATTCGATGCTTGTAAAACATACTGCACGGGTAAGCCTCGTAAGCCTCTCCCGGCTTCAATGGTTTGGGGTTGTGAAATAAAGGCTCGCGCATAATTCAACTTCCCGATTTGGGGATACAGGCTCTTCACAATTTCATCCTGCGACCTTTCCCTTTCATTGGGCGGAACAAGTGACAGGAATACAAAGCCGGAGTTGGCCGCTGTGGTAGAACCAAAGCCAGGAGAAGTCAGACAAATGTAGGCTCGTTTTTCAGACAAAGTATCTACAAGGGATAATAATTGTAGCATATACTCATCCATGACCTCAAAGGTCGTCCCTTCAGGGGCAGTAGCCATGATCCTAAAGCCACTTTTATCTTCCTTGGGTGCCAGCTCTGTTGGAAGATCCTTGCCCAAAAAGTAGATGCCTGCCGCAGCACCAAAAGCAATTGGCCAGGCCAACCACCTCGCCTTGATAAATAGCATCAGCGTTTTATTATAACCGGCAGTCAGACTCACAAAAAAGCGCTCGGACACCCTATATAGAAGGGATTCCCTTTTGTGTTTTCTCAGAAAACGGGAACTGAGCATGGGCGTCAGCGTCAGCGAAACAATCGTAGAGATCACAATCGCTCCGGACACTACGATCCCAAACTCCCGGAATAATCTACCGGTCAGGCCCTGAAGGAAGATAATAGGTAGAAATACACTCACCAGCGTTACACTAGTGGCTACAATGGCAAAGTAAATTTCTTTAGCTCCATCGAGCCCCGCCTGTATCGGGCTTTGCCCGTTCTCGATCCGCCGGTAAATATTTTCCATCATTACGATCGCATCATCTACTACAAGCCCGGTGGATAGCACGATCCCCAGGAGCGTGAGGATGTTGATCGAAAAACCAAAAATGTACATCACGAAGAAACATCCGATCAAAGAAATGGGAATGGTGAGTACAGGAATCAGGGTAGTCCGCCAGTTTCTCAAAAATAGAAAAATGATGAGGACCACTAAGCCGAATGCAATAAGAACGGTGTCCTGCACTTCCTTTACCGCTTTTCGGATAGCGAGCGTGTCATCAAAGGCATAGCCTACTTTGAGGTCAGGAGGAAGCTCCTTTTTGATTTGCTCAACTCGCTCATATACTTCGTCGGCAATTTCAATACTATTTGAACCTGGTAGCGGCGTAATCGGAATACCGATCATACGGATGCTTCCATTGCCCCGCATGGCCGTTTTTAGGTTGCGCGCCTGCAGGTTGACCTGTGCGATATCCTTAAGTTGAATGATGATACCATCGTCTTCCCGGATCACCATTTCAGAAAACTCAATAGGCGTATTCAACCGACCGAAAGTCCGGATCGTTAGCTCAGTGCGGTTACCTTCGATCTTGCCAGTCGGTAATTCCAGGTTTTGCTGCTGAATAGCATTGCGAACATCCAAAGGCGTCAGGCCGTAAGCAGACAGTTTGTTGGGGTCCATCTCGATGCGAATGGCATATTCTTTGTCTCCCCAGACCCCTACACTTGAAACACCCGGGACGGTCTGTAACCTTTCTTTAAAAACATTCCGACCTATTTCACTGAGGTTCAGCAGGTCCCTGTTGGCACTCTGTACCGTCAGAGCCATGATAAAGGAGTTTGACCTCGACTTTGATACGGTAGGAGGGTCGGTGTCGGGAGGTAGTCGCCGCTGAGCTTGCGAAACCTTGTCGCGAACATCATTTGCAGCTGCCTCCAGGTCTATACCAATCTGGAATTCTACCGTGATGCTGCTACGTCCATCAGCACTCGTGGACGTCAAAGAGCGAATACCGGCAATTCCGTTGATCGCTTCTTCCAGCGGTTCCGTGATCTGAGATTCGATAACTTCAGCATTGGCTCCTACATAGTTGGTGGAGACCGAAACGACGGGTGATTCTACCATAGGGTATTCCCGCAGCCCCAGATAGGTGTATCCGATTATTCCAAAAAGGAGAATGACGATAGAAATGACCGTAGAGAGAACCGGCCTTTGTATAGTAATAGAAGAAATACTCATTGTTCGACGGCTTTTTGTTCATTAATCAGGCTCGTAACATTTATCAGCGCACCATCCGATATGCTGAGCAGCCCACTCATCAATATGGTGTCGCCTTTTTGAAGGCCTTGAGTGACTTGGACTTCCGACTCCTGACGATCATCCGTGACAACCGAAGTTGCTATGGCCCGCCCATTGCGGGCAACGTATACTTGCTTGCCGTCCAGAACGGGAATAACAGCATCCGTAGGTACCAGAATCGCCTCATTGTCAATTCCGGTAACCAACGTGATTTTGGCAAATTGACCTGGCTTGAGCAGGCTCCTTTGGTTTTGGGATCTGGCCCTTACTTTGAAAGTCCGGGTGGTTGGAGAAATTTCAGAACCTAGAGCATAGACCTGAGCGACAAAGGTGTCGGGGCTACCCACAACAGTGAAATCCAGTTGTTGGCCTACATTCACCTGGCTGAGGAATCGCTCCGGCACATCAAACTCTAATTTGATTGGATTGATTTGTTGTAATTCTACCAAGACATTTGTGGGCGTTACATAGGCTCCTTGGCTAAGCTGACGCAAGCCCAGGACTCCCGAAAATGGAGCAAAGATCTTTGATTTTTCGATCTGGACATCCAAAATACTTTGCTGGGCCTTGATGTCCTTTACGGCATTTTCCAGGCGGTCCAGCTCTTCTTTACTAATCCCCTCTATTCCTAAGAGTTCTTTCCCCCGAGCTACTTCTTTTTCTGCCAGCTCCAGGTTGATGTCCAGGCGGTTGCGCTGAGCAACCAATTCCGAATCATCAATTTGAGCCAGGAGTTGCCCTTGCTTTACATAGGAAGATTCCTGAAAATTAAGGGAAAGCAATTTGCCGGAACGCTCCGGTCGGATCTCCACTGATTCGAAGGCGATGATATTACCGGTAGCGTTGATCTTTTTTTCTAATGGCTGATAATCTACAATATAGCCATCAACAGGCATGGCACGCTGGGGCTGTCCCGATGAAGTCGAAGGCCCCTGTTGTGGCGTATTCTCTTTTTTACAGGAAAATGAAATGAGTATTAGTCCTGCAAGTATGATCAGTCTGGGTGTCATGAAAGACCGTATTTAATAAATAAAATGTAAAAAAATAGATGCGAGGATTGCTTTTTGGATTTTGGGTGTCTGTTTTCTTGCTGCAAAGTTCGTAAAAATGAACCATACTATGGATATTAAACAGAACACCAAGCTATAATAAAACGTTTAGAAGATACTTTATGAACATCTTAAAATAGACTTAGAGGTTGAATATCTAAAGCTAGGGGCGATTTTCACCGATGTAATGGTGATTTTTGATCCGAACAAAAAAATGAAAAGGCTTTTACCGGCTCAGCAGTAAAAACCTTTTTTCTCTTTTTTTCGGACTACATCAGGTGATTTCTCCACCACAACTCGATCCGGCACCGGCCGTACAACCATAGCAATGCTGGTTCAAAACAACGTCTCTTTTATGGATCTTTTCTGCATCAAAATCATTGATGTGCTGTACCGGGCTGGCCACTTTTAGGTCTAGCATCTGGTTAAAGTCGCAGTCATAAATATAACCATCCCAGCTAACCGATAAGGTGTTGCGACACATGAGTCCGTCAACGGTGCCAGGATTAAAGGCATCAACCAGTTTTTGCATATACTCCTCATAATTGCCCGATTCGAGCAGATAATCCAGAAAGCGGGCAATCGGCAGATTGGTAATGGCAAATAGCGAATTGAAAACGATGTCATATTTGCGTTGGAGCTGGCGCTTGAACTCAGCTTCGAGCGTAGCCTGTCCGGCAGGGAGGAATGCCCCGGATGGGTTGTAAACCAGGTGCAGGTGCAGCCCCGTACCTTCCTTTCCGTATCCCGCTTCATTTAACAATTGAAGCGCTTTGATGGAATCTTCAAAAACCCCGTCGCCACGTTGGCTATCTGTTCTTTTTTTAGAAAAATAGGGGAGGGAAGAAACTACTTCGACCTTATGCTTGGCAAAAAACTGTGGCAGATCCCTGTATTTAGGATTGGCCATAATAATGGTCAGATTACATCGATCGATGATCTTTTTGCCTAGTTTACTGACCTCCTCTACAAACCAACGGAAGTGAGGATTCATTTCCGGTGCTCCGCCCGTAATGTCGACGGTATGGATGCTGGGTACAGAGGCGATGATTTCCAGGCACTTCTCCAGCGTAGCCCGGTCCATGTTTTCTTCTTTTCGGTCGGGACCGGCATCGACATGGCAGTGGGCGCAGGTTTGATTACATAGCTTACCTATATTCAGTTGAAAAATTTCTATCCCGACGGGCCTAAGAGAGGGATACCCTAAATTGGCTATTTTTTCCGTAAAATTGGGGAATTTCTCATCCACCATCTCTTTCCCATTTAATACTTTAAGCTGGAAAAAAGTATCTGATAATTCGTCTTTTCTCGATTTGAGCGACTTGGTTCGCTGTTTGATTCCCATGATATTATTTTTTATGGGGTATTGGAAAATGGCTAAACCCATTTTCCAATACCCCTCCACTTTAATTTACATCGACAATTTCTCCGCGTGGTTCATCATTTGAACTCCGTAAACGAGGGTGGTACCTGCTTTGATGCCGGCAGCTACATGAATAGCCTCCATCATCTGCTCTTCATCGGCTCCTTTTTCCAGGCAGCCAGAGGTATAAGCATCGATACAATAAGGGCACTGGATGGCATGGGCGACGGCCAATGCAATTAGGGCTTTTTCCCGTTCTGTAAGTGCGGTATCTCCATTAAAAACAGTACCGTACCAATCGAAGAACTTTTTACCGAATTCTTCCTGGTAGTCTGATATGTTCTTGAACTTTTTGAGATCTTTCGGATCAAAATATTTTTTTTCCATTTTATTCAATCTTTCAAAGGCCATCTGTCTCCATCTGGACAAATGAGCTTTTCATTTTATTATTGATTCGTTAAATGAAGCCATCCAACTAGCTGAATGGAATCAGTTTTTTATTAGATACGAAGAAATTTCCCTCAACGGATTGTTGGCGTTCTGAAAATTATCATAAACTATATGGAGGGAAAGAAGATCCATTGAAGGGAGGGCCGCGATCAGGGTAAGCGGAGGGAAAGAATGAAGTGTTATAAAGGAAGGTTCTGATTGGAATTGCTTTTGGGGCATACCCCAGGATCAGTAAGAGGCTGTTTAAATGTACCTTGGTCCGGAGTTTTTTAACGATTGGCTTAAGGTCCTTTGATGAATCCACATCCCGTTCTTCCGGCA
>JAUIKE010000189.1 GCA_030430845.1 Bacteroidia bacterium | reverse complement strand
TAATCCCCGCCTGCCGGAGAATACCTTCGGCGGGCAGGTGCGTGCCCAAATACAATCCCCAATAAATAGCACGATCAATAATTTAAAAACATCATGCTATGAACTATGAACCATTACGAAAGCACATTTTTAATCAGAAGTACCAGCAAAATACTCACCACCAATCCAAAGAACACCTTCGCCAAATCCATACCCACCATTTTGAGGATGCCCTTACTCACTTTTTTCTCCAAACGGAAACGGATCGCAATTTCACGACCGGCCAGCAAGCCGATGAACACCCAGGTGGTACTCATTGGAATATTGCTCATTTCCTTGAAGAAGAACAACACCAATCCGTAAATCGCATCGATGATGGTCGCCGAACGGATATCGACCGTGTTGGTCTTGGCCTTGACGATCTTTTGAATCGCTCCTCCTTTGGAGGCAAAGATATAAGCCAGCAAACCTAAGAGAATAACCAAAGAAATAGCCAATTGCTCGGCCGGCAAGTCTCTGGGTAGGTACACGAAGATATTCGCAAAATCCTGGATCAGCCACTGCGACCAGAGGAAGCCGGTCGACAGCCATTGCAGGGGCACCCAGATGCGTTCCTCTTTTTTGGTGATCGTCGTTTCGATGAAGCGTTTTTCAATCGCTTTGGTGATGACAACATACAGGAGGATGGCCGCACCGAAAGCCACCACATAACCCAGCATGGATTTAACGACCATGCTCTGCAAATTCTTTTCATTAAAGAAAGTCAGGATCAGGAAGGACGTACTCACCGGAATACCGGTACGCGTCAGGGCCATCAGCACCAGCGGAGGGAGGATATAATACCAGGCGAAAGGATCGGGTAGGGGATACTTTGCCAGGCGATCATAGGACACATCCCCACCGTAATGGAACCAACCATAGACGAGGGTAGAAGCCAGGATGGTACCGGCGAACAGCCAGAGCACCCACCAGGGGCGTTTTTCGTTGGAACTGAGAAACGTACCGAGGGTTTGGATACTATCGTTACCGACTACGGAATAGCCGGCGAGGATAAAACCAGTCCACATGATGACGAGGGTGAGGTCCATGATGAAGTATGATTACAGTTTTTGAATTTAATTGTTGTTTGCCGGAGCGTTTTCTTTGATGGGGAAAATAGCTTTACCTTTTAACATCCAGGCCCCGTATTTTCCTTCGACGCTTCTAATATATGGTTTGAGGACGGTTTGAACATAATCATCCTGGATATTATTGTGTGCAAAATCCTGATGAACTTCTTCCGCTACCCAAAAGTTGTTGTAGGGTTCTATTTCTGTAAAGAGCTTTTTGTCCTCGTATTTAGATTTCTTTTTTTGTTTGGCTAATTCCTCTTCTGCCAGTTTTTTTTGCTCCTCGTTATGTGTATAGACGGCGGGAGAGAATTGAGGGCCTTTTTCAATGCCTTGTTGCTCTTTCTTGGTAGGGTCGTGTGCGGCGAAAAAAACGGCCAAGAGCATTTGATAGCTGATTTTTTGAGGATTATAATATACCTGGACCGCCATTCGGTGTTTGGAGTTTCCACTAATTACAGATTCAAAGCCGGGGCCTTCAACTTGTCCTCCGGTATAGCCGCACAAAACGATTTCAGTTCCTTTTAGTTGCTCAAATATCGCTTCTAGTCCATAAAAATGCCCTCCTGAAAAAGTGGCTACTTCGAGGGTGTCGGTATTCGAGTCGGCGAGATAAGCTTTTACTTCTTTGGTAATCATCTGCCCGCTTACATCCGTAGTTTGATTAGATGCTTTTTCGCAGGCTAAAGTGAATGACAGTAAAAAAAGAAAAAAGAATATCCTGTGCATAGAGACGAGCTTAAATAGGGAAGCTGATTTTTGGCCAAAGGGCTAAAAACCAGCTTCCCTGTTTTTTTCAAAAATTATCTGATACGGAAGGTCAACCCAAGTCCAAAGGTAACGCCTCTCTTAAATCTGCTATAGACAAACTCATTTCCTTCATAATCCGAAGAGATGAGGTAACGATCGTTAAGCAGGTTCTGTACGGAGAATTTGAGATCCAGGTTGTTTCCAATAGTTTTACCAATATTAAAATCAAGCTGTGATCTACCTCTGTCGTAGATGTCAGGTGTACCTTCACGGCCGATGATATTTAAGCGATCACCGATGGAGTTTAAGGCCAGTACGGCATCCCAACCAGTCTCAGCATCTTCGTAAATAAGAGCAGCATTCAGGATAAAGGTCGGCTGACCTTCGAAAGGACGATCTATAGGTTCGATATTCGTCACCGCTACCACATCCATGGAAGATTCGATGAACGACAGATTGGTATTCAACTTAAAGTTTTGGAAAAAGTTGCCAAGTGTAGCCAGGTCTTTTCTAAACTCAAATTCAATACCATACAATTCAGCCTGTTCTACATTCGTAAACTGGATCTCAGGAGATGGGGCCCGACGATAGAATTGAGTGATCGGGGCGTCAAAATTTTTGTAGTAGGCACTGATAGCAAGTAATTCGCCCGGATTAATGAACCATTCCCAGCGAAGGTCAAAGTTTTGGATCTTTGTACGATCCAGGTCCGGGTTACCGAGGTAAAGTTCTTTGGTCAGTGGATCGAATGCTTCAAACGGCGCGATCTCACGCATATTCGGTCTGGCTAAGGTGGTATTAAACCCACCTCTTAGGTTCATTTTTTCACCTAAAGAATAAATCAGGTTAACAGATGGTAATACATCGGAGGTGTCGATCACCCCGGCTCCTCTGTTGGCATCCTGGCTTTCCACATAGATCTCAGTGCGCTCATAACGTGCACCTGCAATAACTTTCAGTTTTGGAAAAACCTGGAGGGTAGCCATACCGTAAAACGCAGTCACATCATCCGTGCCTTCGTAATTGTTTCTGGCTTCTGTACGGTTGGTCAAATAATTTGCCAGGAAGTAGCGGTTACCGTCATCGCTTACGTCTACGATTCCAAGGTTGTCTTCTGCCAGATAATTGTTGGGGTCCCCGTTGAAAGATCTGGTGTACCCTACATGCTCTTCTACCTGGTACCTGAACTCGCTAAAGCTTCTTTCCTTCTGTGTGATTAAAGTACCGAACTTCAGCTTATTCGCTTTCACCTGAGTGATAGGAAGGGTCAGGTCAACTTTAAAATCTACTTGCTGATCTTCCAGGTCTCTGAAAAAGTGGAATGGACGCTGTACGTTAGAAGCTGGAATAGAATAGGAACCTAATTCAGTGTTGAACTGGTTTTCGAAGAAACGGGTATCCGGCTCAGACATAGTGGAGTTGGCCAAACTGGCTTTCCATTCTAATTCAGCATTATTAATACCTGGAAAAACATGCGTTCCGCCTAGCTGATAGTTGATCAGTTCACGTTCGTTGAAAACGAGGTTACGTCCCTGGAGGATATCGGGTAATAGAATATTATCCGGACGCTCCCCTTCAATGGTTCTGGAGGTTTTGGTGGTGTTGTGGTTGTAGATCAGGTTGAAAGAAATACTATTAAAATCAGTGAATTTGTATGCCAACCCGGCCATACCGCTCAGCGTTGGGCTGATGGTACTATTAGTTTCCATAAAATCTCCCTGATTAAGCAGGGTACCGGAGTTAATATCCTGCAATCTCCAGTTAGCCTTTTGAAAGTTCCCCAGGTGCAGGTATTGCTGTTTAAAGGAGCCGGATAAAATTACCCCAAGAGGTTTTCCAAATACCTGGTATTGGTTTCCAAAAGCGACGGAAATACCATGATCAAGAGGCGTGTTATCTTCAAAGGGAACGAAATTATTATTCAAAGACTTGATGGCTCGATCTGCGCGGTCTGCTACGGATTGTCCTTGCCCTCCCAGGTTTAGCCGGGCCAGCAATGGAGCCTGAGTGTTTAAAATTTCTTTTACATCAGGATCATCCAGAAGGGTAGGGCGATCTCTCGAACCGTCATTAAATCCAAAGTAATCACTGCCGTTTGCATTGTGGTTCAGAAAATCATTGATGAAATGATTCTGGGAGTTGTAGCTGGTGGACAGAGAGACCGTAAAAGTCATCTGCTCGGGAAAGCTTTTGGTCTTAATATTTACATTACCTCCTGTGAACGTACCTGGTTGATCGGGCGTAAAAGTCTTAGCTGTAATGATATTATCCAGCAAGTTAGAAGGGATAAGATCTAGTTGGGCACTATTGCGATATGGGTCCGTACTTGGTATGACCAGCCCGTTCAGCTGAGACAAAGAATAACGGTCACCCAGCCCACGGATATAGATGTATTTTCCACCACTAACAGTTGCTCCGGTTACTTTCTTCATTGCAGAAGCCGCTGTACTGACGGAAAAACGATTCATTTCCTGAGCGGAAATACCGTCCTGGATCTTATCTGATTTTCTTTGGAGCATCAACAAAGCGTTTTCAGAGCGCTCAATCGTTTTGGCCTTAACGACTACTTCAACGTCCAAATCTACTGCTTCATCTGAAAGGGCCACATCCAGATAGGTAACCTCACCATCTTTTATGACCACCTCTTCAATCTTCTTTTCATTGTATCCAATGTAAGTGACTACGATCGTATATGTGCCGGCAGCAGCGGAAAATTGATATTTCCCGTCATAGTCGGTAGATGTACCTATAGAAGTTCCATCAATAAGTACATTAGCCCCAATCAGCGGCTCACTATATTTCTCATCAATAATAGTTCCGCTTATGGTTCCTTGTCCAAAAAGGCAAATGGATGCGGAAAAAGCCAGAATGGTGGCAAAAAGTGTTTTTCTCATTATAAAAACGCTTTGTTAAATTAATGTAAAGTCATGAAGTATGACTTTCAGGTGTAACAGTTGTTTTTTGGCTGATAATAAGCCATTTATAGTCAAAAATCACCGCAAAATTAGAAAAAGCCATCCACTGTTAGGTGGATGGCTAGATTATCTTATTGTTAATTCTTTCTCTTAGTTTTGGTTCATGACACTGAACTTACGTGTCACCGTTCCCAATTCTGTATGTACAGCCAAAATGAAAGTACCCGTCTTGAAATTAGATACATCCATCGTGATTACATTCTTACCGGCAGGATATACATCAAGCTGACGAGTGCTTATCACGCGTCCGCTCATGTCCATTACCTGAAGGGCAATCTCAGACGCTTGTGGCAGGTCGAAGTTGATGTTAACCGTTCCACCAAATGCAGGACTTGGATAAGGTACAGCAACAAAAACACCAGCTGCATTAGAACCTAAATCAACTGTATTGGTAGTAACCAGGTCACCAAAGTATCCGTACTCAGCCAGTGCAGTCCATCCGTCCGCCCAGTTGTCAGAGTTACCAAAGGCACCGTGGAAGTCTACTACGGTAGCAAATGGATCGTTGTCTGGGAAAATTGCTCCAGTCAATGCATAAGAACCAGTGTCCAAACGTGGATCCAAGCCGCCGCCTGGCTCCCAGGAAATGCCGCCGAACATTGGGTCATCCATAGAAATGATTCCGCTGAGTACTTTGTCGTTTCTCTCCAATTTACCTCCGATGTTGTAAACAACGTTGTTAGCCAGTATCAGGTCACGAGCATTGTCATCCCAACGGAAAGCGTAATCAGTCATTTCTGTCCAAATACAATTCCAGAACTCACCCTGCGCATCTTCACGCAAGCGTAAACCGCGAGAATCACTATTTGCAGAAGACATGCCCGCACCGACAAAGGTAGCATTGAAAACACGGCCGGTTACCTGTGGAGAAAGGTCAGTAGCTTCAGACCCATCATATTCAACAGCATGCTCACCCAAACCGGAAACAGGAGCGGTGATCGTGAACGCAAATTGTACGCTTCCAGCCCAGCTTTCATCAAAGTCAAGTGCATCATCACCACAGAAAGCTACAACTGCATTCGTTACATTTACGGTACCACCAAAGATTTCGATACCGTCATCTTTGTTGGCAAAAACTTCAACATGGTCCACCGTAGTCCCGGAACCGACACCACCCATAGTGATACCGTTGATCTCGTTATCAGCACCAAGAACAGCACCCCCGTGACGAACAGACACATAAGTGATGATACCGGAATCGTCTTCAGGATCTGTACCTCCGTACAAACCGCGGACTTCGGTAGTAGGAATACCTTCGATTGCTTCAGTTGGGTACCCAACATCAGGATTGACATCTTCACCAATAGGGGCATTACCCAGTATGATCAAACCACCCCATGTTTGGTTGTCCGTTGCAGTCAGGTCAGTAGTAGAAGTCAGATCATCTAACTCGGAAGTCATGATGATCGGTTCGGCAGCCGTACCGGTAGCTTCAACTCTTCCACCACGGGCGATGATCAGGGCAGAAGCCAGTTCACCAGTAGAAGGAACAGTTTTACCTCGCAGAACCGTACCGGCTGGAATGATCAGGGTAGCACCATCTTCAATGAATACGAAACCATCCAACAAGTATTCTTTAGTATTGTCCAGGATCAAAGATTCGCCTGCATTAATGTCCGTATCTTTCAACGTGATCAATGCAGAAGGTTCCGGAGTAGCCAGATCACCAAAGTAACCGTACTGAGACATAGCAGACCAGCCATCCGCCCAGTTCAGTTCGTTTCCAAAAGCACCGCGGAAAGGCGTCTTGATTAATGTACCATCTTCGTTACCAGGAAGAGCTGCACCAGTCAGCGCTGGAGAACCTGCATCCAGACGTGGATCCAAACCTCCGTCAGGAGACCAGCTGATACCAGCCAGAGTAGGATTTTCATCCGTATAACCAGTAATACCTCTGTTGTTTCTATCGGCAGCACCACCATAGTTCCAGATAATGTTGTTGGCCAGAGTCAGGTCACGAGCATTGTCATCCCAACGGAAAACATAGTCAGTTTGCTCCGTCCAGATACAGTTCCAGAATTGAGCTTGCGCATCTTCACGCAGACGCAGACCGCGGGAGTCTGTGTTAGGAGAAGAAGCACCTGCACCAATAAAAGTAGCATTGTAGATACGACCGGTTGTTTGAGGCATCAAATCAGCGGCTTCAGAACCATCATATTCTACACCGTGCTCACCCAAACCGGAAACAGGAGCGGTGATCGTCAAAGCAAACTGAACGAAACCATCCCAGCTTTCGTCAAAGTCAAGAGCGTCATCACCACAGAATGCAGTTACGGCGTGCTTCACATTTACCGTGCCACCGAAGATTTCGATACCGTCATCTTTGTTAGCGAATACTTCTACGTAATCAACTACTGTTTCAGAACCGACACCACCCATGGTGATACCGTTGATCTCGTTATCAGCACCTAAGATGGCACCCCCGTGACGAACAGACACATAAGTGATCGTACCTGAATTATCTTCAGGATCTGTACCACCGTACAAACCGCGAGCTTCGGTAGTAGGAATACCTTCAATCGCTTCAGTTGGATACCCAACCTCAGGATTCACATCTTCACCGATAGGGGCATTACCCAGGATGATCAACCCACCCCACAACTGGTTGTCAGTCGCGGACAGATCATCCGTAACAGACAGGTCGTCCACTTCAGAAGTCATGATGATCGGAGCCTCAGCCGTACCGGTAGCTTCGATTTTACCACCACGAGCGATGATCAAAGCAGAAGCCAGTTCACCGGTAGAAGGAACGGTTTTGCCGCGCAGTACGGTACCGGCAGGAATGATCAGGGTAGCTCCGTCTTCAACGAATACGAAACCATCCAGCAAATATTCTTTAGTAGCATCCAATGTCAGGGTTTCACCTGCATTGATGTCTGTATCTTTCAAAGTGATCAAAGCAGTTGGTTCCGGAGTTACCAGGTCGCCGAAGTAACCCAAATCGCTCAATGCTGTCCAACCATCCGCCCAGTTCAGTTCGTTGCCGAAGGCACCGCGGAAAGGAGGCTTGATCAAAGAACCGTCTTCATTGCCAGATGGCAGAGCAGCGCCAGTTAAAGCAGGAGAACCTGCATCCAGACGTGGATCCAATCCATTATTCGGTAACCAGCTGATACCAGCTAAGGCAGGATCTTCTTCAGTGAATCCGGTAGCTGTCCTGACTTGGTTTAAGTTACCGTTGTAGTTCCAAACGATGTTGTTAGCTAGTGTAAGGTTACGTGCATTGTCATCCCAACGGAAAACATAGTCGGTGTAGTTCGTCCAAATACAGTTCCAGAACTGAGCCTGCGCATCTTCACGAAGACGCAGACCGCGAGAAGCCTTGTTAGCAATTACATTCGTATCCACACCCGCACCAATGAAAGTGGCATTGTAGATGCGACCGGTTGTTTGAGGCTGCAGATCAGTAGCTTCAGATCCATCATATTCCACACTGTGCTCACCACTGTCGGTAGTCTGACCAGTCAATGTGAAGGCGAACTGAACAAATCCGTCCCAGCTTTCGTCGAAATCAAGGCCGTCGTCACCACAAAACCCAATGACAGCGTGCTTTACATTTACCGTACCACCGAAGATTTCGATACCGTCATCTTTGTTGGCGAATACTTCTACATAATCAACAATTGTTTCAGACCCAACACCACCCATAGTCAGACCATTGATCTCGTTATCACCGGCAATGATGCTACCACCGTGGCGGATGGAAACATACTTGAAAATACCAGAGTTATCTTCAGGGTCGGTACCACCATAGATGGTACGCGTTTCAGTTGAAGGAATACCTTCAATGTTTTCTTGTGGAAATCCAACTGCAGGAACCACATCTTCACCGATCGGAGCATCACCCAAAATGATAACCCCACCCCAAAGTTGGTTAATGGTGGCATCAAATGATCCATCCAGAGGATCTAATTCTGCAGTAAAAATAATTGGGTTTTCAGCAGTACCTTCTGCGAAAATCTGAGCATCACGAGTAATGACCAGTGCAGAAGTCAGATCGCTCCCATTCGATGGAACGGTTTTTCCTTTAACAATAACACCTGGCTCAATGGTTAGTGTACCACCTTCAAGGTAAACATATCCATCTAGAATGATAGTTTCACCCGTTGCCCAGGTGTAATCTCCATCAGTCAGATCCGTGTCAGTGATGGTTCGTGTTTGACCCATCATTGCGGTTGCCGTCAGTGCCATAAAAAGCAACAAGGCGTAGAACTTTTGAATCATAATAAAATGATGTTTTGATTTCAAAAAATTAATTCAAGATTACAGCTTGAATGTTAATTGCATTTAAATTGAATGTTATGAATTGCATATTTGAGTTTTCCTTATTGGAAAAAATGTAATTCCCGCTCAAATTTTTATGCTAACTCTTCTATATGCCAGTAAGCATCTATGGTCATAAATCCTGCTCTGATGAGTATGAAAATTCCCAATACCAGGCTTAACAAGGCATCCAGGAAATAATAATCCGTGTAGTATATAATAATGGTACCTGCCAATACCGTAAAGGAGGTGAACACAATACTCCAGACGGGTAGCTTGAAGGTGCCGAATTTGAAGCTGGCGAATTTGGTTCTCGTGAGAATTCTGAAAAGAAGGATGTTGAGTAAAAGGCAAAATACAGCCACCATTAAGGCATTACCAGAAATAATAAGGGGCGGCGTGGACATCCGACTAACGACCTCTATAAAAATATAGCCTGATAACAAAATCAGTACAAAACCATTGATCAAGGCAGTTAATAGCCTCATCTTTAAAGGGTAATGGTTTTTAAGTATGAAGTTGATCAGGATAAATACACTGAGAGATAATTGGATCAAACCAATACTGAATAAAAGCAAACTATTAGTAAAATGGCTATATAGTAATTCAAGTGACAGGAGTACCAAAGAAAGAACCGTACTAAAAAATAGTACCGGCTGGTCATGATCCAAAAAACTGGCTACAGCGCTTTTTAACTTCATAAATTGGTTTAAATCAGAGGTTTTTTACGAACACCATAGTTCCTTCAAACGCTAGCAAAGGTCCAAATCAGAAGTTAAATAGCTGTTAACTGAGGTTTAAATTTGCTAAAGGCACTAAGGAGGTGTATGAAAAGACGGCCGGATGACCAAGTGATAGGTTTTCTTTGGGGTTGTGTAAAAACTCGTTCCTCGTTTTCACCCACCCCCCGAAAATTTTGTTTAGGAGGTTGTTTTAAGAAAAAAACGAAGTTTTTTTCTTAAAACAACCTCCTAAAAGAATATTATTGGTTGGGGAAAAAGGCCGACCATACGGTCCGTACGGAAGGACTTTTTACACAACCAATAAAAGAATATCATCTCATTATTAGCCTTACTCTATTTCTTTTCCCTATCTTTGTATCCCGTAACACTATCAAGGATAAGGTAGGCGTCCATAAAAAACGAGCGGTTTTAAAGGACAGCCTAAAAAAAAAACAATGACCAAATATATCTTCGTTACGGGGGGAGTTACCTCCTCTTTAGGAAAAGGAATCATCTCTGCTTCTCTGGCAAAACTTTTACAGGCCAGAGGCTTCTCCGTTACCATTCAAAAGTTCGATCCTTATATCAATGTCGATCCCGGCACGCTCAACCCTTATGAGCATGGCGAATGCTATGTAACCGATGACGGGGCCGAAACTGACCTCGATCTGGGGCATTATGAGCGTTTTCTTAATACTCCGACCTCTCAGGCTAACAATGTGACCACCGGGCGGATCTATCAGACCGTCATCAATAAAGAACGGGCAGGGGACTACCTCGGAAAAACCGTTCAGGTTATTCCGCATATCACCGATGAGATCAAACGACGGGTGCAGTTGCTGGGCGGAAATAATGAATATGACATCATCATCACCGAATTGGGTGGTACCGTGGGTGATATTGAGTCCTTACCTTATCTGGAAGCCCTCCGTCAATTGCGCTGGGAATTGGGTTCAGACAATTGCCTGGTCATTCACCTGACCTTAATCCCCTACCTGAGCGCCGCTAAAGAACTGAAAACTAAACCTACCCAGCATTCCGTCAAAGAGTTACTCAATACCGGTATTCAACCGGATATCCTCGTTTGCCGTACCGAACACCCTATCTCGATGGATATTCGGCGCAAACTGGCCCTGTTTTGTAACGTAGAGGTGGGCTCCGTCATTGAAGCCATCGATGCGGATACGATTTATGATGTGCCTTTGCTGATGCTGAAAGAAAACCTGGATACGACAGTCATCGCCAAGTTGCGACTCAAAGATCGTCGCGCTCCTTCCCTGAATGCCTGGAAAAGTTTTCTGAAAAAACTCAAGAATCCTAAAAAACTGGTAAAAATCGGCCTGGTCGGTAAATACAATGAATTACAGGATGCCTATAAATCTATTCACGAATCCTTTGTCCATGGTGGTACGGCCAACGAGTGCGAGGTGATCGTCAAGCCGATCCATTCCGAAAAGCTGGAAGGGACTTACACCGAAGTGAAAAAAAGCCTGCAAGACCTGGATGGAATATTGGTTGCCCCCGGTTTTGGCGAACGCGGGATCGAAGGGAAAATTCAGGCCATCCGATACGTTCGAGAGCACAACATCCCGTTTTTTGGCATTTGCCTGGGTATGCAGTGCGCCGTAGTGGAGTTTGCGAGAAATGTTGTTGAATTAAAAAAGGCGGCTTCTACCGAAATGGACGCCAAAACCCCTCATCCCGTCATCGATCTGATGCCCGAACAGTTAAAGATCACCGAAATGGGCGGTACAATGCGTCTGGGCGCATACCCTTGCGACCTTAAAGCAGGATCCAAAGCTCAGGAGGCTTACAAAGCGAACCGGGTCAGTGAACGCCACCGCCATCGCTACGAATTTAACAATGATTACCTGGAGCAATTGGAGCAACATGGCATGATCGCTACGGGCATCAATCCGGATACTCAACTGGTAGAGATCGTCGAAGTCCGGGACCACCCCTGGTTCGTAGGCGTTCAGTTCCATCCGGAATTGAAGAGCACCGTAGAAAAGCCGCACCCTTTATTCGTCGGTTTCATCAAGGCTTGTGTGGAGAGTAAGGAGGGTAGAAAAATGAAGGTCGAAGGACGAGGGGTGAAGGATGAAGCATAATTGTTATCTAAGGAATGTTAATGATTGTGGTTATTATTGGAGTTTTATGGAGGCACGCCCCATACGGGCCCGTATGGGGCGTGCCCGAAAAACCATCATCAATAAGCAACCTTATCCAAAATCTAACACTCCTCTAACCTACACCATTTGCAACGAAATATTGAAATAGCGTTCTCCACTCTTTTTCTCCTAATCCTATTCCTCCTGATCCAGGAGCACGTCTTCTTTTGGGATACCATCCAGCTGGGATCCAAGCACGCCCACTTTTTTTACGAAACCAATTTCAACAGTCTGATCCTACCCCAGGAAATCGACAGCGGGCATCCACCTTTACTCGGGATACTGCTCGCCGCCGCCTGGAGTGTTTTCGGCAAAAGCCTGGCCGTGAGCCATTGGCTGATGTTTCCCTTCGTTTGGGGGATCGTAATTTTGTTGTTTCAACTAGGAGATCAATTTCTTGGAAAAAAAAGGGCCTTTATCCTTGTATTGTTGTGCATGCTCGACCCCATGCTTGCAGGCCAGGCCATTTTGATCAGCCCGGATGTAATACTCGTATTTGGATTTTTGCTAGGCTGGTGGAGTATCTTGAAAAATAAATGGTGGGGAAAGGCCCTGGCTGCTTTGTTTTTGGCTGCCCTCAGTACGAGAGGTATGGTGGTGGTAGTCATCCTGTTTTTTACAGATGTATTCGAGCTTTGGCTGAAGGACAAAAAGCTTTCTATTCAGAATTTGATTCGTTTGGCCTTACCCTATGCCCCTTCCGGCCTGCTTGCTCTGGCTTTTCTGGGATATCATTATCTTGAAACAGGCTGGATCGGCTTTCACCCAGACTCTACCTGGGCGCCTAGTTTTGAAAGGGTCGGTTTTAAGGCTTTTGTGAAAAATGTAGGGGTGCTGGGATGGCGGATGCTGGATTTTGGAAGGGTATTCCTATGGATTATCCTGATCGTTATGCTCTTCAGAAACCGGAATTTTAGTAGGAAACTTTCAAGAGATCAGCGTCGAACTTTATTTCTGTTTGTAGTATCGACAATTTTTCTCAGTATTACTTTTTTATCCTATAAAGGCTTACAACAAAATCGCTACCTCCTGCCTGCGGTACTGAGCTTTAACCTGTTTTTTGTCGTATGCATAAAAGAATGGCTAACTTCCGCTAAAATTCGATCCTTTATTTTTTCGCTCAGCATCCTGGCTTTACTAACGGGCAACCTCTGGATCTATCCGGATAAAATTTCTCAGGGTTGGGACAGTACCCTGGCACATTGGCCGTATTATTCTTTACGGGGGAAAATGCTGGATTATTTGGATAAAAACGAGATTCCGCTCGAAAAAGTGGGTACGGCTTTTCCCGAAATAGGACCTTTGAAGTTTAAAGACCTCAGCGGTAGGGAGGACGGTATGCTGGAGAAAAACCTGGAGCAGCAAAATTATATCTTGTACTCCAATGTGATGAATGATTTCACGGATGAGGAGATAGATGAGTTGAGAAAAAACTGGAAGGTCCAAAAAAGCTTTGATAAAATAGGAATAAAAATAATACTATATAGGAAAGTGGAGCTGTAGCTCCGCTGTAAACCTTACGTCCTTTTTACACACCCCCTTCCAAAACAAATGATATGAGGAAACTCAGCCTACAAGAACTCAACAGACTAAGCATCGAAGAATTCAAAAGTCGGGACAAAACTCCCATCATTCTGGTGCTCGATAACGTCCGATCGGCCCTGAACGTCGGCTCGGCCTTCCGTACGTCGGATGCCTTTGCCTTGAAAAAGATCTGCCTATGCGGCATCACGGCCCGCCCCCCACACAAGGAAATCCTCAAAACGGCCATTGGGGCTACCGAATCAGTGGATTGGGAGTACTTCAAAGATACCAAAGCTGCTGTTCAACAACTTAAATCTGACGGCTTCCTTATCGCAGGCGTGGAGCAGGCCGAGGAGCGGACCTGGTTGCAAGATTTTCAACCGCCCAAAGATCAACCGCTTGCCTTGGTATTCGGCAATGAGGTAACGGGGGTGAGTGATGAAGTAATGGAATTATTGGATGTGTGTCTGGAAGTACCGCAACTGGGTACGAAACATTCTTTAAACATATCAGTCTGCATCGGGCTGGTAGTATGGGATCTGTTTTCAAAGCTGAATTATCAATGAGCGTGATGGAGTAGCCCACACGCCCCTTTATAGTTCTATTATTTTTCGATGTTCATATTGACTTCCAAGGTAGCTACCCTCAGGCGAAAATCTCGTCGCCACATAATACGACTTAATATGTGTTACCGGTAGCAAAGAGGTTGTAACCAGATGGACCCGTGAAAGCAGTATCACTTCCTTTTCCCCCCTTGAAAGCAAAGCAATGGGCTCCACCTTTTCTCCTTTTTTAAACAAACTTCCCTCCAGGCTGATGTACTCGTAAAAAAACCTGAATTCAGTGGGTAGAGCAGGAATAGATTTCAGATCCTTTTTCTTTACCTTTTGTGTATCCAATTCGATGGGCAGCGGTTTTTCAGGGTAGAAACTCAAAAACTCTTCAAAAGCACTCTGATATTCCTGTAGTTTTTGTCTTACTGCGAAGACCTTGTCTTTTTCTCCGAGTTGATTCAAAATTTGAATATGCAGAGCTAAGCGAGAAGGCGTAGCCCGTCCGGATACAGCCTTGCTGATCCATCTCTCAGCCTGCTGCCATTCGGATGTATCCTGAGCATGCTCCACCACCAGCCTGGCCCCGGCCTCCATCAACCCGTATTCACGAGAAGTAGCCCAGTTTTTTTTGATGGTGAAATAATCCACCGCCGCCTGCCTGGCTTTTAAGTTTTCTTTGCTACCTAGGTAATACAGGAAAATCGATCGGGCGATCCACTCATCAAGATATCCTGACTCATACTGCTCTCGGATGGTTTCAGACTTTTGAAATAAAGATGCATCAGTTTCCCTGGCTGCCGTTTCATAACTTGTACGAAGGGCTTTTAGAAGAATCCAATCGGCCGACATAGGGCGTTTGCTGCCTCTTTCCGTTGCGAGCTCCCCATAATATTGATTTAAGACTTCCCTGTTTTTAAAGAGGACATCCACGATGTTTAACCGAATATCTGTCACCTCTCTTTGCAGCATTTGGTAAGATTCATAACTTTTTAGGCTGTCCAGTGAAAAAGTAGCCAGGTAGTCATCTTTTATTTGGAGCTTCCATGTTTCGGCCTTTTCGTTCGTCAGCGGCAGGTATAAAAAGTGATCCAGTAATTGCCGGAGCAGGCGAGGGTCCTTGTCTCCATCCAGGTAGGCCTGGAATAAAGGGGCCGTCAATTTGGGCGTCAGGTACTCCTTACTTCCAGGCCAGGGGCGTCCGTATTGCAGTCGGGAAGGCTGGGAATGCCCCTTGTAATAAGTTAGCACAGCCGGAAAGGCGCGGATGTACATCGAATCGATCAAGGCTTTTGCTTCAGGCATTTCCGTTGTCAATAAAATAGGCAGATACTCCCGCTGGAAGCTTTGATCTTTCTCTTTACCGTCCAGTCCGATATCTCTGATAACGGAAGATACTTCTGTATGCGGACTAATAATCAGCACCAGCAACTGCTTTTTCTCTTCTATAGCCTGTGCCTTAGCTTCTGTGAGACTTAAATCGAAAAACGGGAATACGGCAAAGGGCGTGATTTTATCCGGTTGATCCTTTTTGTTTTTTCTAAAACAGGAAAATAAAGCCAGGCTAATTAGGGGCATAAGAAGGATTTTAGATTTCATGATTTCATTGTTTTAAGAGATGCCTTGACTAAACAATGGTTTGAGTTGCGCTTCTTCCAGTAGTTGTTTTCTGGGGATGACGACATCGCCCTTAGGGCCGTACTTATCTAATTGCATACCCCTGCCATGTTTAGGAAAAAAACTGGAAAGTTCAGTGTCTTGCTTTTTATATTGAAATAGAGGGAGCCCCTTAACTTCCTGCTGTGTACCTGCCATGATAATCTGATGAAACTGTACTTCTTCTTCAAAATGTGGAATGGTTCCGTGACTTTCAAGGGTGGGAAAAAAGAAGTATTCGGGATATAAAGGGGTATAGTGCAGCATAATCGGGCTTGCATGAACACGCTCCCGACTGTCGAAACAACACAAAACGAGCGGCAGGCCGGGAAAGTGATCATTGTAAAAGTTGAGAAAGCCGGGCGCTATCCTGGGCCGTTTTTCCTTAGGGATGCTTTGGAGTACTTCTTCCAGGGTAGAATCCTCTATCCGGTTTAGCAAGGCAATGTGATAAATACCCATTTCCAGTACATAATTTTCTTCCTTTTTAGGAGAAAAACTGCGAGGTGTCGGTACCAGTTGTTTTTTCATTTCCTTCAAAAAATCGGGAGATTGGGACGTATCCAACATACAATCTGGGGTCAATGCTTCTGAAGTGGGAATGTGCAACAACATACAATTGCCGGCTGTACTTAGATTTAGCGGGCTATTTTGGTAAGCCAGCACATGTCGATAGCCTTTTGAGGGATGATCGATTTCCCAAACTCCGATAATGGTTTCCTTTAATTGGGCCTCGGCGGTGGTTACACACATGACTTTTTGGTTTTTTGGAGAATTGTTTTCACAAAAATAGCCTTCTTTAAAGTGGTCCCCTCTTTTTTTTCAGTCAAATGGTAAAACAATGGAGTGAAAGGGGCTGTCTCATAAGACCTACGGCCTTTTTCGACAGCCAATAATATTCTTTTAGGAGGTCGTTTTAAGGCATGTTTCACATGCTGATAAAAGTAGTTGACACTTTTTTTAACTGCTAGACACAAAAAAAGCCTTTATCCCAAGGGATAAAACAAAGTTCTTTGACAGATCAAAAAAACGAGTGGCTCACCTC
>JAUIKE010000188.1 GCA_030430845.1 Bacteroidia bacterium | reverse complement strand
TTACACTATTACACTATTACACTATTACACTATTACACTATTACACTATTACACTATTACACTATTACACTATTACACTATTACACTATTACACTATTACACTATTACACTATTACACTATTACACTATTACACTGTTACACCGTTACACCGTTACACCGTTACACCGTTACACCGTTACACCGTTACACCGTTACACCGTTACACCGTTACACCGAAATGGGTATTTTAGCACTAATCTGTCTAAAGATGGTATCTGCCGTTATGGGCATTCCATCGAAATTCAATACGGCCGTCATTTTTTGTGGCGGAACATCCAGTTCGTTCATAAAGACGGAGCGCATTTGAGCATCCCTATTTTGTTCGATGATAAAAAGGTGATCGTGCTGATTAACAAAATCTTCTACTTCTTTAGAAAAGGGGAAAGCCTTCAATCGCATCGCATCTACCTGAATGCCCTTTCCTCTTAGTAGGTCCATAGCTTCCTGAGCAGCATAAGAAGTGGTGCCGAAGAAAATAATGCCATTTGAGTTTTTGTTATTAGACGGATAAAATTCAGGCTTTGGTACCAGCGTTTTCGCCGTATCCCATTTTTTCAAAAGCCGATTAACGACTCTGACATAGGTAGCGCCGTCTTCGGTGTATTTGGCGTCTTCATCACGGGAAGTCCCACGCGTAAAGAAAGATCCCTTGGTAGGGTGGGTGCCCGGGACGGTTCGGTAGCCAATGCCGTCATTATCGACATCCCGGTAGCGCCCGTAATGCTCCAGCTCGTCGAGTTGTTGGGCATTTAGTACTTTACCCAGATCATATTTCCGATTGTCGTCCCATTTCAGGGGAGGCGACATATGTACGTTCATACCCAGGTCGAGGTCGGACATTACAATAATAGGCGTCTGCAAGCGATCAGCCAGATCAAAAGCATCTGCAGCAAATTCAAAACACTCGGCTGGGGTACTGGGGAAAAGCAATACATGCTTGGTATCCCCATGTGAAGCATAAGCCGAGGAAATAATATCGGCTTGTTGTGTACGGGTAGGCATGCCGGTTGATGGGCCGCCCCTTTGTACATTGATCAGCACCACCGGGATTTCGGCATAATAGGCCAGACCGATGAATTCATTCATCAGCGAAACGCCTGGGCCACTGGTAGCGGTAAAGGCTCTGGCGCCGTTCCAGGTAGCGCCGATAACCATACCAATAGCCGCTAATTCATCCTCTGCCTGCATAATGGCAAACTTTCTTTTGCCGGTCTCCGGATCGATGCGCAGTTTTTTGCAATATTTATCAAACGCCAGGGCTACAGAGGTGGATGGGGTGATGGGATACCAGGCTGCCACGGTAGCCCCTCCATATATACAACCAAGTGCTGTGGCATCATTACCTTCGATCAGAATGTGGTCGCCAACGAGGTCTCTTCTTTCCAGGCGGTAGGGCAGGGGGTAGTCGAAATGCTCTTTTACATAATTGATTCCCAATTCCAGTGCCTGAATATTGGCCGGGATCAGTTTTTGTTTTTTGGCAAATTGCTCGTGGATCATGTCTTCAATGACCTTGATCTCCATGTCGAGCAGCGTTGCCAGGGCACCTACGTAAACAATGTTTTTAAATAACTGCTGTTGACGAGGGTTTTGGTAATTCTCCATACAAAGAGCCATCATGGGGATGCCAATGTAGTGGATGTCCTCTCTTATCTGGTCGGGGTGAAGTTTTTTGGTACTGTCATATATTAAATAGCCGCCGCTCTTGAGCGAGGCGACATCTTTATTAAAACTTTGTGGATTGACGGCTACCAGCATGTCGATCCCCTCTCTTCTGCCAAGATATCCTTTATCATTGATACGGATCTCAAACCAGGTAGGCAGTCCCTGTATGTTTGAGGGGAAAATATTTTTCGGAGAAACGGGCAGGCCCATTCTGAAAACAGCCTTGGCGAACAAGTTATTTGCGCTGGCAGAGCCTGTGCCGTTCACATTGGCAAAGCGCACTACCATGTCGTTAATTACCTTTTTACTCATAAGATCTGACAAGCTTTAGTAACGTTGTACAAATATTTTTGCATATCCCATGCAGCGGTAGGGCATCTTTCGGCACATAAACCACAGTGCAGGCATACATCTTCATCCTTGATCATGACTCTTCTGGTAGGAAGGGTATCCGACACGTATAAATCCTGACTCAGATTTCCGGCCGGGGCATTTAGTCTGGTACGGAGCTCTTCTTCTTCTCCATTTTCGGTAAAAGTGATGCAACTAGTTGGGCAAATATCCACACAAGCATCGCATTCTATACAAAGAGCATCTGTGAAGACGGTTTGTACATCGCAGTTGAGGCAGCGCTGTGCTTCACTAAAAGCCGTAGTGGGACTGAACCCTAACTCCACCTCAATTTTTCGATTGGTGAGGGTCAGGACCTTACTTTCATGAGGCACCTGATAGCGCAGATCAGCAGCAATGTCATTGTCGTACATCCATTCGTGGATGCCCATTTTCTGGCGTACGAGGTTGGTCAGGGGATCGAGGCGTTGGTAGACATCTATTCCCTGGCAAAAATGATGAATAGAAATAGCCGCCTGATGGCCGTGAGCAGCTGCGGTTATGATGTTTTCGGGACCAAAAGCGGCATCACCGCCGAAGAACACCTTCGGATTGGTAGATTGGAAGGTCACCTTATCCAATACGGGCAGGTCCCATTTACCAAACTCAATGCCGAGATCTCTTTCGATCCAAGGGAACGCATTGTCCTGTCCGATGGCAATGATCACATCATCTGCTTCAAAGAATTCGTCGGGCTCGCCGGTCGGAATGAGCTTCCGTCGGCCATTTTCGTTGTACTCGGCGCGTACTTTGCCGAAAACGATGCCTTTAAGCTTCCCATCTTCGATAACAAATTCCTTTGGCGGCATATTGTTGTAGATAGGAATATCCTCAGCCATGGCATCCTCGATTTCCCAGGGCGAGGCCTTCATATCTTTAAACGGAGAGCGAACCACCACGCGTACATCATCCCCTCCCAGTCTGCGAGCCGTTCGGCAGCAGTCCATAGCGGTATTACCACCTCCCAGGATGATCACCTTTTTTCCGATTTTACCGACATGTTCAAAGGCTACATTGGCCAGGAATTCGATACCGATATGAACGTTCTTTTCGGCTTCCTCCCTGCCGGGCAACTTCAGATCGCGCCCTCTAGGCGCACCGGTTCCAACAAACACGGCATCATAATCTTGTTCCAATACTTCCTTCATGCTTTCGACGAAATGGTTGAAATGGGTGACGACCCCCATGTCGAGTACATAATTCACCTCTTCGTCCAATACTTCTTCAGGAAGCCGGAAGGCCGGGATCTGGGTTCGCATCATGCCACCACCCTTGTGCCATTCGTCAAAAAGATGGAGCTCATATCCAAGTGGGGCCAGGTCGCGAGCCACGGTAAGGGAAGCTGGTCCCCCGCCAATAAGGGCTATTTTTTTGCCATTTTTTTCTTTAGGAGCTTTGGGCATAAAGCCTTTCACCTCGCCCTTGTTGTCGGCTGCTACTCTTTTAAGGCGGCAGATAGCTACCGGTTCTTCTTCTACGCGACCACGGCGGCAGGCAGGCTCGCAGGGGCGGTCACAGGTGCGCCCAAGGATACCTGGGAACACATTGGATTCCCAATTGATCATATAGGCCTCTGTATACTTTTCAGCTGCAATCAAACGGATATACTCCGGTACGGGGGTATGTGCCGGACAAGCATATTGGCAATCTACGACCTTGTGGAAATATTCCGGATCTTTGATGTTCGTTGGTTTCAAAATGTAATACTTGTGGTTTGTTTATGAATCCTTCTATTTTGTTGAAAAACCGGTAAGCAATGTCTATAATTGCTAACCGGTTTTTGGTGGTCCTCATTGGACGTTTTGAGTGTTCAAAATGAAGTTGCTTATAAAAATATAAAAGGAAATTTTAAATTCTAATTTTTTTTCAAAAAACGCAATATTATTTTACTTTTTCAGTCTGGGGGTGATCTTTGTAGGAAAATCAGTTCCCAGCGCCACTTTAAATTTCTGTTATCTCACAGCCCTCCTGCAGGAGCTGGTCGTTATAAGCGGCTGTCTGTTTTTTAGTATGAAACTTATTCAAAAATTAAAGCATGCAAAAACTATTCATCCCTATTGGCTTTCCTCAAAAGCAAAGACTTTTTGAGGAGCACTACGTATTGGCAGCCGATATAGGCGGCACTAAAACACACCTGGCTTTGTGCCTGGTGAAGGAGGGAAGGTGCATTATTGAAAAAGATTATAAATATGCGTCACAGGACTGGAACAGTTTTGAGGCCGTAGTCCAGGATTTTGCCGAAACCACCAAGTTGCCGGATCGGATGTGCGTTGCTTTTCCCGGGCCTGTAGTGGAGGGGAAAGCACAAGCCGCAAACCTGCACTGGAACCTGGATAGTAAGGTGATGAGCAAAAAACTAAACATCCGGAATGTTAGCCTGATCAATGATTTGGAGGCCAATGCCTACGGTTTGAGTGCCCTCAACAAAGAGGATGTATCAACCATTTATTGGGGGAATGACAAACCAACAGGCAACGCAGCAGTCATTTCACCCGGCACGGGCCTTGGCGAAGCGGGTATGTTTTTTGACGGACAGGACCTGCATCCCTTCGCTACCGAAGGAGGTCACTGTGATTTTGGCCCCAGAAGTATGATGGATATGGAGATCCTGGAGTACTTACAATCCAAACACGATCATGTGAGTTGGGAAAGAGTCCTCTCCGGCCCGGGCATTTACACTATCTATCGTTTCTTACGGGATGTGAAAAAAAGAGAAACACCGGTTTGGCTGGAAAAAAATATACACGACGGAGATCCCGCTGCAGCCATTAGTAAAGGAGCGGAGGATGGTTGTGCTATTTGTGAGGAAACACTGGAGTTATTTGTCCGTTTTTTAGCCATTGAAGCGGCTAATCTTGCTTTGAAGATAAAATCTACCGGTGGCCTGTTCATCGGAGGCGGGATTATTCCAAAAATCTGGAATGAAACCTATAAAGAGGTATTTCTGGAACACTTTTTTCCCGTAGGCCGTCTTCAGTCGCTTATTGAAGAAATTCCTATTCATATTCTACTGAATTCTAAAACTGCTTTGTTGGGAGCCGCTTTCTACGGAGTAGGGTTTGATTAAATATGAGTCTTGCGAATCAGAGGTAGAAGTATTATTGAAGCCCTGTAGGGTAGGGCTTACTGCCCGCTGGGGTAAATAAATTGGGGTGTCACCCCACATCCCTTTAACCCCTCATCTTAACCTCTGATTTGCTTGAGTCACCCCTGGTTAAGAGGTAAAACACCCCGGGATTGAACATGCGCTTATCTTTTCGATGTTACAACAATAAAAGATAAGATGAATCAAATCCGGAGAAAAAGGATACAAAACACCCCCAAGGTTGTTCAGGATGTCAGTAACCGACCAAAAGAACCTGAGCAAATAATTGAAGAACAGATAGAAGAGAGTTTGTCGGAATATCGGAGAAGTAAGCGAAGTTTGTTTCGTTCCTCGGTGGTTGCCGGACTTGACTTAGGTTTCAGTTTGTTAGTGATGGGTGTACTTTACACCATGTTCAGCGAATCAACTTCTGAGGAGGTCATGCAATTAATCATGGCTGCAGCTTACCCTTTAGGTTTCCTTTTCGTGGTACTTGGCCGGTCCACTTTATTTACAGAACATACTACTCTGGCAGTTTTGCCGGTGCTCAGCGGCAGGGAATCTATTCGCAATATGGCGATCGTTTGGGGTATCATTTACAGTGGTAATTTAATAGGGGGCTATTTGATGGGAGGAATGCTTAGTTGGCTGGGGCCTAATCTTGGCATCATATCGGTTCATGCTTTAGAAGAGATTGCCCTCCACCTGATTAGAGCGGATGGTATGCTGATCGTAGGTAGTGCTGTTCTGGCCGGTTGGCTGATGGGCTTGCTATCCTGGTTGGTGACCTCCTCTCAGGAAACCATTAGTAGAATGGCAATTGTGGTGGTGATTACTGCTGCCATTGGACTGGGGTCTTTGCACCACTGTATTGTAGGTTCAACGGAACTTTTCGCCGGACTGCTGGTGTCTGATAAAATTACTATTATCGATTATGTAAGTACACAAGGATGGGCTACACTTGGTAACATCATTGGCGGTGCCTTTTTCGTTTCCATACTGAAATTTAAAATGGTTCAAAAGTAAAATTTAATAGAAAGGCAAGAGCCGGACGGCCCTTGCCCTTCTATTTTAAATAAATATTTTCGGTAAAAAAATAATCATTCCCACCACTACTGCCATAACAGCCGTAATCAGCACGGCCCCGGCGGCAACATCCTTAGCTTTTCCTGCTAAGGGATGAGGTTCTGGGGATACCAGGTCGGTTAAGAATTCCAAAGCCGTATTGAAAGCTTCTGCCATCAACACCATCCCAAAAGTAAGAACCAGTATTAACCATTCCTGAGTGGAAATAGATAGCCACATTCCCGCAACCGTTACCACGATCAATATGAAAAGGTGTATTTGCGCATTCGGCTGCGTTCGGAAAAGCGTCCAAATACCCTGGATGGCGTATTTAAAACTGAGAAGCCTTTTTTTCATAAAATCTATTTTCAATGATACCTATGGGGGCGTCTCATAACTCCTTCGTCGTTATTCGCCGCCAAATAATTTTCTTTTTTGGGAGGTGATAAAGTATCAAAAACTTCGTTTTTGATACTTTATCACCTCCCAAAAAAATATTGTTGGCTGACGAAACCCGCCTGCCGGCAGGCAGGAAGGCCGTAGGTCTTTTGAGACAGCCTCATAGGTGTAATTCACATTAAAGTTTGCCGGCTACCACAATGGTCTTTTTTTCTGTAATTACTTCTCCATCTGGCTGAAAAAGTTCAATCCATACCACATATGGCCCGATCCGGGCTTTGCTATTTTCATTGGTCATTCCATCCCATTTGTAAACTTCCGAATTGCCGAGAATGGAATTCCGGACAAGATCTCTTACCAGCCGCCCCTGTGCATCAAAAACCTTGATATTAGCTACATAACCACTGCGTTCAGGCTCGATATGGATGAGTAAGATATCTTCAAATCCGTCATTATCCGGAGAAAACCTGGGATTTTCTATATTGACTAGATCTGCTCCCTGCGAGATAGGGCCTTGCTGGCTATTCGGTCCGGTAGGAGTAGCAAAGCCGGACGACTCTGCAGCACTGTGCCAGTTCCCTCGGCTTTGAGCAGACTGCTCAAAGCTGAGCCTTTCCAATGAAACACCCCTTGGATTTTCCAGCAACGAAAAATGAAGATCTTCATCATAATCAAAGGACTCAATGATCAGGCTATCCGGCCTTCTTAAAGTAATATTGCCCTTCCTGGCATCCAGTGTTGGTAAATTATTCTTAACTAATCTGTCCGGAGCCGGTACCTGATACCTCATCAAAATATCTTTCGGCTCAGAGGTGAGGACTACGTATTCTTGTGGGAAAACCAAAAAATCATGGTCAAAGATTTGCAGTGCATTTCCACTCTCTTTTTGCGCATTCTCCAATATCCAGTTCTTTAAATTGACAACCTTATTGGACCTGTTAAAAATTTCGATAAAATCGTCTCCGCCGGTTTGAGGGTTGAATAATATCTCATTGAGCAACAGATCACCGGGTTCTGCCTCTTCAGGCAGACCAAATACAAAGGACCGATTTGTTCCAATGCTGTTTCCAATACAATCTGTGATGGCATTGCTGAGGTTCAAAATGTATGTTTGACCCCGACCAAGAGGAGTGGTGAGGAAAATGATCACCTCATTTTCTATGCCAGGAAGGATTTCCGTTATGTCCAGTAAGGGACTGAAGGAGTAAAATGATGGAGTCAGCACATTGTTTTGATTCATTCTTTCACTAAAAGTGATTCTCAGCTCAAATTCATCCACCACTTCGAGCTTCTCAAGGGAAGGAGGGCTGTTTTCAGTTGAAAGACCGGCCACGGAGTTTATGTTCCCGGGGGTTCCTCCCCGATTGCTTCTGGCGGCAGCCCAGTTACTCGGACAATCTGCCGGGCCTGTTACCTCTATGATCTCAAGGCTGATGCCTCCCTGGGGAAGTGGGGCGGCATCGTACCAGTTTTGTTCATAAGCTAAGTTGAATATAAGATTGGTATCAAGGTCAGAAACTGTGATCTGGTCGGAGTTGGACAGGCTGGGAAGGCTTCTTACTGCTACGGCCGGCCCGAAAGTGGCAAAAGCTTCGAGGTCATCATCATCACACACGGTTACATAACTACCGGGAAGTAGCAAAAAATCAGGAAGTTGTTGAAAAGAAGAGCCGGAAGCGATCATCAAGCTACTCAATTGGATGACTTTTTCGGAAGCATTATATAGTTCAAAGTATTCTTCCTCAGGCAGGCCCTGAGAAGGACTTGGGTCAGCCATTACCTCACTTATAAGTAGGTCACCTGGAGAGGCCGGCTGGATATCGTAAAAAACAAAGCTAAAGGTTTGCTCACTCAGTGTGTTTTGGTTGAGGTCCTGTACATTTTGGACGGACAAGGTATATTCCTGAGTGGAGATGAGGTTGGTAGCGAGATTGAGTAAGACCTCTGTCGGTCTGGATTCCTGAAAAGTGATGTTGTCAGGCATTCCAATACCATTGCGAATGAAGTAATTGGCCGGGTTGGATACAGAGTTGGCGGCTAAAGCTTCATCAAAAAGCACCTTGACTTGATTGGCCGATACAGCATTTACCTCCATAATAGAAGGAGGTAACCGGTCTGCATAAAGTGGATCGATGAGAATGTCGTCGAAAAAAAAGGCATCGGACCGGGTAGAGCTGTATTTACACCAAAAGCCGAAGTAGGTCAGGACTGAGAAGGTGGTGTCTCTTACCAAGAATTCTTCTGTTAGCACATTCCCTCCCGAATAATCGGCCAGGAGGCTCCATTCTCCTTCCTGACTGCGCCTTACTTCCAGGCTCACATTTACAGGCTCTACCGCTACAGCACCAGCTGTGCCTTTGGCCAATAATTGTATAACATCCTGATCCTGAACATACAGTGCAATAGCATCTTCATTGCCGCTCTCTCCGATTTCCAGGTAATAGGCCTGATCCGCCTCCTCAAGGTATGCCTGGTTAGCTGCCAGGTATATCCTTAATTGGTTAGTACCGGAGGGAGCAAAACCGAGCTGAAAGGAAAATTGCCAGACGGTCGGTTCATCTAATGAAGTGGGAGCTTTAACAGAAAGGAATGATGTAGAGGTTCCCGACGCATCCGGATTGTTAAGCTGTAGCTGTGCGTTGTTGACGACAAAATCATTGGTATTGCCTGTCCAATTGGGATTGTTGGTGATATCCCCGTCGCTAAAAGACTCTTGAAGTTGAGCCTTTAGCGGATGACTGATGAGTATTAGAAATAGGAAAAAGGGAATAGCTTTCATGGGAAAAAATTGGAAATAGTGAGGTAAAGGAACTTATTTTGTGCTGGTTTAGTAAAGATAAGGAAACGGCTTGAGGTTCTAAAACAAAGGGTATTAGAAGTTTGTGAACTGGCACTAGATGACAATTTAACTTATATTGCATCTCAGATTATTAAAAAATCATTTAAGCACCCTAACGATAAAGCCGATAATCTTTTTTAGATTGATTGTCAAACTTTAAAACTTTAAACAAGATGAAAGTAGCTGTTGTAGGTGTCACCGGGCTGGTAGGAAATGTTATGTGCAGAGTATTGGAGGAAAGAAATTTCCCGGTGTCAGAGTTTTTACCGGTTGCATCGGCCCGTTCTGTAGGAAAAGAGGTTCAGTTTGCAGGGAAAACCTATCAAGTAATCGGCATGGAAGAAGCAGTTAAAGCTGCTCCGGATATTGCCTTATTCTCTGCAGGAGGAGGGACCTCACTGGAGTGGGCTCCAAAATTTGCGGAGGTTGGAACTACCGTGATTGATAATTCCTCTGCCTGGCGGATGGACCCCGATAAAAAACTGGTTGTTCCCGAGATCAATGCCAAAGAGTTGACTGCCGAGGATAAAATTATTGCTAACCCAAACTGTTCTACTATTCAGATGGTGGTAGCGCTGGCTCCTTTGCACGAAGCATTCGGCATAAAACGATTGGTGATTTCTACTTATCAATCTTTCACCGGGACGGGGCTGAAGGCTGTTAAGCAGTACGAATTGGAAAGAAAAGGCTTTAAGCCGGGCGAATCAGAAATGGCTTATCATTATCCAATTTTTGAGAATTGTATCCCGCATTGCGATGTTTTTCTGGACAATGACTATACCAAGGAGGAGATGAAGCTGGTACATGAAACCCGGAAAATCCTGAATGCTCCGGATATTGCCGTCACGGCGACGGCCGTTCGGGTGCCTGTACATGGCGGGCACTCAGAGTCCGTCAATGTTGAATTCGAACGCCCCTTTGAAATTGGAGAAGTAAAAGAACTACTGCGTCAGGCGGACGGCTTGGTGTTACAGGATGAGGTCGGGAAAAATCAATATCCGATGCCCTTCTTTGCCAAAGAAAAGGATGAAGTATTCGTAGGACGTATTCGCCGCGATATCTCCATTGAGAATGGCCTGAATATGTGGGTAGTGGCTGATAATCTTAGAAAAGGAGCTGCCACCAACGCCGTTCAGATCGCTGAATATTTGTTGAAGAAGAAAGTGATCGAGCCTCAAAAGGTAGTTCTTTAGTCGATAATCAAAACGCAAAATGTTGATTATTAGCTATAAAGGCAGTATATATTTACAAAAGCGACTTAAAAATTACAGTATTCAATCCCATTTTTTTAATTTTGATTGATATTGGTAATGCCTGGGCTGTCCGATTTATCTGAGGCGAATCATTCGGACTGCCCTGTGTTGTTCAAAGTCACTGTATAGAAGATTAAGGTTCCTGGATGTTTTTCCAGGTTACTTTACAGGGTAACAAATGTTTTTTTTGCTTAAGTTACACTGTATTCATTACTGTATTTTATTATTAATTGAAAATCTGTACCTGGATTATGAAGACTAAGCTCGTACTATGGGGTACTAATGCACAAGAGGAGCGCATTCTCATTGCTTTGGAATTATTAATGGAGGAGAACTTCGTCAATATTTACACCTTCCCGGAAGAGGTAGCTACCGAAGAATTTAGCCAGCAAATGCTGGATGTCTGGAGAGATGGGGGAGAGGTTCCATTTCCTGATGGATATTCCACCAATAAACGGGAATTGACCATTACGGAGGAATTGCTGCCGGAAGGGGTGAAAGCCGAACGACCCGATATTGTTCAACGTGCCCAAACAGAATGGCACTTTATGGTTTTGTCAACCAAGTTGAATCAAGCCTATAGTGCCGAATTGGATGAATTAAAGGATCGGGTGGACAAGTTAGAGCGATATGACTCCGGGGTCTGGGAATCGCTGAAAGGTTTTTGGCAAAAAGTTCAAGTTCAGGTACGAGATCGCAATTTGCTTAAAGATCATGCTAATAGCTTACGGGATAATACCAACGAGCTGTTCACAAAAATGAAGAAGCTTCGGGTGAAGCTGGATGAAGAGTTTCAGAAACTGTCCAAAACGAATCACGATAAATTCCAGGAATTACTGGAGGATGTCGAAAAAAAGATCCAGGAAGGATTGCGCCTGCAACCTATTTTTGAAGAACTGAAGGATCTGCAGCGCAAATTTCGCGATACCAAGTTAACCAGAGATCATCGCTCAAAAGTTTGGGAACGTCTGGATGCGGCTTTTAAAACCGTAAAGGAAAAACGCTTTGGCCCAGGCGCCAATGAAGATCGATCGCCACTTGATAGATTGAAAAGACGATATGAAGGCCTTCTCGCAGCGATTGATAAAATGAAACGGTCTATTCAGCGCGACAGAGATGATCTGGATTTTCAAAATCGCAGAATTGCCAATTCTGACGGCCAGTTGGAAGCTCAGATCCGTCAGGCTAAAATAAAGATGATCGAAGAAAGAATCCGATCAAAAGAAGAGAAGTTGGGTGAAATGCAAAAAACTCAAACTGAACTGGAGGATCGAATAGAAAAACAGAAGGTTAAAGAGTCTAAAAGAAAAGAAGAAGAACGTCTTGAGGAGGCTAGAAGAGAGGCAGAGCAAAAAATTGCCCAGCAAATCAAAGAGGCTGAAGCTGCTCGCAAAGAAGAAGAGGATAAACTCGAAAAAGCAGCTGAATCAATCAAAGATAAAAAAGCAGAGACTGCGAATGATTCAGAAGAAGAGGCAAGTGAATCCGCTGAATTAACCGAAGAAGCAGAACAAAAAGCCATTGCTGATACTGAATCTTCCGCTCCGGAACCGGAAGCGGCAGACGTGAAGCCAGCAGAAGAAGAAGCTGAGGAGACGGAAGGTGAAACTGAGCCGGAAGAAATATTGGCTGAAGCTGCCCAGGATGCGGAAGAGGAAAGTGAAAGCGAGGAGTCCGAGAATAACGAAGAAGATTCTGATACCGAAGAGCCTGAGAATTCAAATACTGATGCGGAAGAGGAAGTCGCAGTAGAAGATGATGAAAAGGATCCTAAAGAGTAATCAATTCAAGTAGAGATATTGGAAAAAAAAGGCCCTCGCTATCGGCGAGGGCCTTTTTTTAGTCCAGAATGGAAGGTTTCGGGGTTTTTTCCAAATAAAAAAGAAAAAAACGTCAACTTTTTTTGTGTTTTTTTCACCCTCAAATATATTTTTTTTCACAAAAATGGGCAAAGAGCTTGTTGATTGGTCAATTTAAAATATTTTTTTTTCACAAAAGCTGTTTTTTGTTTTTGTTCTAGGAAGAAAGTATTCTCATATTTGTATTGTGATTGATAGATAAGTGAGGCAAGAAATACTTACAGAAGAGTAAGTCACAAAATTGAATATGTTCATGGGATTATAATATTTCAGTGATGGTCGTCCCGCAAAAGCCGGGACGATTGGCACTTTTTCCCAAAAAGATAAAAAAAGACGAGTGAAGGTCAGGTCACTCGCCTATACAAAAGTTGTTCACGGGATTATGTAAATGTTATCACGAAAGGCCAAATATAGCTTTCGTAAAAATGCACTGCCAAGATAATTTAAAAGATTGGCAAATTCAAAGAAAGACCCCCTAATTAGGTTAAAAAAATATTAATTTTGGATATGTTCATGGGATTATAACTAAGAAGTCACACTGAGTGTGACTTTTTTTTTTTGTAAAAGCAGAAGCTGCCGACCACCATAGGCAGCTTCTGCTTTTTAATAGAAGACTTCTACCGCAGTCCTGTAAGTATTGGCGTGTGCTTCAATAATATGAGCCAACCGATGTGAATATCCTCCACCCATACTGACTGCTACCGGAATGTTATTTTTTTTGCAGTGCTCAAACACGATACGATCTCTTTCTTTGGTGCCGGCAATGCTCAAACTGAGGCGGCCAAGCTGATCACTTTCCAAAACATCTACTCCGGATAAGTAAAAAATAAGATCCGGCTCAACAGAGTCGATCAGAAAGGGGAGTTTATCTCTCAATATTTTAAGGTAGGGACGGTCGCTTGTCCCATCGGGCAGGCCTATGTCCAGGTCAGATTGCTCTTTTCTCACCGGATAATTTTTTTCACCATGCATGCTGAAGGTAAAGACCCGCTCTTCGTTTTTGAATATTTGAGCCGTACCATTGCCTTGATGTACATCGAGGTCAACGACGAGAATTTTGTTGATTATCTGATGATGCAATAAGTAATTAGCTGCAATGGCGATATCATTTAACAGGCAAAACCCTTCTCCTCGGTTGGTAAATGAATGATGGGTGCCTCCGGCAATGTTAAGGGCTACTTTATATTTTTGGGCAAGCAAAGCACATTGCAAGGTGCCGTTGGCAATATGAGTGCCTCTTTTAACCAGTTGTTCCGACATTGGAAAGCCAATAGCCCGGATTTCTTTATAAGACAATTGCTGGGTTTTTAATTTTTTCCAGTATTCCTCATCATGCGTAAGCAAGATGGTGTCCTCATCCAGCGGCTCCGGATGGAAAAAGTGATCTTCTGTAACAGTCCCTTCATATAACAGCTGCTCCGGAAGTAGTTCATACTTGACCATCGGAAAGCGATGGCTATTTGGCAATTGATACTTATATATAGGTGAAAAAGCGATTTTTAGCATTTCCGGATTAATTAAATGTAGATGAGGCCGGCAGCGCCATCTAATAATCTTTCTGTACTCAAAAAACTAGTCATAATGGACATTTCAGCGATATAAACAAAGTAATGCTTATGCTGTTGAAAGAATTATTTATTTTTGCGACTCAAAAATAAACATTTGGGTTGGAAAAAGTTTCTCGAAAAATAGGAACGTACCTTCCACTTATCTTGTTACAATAACTCTAATGCGACAATCCAGGGTAGAAAAATGCTGCCGGAATTTTAGTGCAGATGATCATTTCCTTTTTTTAGCTGGAGTTGTGGCACAACTAAAATTAAATAATTTAAAATGCAATTGACCGAACAAGAAATTGTAAGAAGAGAAAATCTACAAAAGATCCGGGAATTAGGGATCGACCCTTTTCCTCCGGAAGCTTTTCCTGTTAACGCCCTGGCTAGTGAGGTTCAGAAGGGATATGATGCTGAGAAGAATAATTTTCAGGACGTATGCATGGCCGGAAGAATTATGATGACTAGAGTTATGGGGAAAGCCTCTTTTGCCGAAATTCAAGATTCGAGCGGGCGTATTCAAATCTACTTGTCCAGAGACGAGATCTGCCCGGGCGAAGACAAAAGCCTTTACAATGTCTTGTTTAAAAAATTGTTGGACATTGGAGATTATATCGGCATTAAAGGTTTTGCCTTTATGACCCGAACCGGAGAACTGACCATTCATGTAACGGAGTTCAAATTTCTAAGCAAATCTTTGCGGCCGCTTCCAATTGTAAAAACCAAGGAGAATGAAGAAACCGGCGAAACAGAAGTGTATGATGCCTTCACTGACCCGGAGCTCCGGCATCGCCAGCGTTATGTTGACCTGACCGTCAATCCGCACATCAAGAAAACTTTCATTACTCGCTCGAAGATTATTTCTTCTATGCGGCGTTATTTTGATGAGCAGGGCTGGCTGGAAGTCGAAACGCCTATTATGCAGCCCATTCATGGAGGAGCAGCGGCTCGCCCTTTCAAAACGCATCACAACACGCTCGATATGCCTCTTTATCTGCGTATTGCCAATGAATTGTACCTGAAAAGGCTGATTGTCGGAGGTTTTGACGGCGTATATGAGATAGGAAAGATGTTCCGCAATGAAGGAATGGATCGGACGCACAATCCGGAGTTTACATCCATGGAGATCTATGTAGCCTATAAAGATTATAACTGGATGATGGAAATGGTAGAAGAATGTTTCGAAAGAATTGCCAGAGAGGTTACAGGGGATACGAAAGTCCGGATTGGCGAAAATATTGTTGATTTTGCGGGTCCCTATCGTCGCATCAGCATGCTGGATGCCATCCACGAGTACACCGGCATCGATATTTCCGAGATGGACGAAGCAGGCTTAAGGGATGTATGTAAAAAACTTCACATAGAAATTGATGAATCCATGGGCAAAGGAAAGTTGATCGATGAAATTTTTGGTGAAAAAGTAGAAGATCATCTTATCCAGCCTACTTACATTACAGATTATCCTATCGAGATGACGCCTTTGGCCAAAAAGCATCGTAAAAAGGAAGGCCTGGTGGAGCGTTTCGAACTTTTTGTTACCGGCAAAGAAATCGCCAATGCATATACCGAGCTCAATGATCCGATCGATCAGCGAGAGCGCTTCGAAGAACAACTTCAGCTGGCGGCTCGAGGCGATGACGAAGCCATGGTCTTGGACGAGGATTTTCTGCGGGCACTGGAATACGGCATGCCGCCTACTTCCGGACTTGGCGTCGGAATTGACCGACTTACCATGATGCTGACCAATCAGGAGTCCATTCAGGAGGTCTTGTTCTTCCCGCAGATGAGGCCTGAAAAAAAGGCCGTTGCTATGAATGAGGATGAAAAAACCATATTGGCGGTTCTGAAAAACAATTCCCCTATGGATTTAAATGAACTTAAATCTCAGTCGGGCCTTTCTAACACCAAATGGGATAAGGCTATTAAGGGACTAACGGGGAAAAAACTGGCTAAAGTCTCTAAAACGGATGACGGTTTGTTCGTTGAGATGGCTTAAATTTTTTAAGAAAGCGAAGCAGCCGGAAGGCTGCTTCGCTTTCTTATTTTATTCTTCTATGGAACTTCAATAAATGTTGAGGATCTTTTTCATTATAAATACAAAGAGTCAGTTCTTTCTTTTTCCTTCCATCTGTTGAAAAAAGGATTCGAATGGGATTATGTACATATCCATTGTCTTCAAACAAGAGGATCTGTTTGTTCCGGGTGGGTAATCGAAATAATTTAAGTTCTTCTACATTCTTAGGAATAGGCACATCTTTATACCCTTCCTCCTTTAAAAATTGACGTATCATATCATAGCTGTGCTCCAGACTGGACCCAGCGAAGATCGTTTTGTACTCATATCCGTCACTTTCCCCTCCCAAATAATCTGAACCGGCCGGAGGGAAATGTTCGCGCATAGCCATGATAAATGTTTTTAATCAAAACAGGCGACAAAGGCCGCCTGTTTTGATTGTAAATTTTAAGATGCAAATTTATCAAAGGATTAGATAAACAACTCCAGAAACAGGAAGGATTTTCTATTTTCCCTAAATTTTCTGCTGCATTTCCAATCTTATTTTATATTCGTATCCAAATTAAATTGTAGAAGTCCTTCTACTTTTCCTGACCGCCTCGTATGTTTGCCAAGAGTTAAAACAAGTTCATTGAAATACGTAAATTGTTTCGACCCGGTCAAGAAGGAAGTCCGCCAAAACAATCTGCCTTTGGCAGATATGTAGAGCCTGAGATCTCCT
>JAUIKE010000187.1 GCA_030430845.1 Bacteroidia bacterium | reverse complement strand
ATATCTGTACCTTGATTAACCTCAATGGTGATAACATCCTCTACTGAAGCATTTCCACGCTCAAATCTGGCAAGGAAAACGTAAGTACCAGCTGTCATATTGGCAACCGTCCAGGCCTCTGCCTGAGCAGCGCCGATAGGACGATAGTTATTGGATAGCCCAGTCGCAAAAGCAATTGAGCCGGCATTAACAGGACCGCCAATTTGAGTAACCGTGAGATCTCCATTCAATACATCATTGCTACAATCCGTCATAAAGGCGGTGTAACGAACCAGTAAATCACTACATGAAGGAACGGTGTAGGTCGCATCATCCGCGAACAAGTCCACATCATAAATTATAGTGATGGTTACTTCGTCAAAATCTCCTTCACAGGGGCCCTCTGGATCGTCTGTTGTCAATCGAAGAACATATTCACCAGGTACCGAAGCACTGAATACCGCATCGCTCGGATCATCATCCGGACCGGCTCCACTGATTTGGCCGTCATGGTTATTCGGAGCGCTTTGAATGGTCCAGGTTCCTTCGCTCGCACCTCCACCTATGGAAGAGCCACTTAGTCTATGGCGAAGAAGAGCGCTACAAAAACGCGCATTAGGACCTGCTTCAACCGTCACCGGCTCTCCAACAAAGAAGGTGGTCTGGTCACTGGCTGTAGGACAAGGACCATTGGGACCATCAGGATCTTGAGTAGTCCATCTGACCGTAATGGTTTTACCAATATCGAGGATGGAAGGTTTATAAGAAGCACCGTCGGCGCTGGTTTCATTGAGAATAACCCCTTGCGCGTCCGCTGTTACGATCGTCCACTGACCAGTTGTATTGGTCAATACACTTAAGGACGAATTTTCAGCTATGCCGCAAATATCCTGAGCACTTGCTTCTGAGGCCAAAGCTGCGAAACTGAAGCTTATTGTAACATCTTCTTTTGCGGGGGTACATGGACCGTCAGGACCATCCGGGTCATTTGTCATTAAAGTAAGCGTCACACTTCCAGAAGCTATTTCAGCTGCCGTAGGTGTATACATTGCATTTAAATCATTTCTATCAGGGCTGAAATTACCGTTTCCTCCTATCCACATACCACTCGTAGCACTACCTCCTACTGAACCATCTAATGTGACTACCGTAGGATCATCAGTACAAACTGTTACATCATCTCCGGGATCTGCCGTTGGCTCTTCTTCACAGCACCCTGTTAATGGAATATTATTATTCATTATCAGGGTAATTGGATCATCCGTATCCAATATAAGTTTTAGGAAGAATGGATTTGAAGCCAAATCAGAGGGGCTAATAAAACCTCCACTTTCAGCTTGTCCTAAAACCAGCGGATTGCTACCCCCGTTTTCATTGGGGATATCCAATACATCATCATTATTGCCAAATGGATAGTTTGCACCGGGAGTCCCCGTACTTGTATATCCTGTTGGGACGCCAAAGCTAATTTCATATTGACCGGAAGCATCCACAATAAAAGAATAACAGCCACTGGTACCGTCCTGTACAACGCCATTATAGGTTGGGAAAAATACATTCCCCGGGCCTGTAACAGTAATTGGAGCATCGAGGGGAATAACCATTCCGGTCTCGACACAATAGAAGCATCCAATTGGGTCAATATTACTTGGGAAGTATAATACTTTGTCGCACCCTCTTACAAGATCCGGGAACAAAAAGTAGATTTCCATTTTTGCAATCGGTGTGCCGCAGGGAACGGTGAAAGTCAACTCCACATCATCGCCCATGGCAGATGGATTATTTAGAGTATAGCGGGTAACGCCGTCTACATCAACACGGAACTCTACAGCGCCATCTGCATTGATCCAATCTACATTTACTTTGAACTCATACGTACCGTTGCCATCGCAGTTATCCGTAATATCGATGCTGTTTACTGAAAGCATACAATCCGGCAATACTGGTTTTTTAAAGGTGCCTGTACCCTCACAAGCAGTTGATTCCTTGAAACGAACATCAACAACTACATCTTCCATCATAGATGCACAAGGAAGGCCGCTGATTATAAAGGTAGTCATACCTGCTCCAGATAGATTACCTCCTCCGGTACCAGACCATGGGCCTCCATCAACCCTATATTCCAATGATTCATTTGGTGCATTGGTATAATTCACCGTAACCTCTACACTGTAGAGACCAAGACCATCACAATTATCTTCTTCGAGCTCGACTGTGACAGTATTAATTGAACATTGTGGCAATTCAGGCTTGGAAAAAGTATCCGATCCACTACAATTGGTAGTGGTTTTGAAGCGAACTTCTACAGTAACCATTTCTCCAGGATTTCCACATGCTAAGCCAGTCGCGGGAAATGTTTCCATTCCGTCGGCATTATTATTTGTACGAGTAGGGAGGTCTGTCCAACTGCCTCCATTTACACGATATTCCAGCTGCTCTGCGGGCGCATTTTCCCAGGTTACCTTAATATCGATATCGTAAGTGGAGCTGTTATCACAATCATCATTTGAAACAGTGACCTCCACATCTTTGATCATACATACATCGGCACAAGTGGGGGTGGTAATAATTACCTTCCCAGTATTTTTTTTGCCGCTAGAAGAAGTTTGACTCCCCCCATCATAGAAGATATTCATATGTATTTCAATCTCATAGCTTCCTCCTTTAGCCAAAGGGAAGGAGGCTTCATACCCAATAAGGGTGCCGTTGTCATACACATACTCAAAATCGGGAGGAATTCCATCATTGCCGGAATCACCTTTTACAACCTTATTGCTTTCTCCATCAATAGTTACCCATGAATCATCATCAGAGGCAATTGGTAATCTATCCTCTCCTGCTCGGAGAACCAACACATAAGCGGTTTCCGTAGCACAGTCATATCGCATATAAGCATAGGATAGAATATCCTTATCACTTTTCCCGGCGATATACATATTAGCAAAGAAATCAGCGCCCAAATCCCAGTCCGAAGGATCACCATCAACAGTGGCGGTTCCCAACGAAGGGTTTGGTGCCGCGGCATGCAAAAGTTGAGGGGAAAGAGAGAGGAAAAGAATAGGTAAGATACATACTATTCTTTTTAGAATTAGTCAATGTCTTTTCATTTCACAAGAATTATGATTTGTTAACAACCTGATTGACGGCTAAAAATCACGAACGAGGATCGTTCTATTAAATAGAAGAGGGGTATGGCATACACCATACAGGTAGTAAGGAATGAGAACTTTCCGAACTATCGTGTGTAATTAGGTCGTCAAAACACAGTAAAAATAGTAAAAATCAGGGCTTTATGAAATAGATACGCGAAAAGTCTTATTATTTTTTTTTCAATATACCCTGTTTGGGGTAGGTTATTGGGTTATTGGGTTATTGGGTTATTGGGAAAAAAAGCACTAATTAAAAAATGCTCCTTTCGGAGCATTTTTTAATTAGTGTTGAGCAGTATCCGGAGCCGGCGCACTGGCATGGAAGTGCTGATAAATAATTTGGGCATATTCATCGAGCAGCTCCACTATTCTTTTTTGATTATCCGAGCGGACGATCACCCCTACATGATGTTTTTTATTCAGTCGCCATACGACCTCAGGGTCGCTGAAGCGGCCGTAGTCGGCTAATTCAAATTTAGACAAAGAAATGATGATCCCTGCGTAATCTTTCCTTGCTTTGGGGGCCTGATAGTTTGCTCCCAACATAGCCGCCGCCTCAATTTTGGCCCATTCCGCCCACAGATTTACACCAGAAGACATTTCGACCATTTCAGCCAAATGAGCGCCTCCTACCCTGGAGGAAGTTTCCAGGAAGTAAAACTCTCCGTCTTCCCGATTTTTGATGTATTCCGAATGAGAAGCACCGTTTTTTAAGCCAAAAGCCTTCAGCACTTGTTCGTTCATTTTTTTCACGGCCTTTTCATCGGCTCCGCCGTACTCTACAATTCCTGACCTAAAAATACCGCCTCCATGAGCCACCTCAAAAGGGGTGTCCAGGTATTTTGAAACGCTGCAAAACTGCATTTTCCCATTATACTTCAAGGCGTCGGCATGATACACATCGCCGGGACGAAACTGCTCGATCAAGAACTGATGCCGTTTTTCCCCATGTTCTTCCAATACTGCCCAGGCTTCATCGGCATTATGGACTTTTTTTATACCGGCAGCGGCAGCTTCCGAGCGAGGTTTGATGAGCCAGGGACCTTGGTGGGTATCCAGGTATTGGCGGATTTCTTCGTCATTGAACAGGTTGCTAAAAGCAGGCACTCTGATCCCTGCGTCCTGTGCACGCATCCGCATGGCCAGTTTGTCGCGGAAATGAAAAGAGGTTGTTTGTCCCATGCCGGGTACACGGAAATGCTCTCTCAGGTAAGCTGCTTTTTCCACATCATAATCATCCAATGCGACAATGCTATCGATCTTGTTTCCCCTCAGAAGAAAGGCCACTCCTCTTAGAATATTCCAAAGGTTTTCGGGCGTATTGTCGCTACTTTCCATATAAAACATCTCATCGATGGCATCATGAGGCCAGTCGTGGTCTTTGAGTGATTCCTTAGTCAGGAGAAACACCCGGTGCCCCTGTGCTTTGCAGGCACGCAGATAATCCATTCCTTTATAAAAAAAGGCGATACAGAGGAAGGTTAAAGGACGTTGCTGAGTCATATCGGATTGTCTTTTAAGGAGTTTAAAAAGGTGATTAACAAGCGGACGCCATATGCGGTGGCACTTTTTTGTTTGGAAAATTCAGCCTCGGAAAAAGCTACTCCGGCAATATCGAGATGAGCCCATTTGGGGTGTTCATCCGTAAAAAACTCTAAAAATTTGGCAGCAGTGATCCCTCCGGCCATGGGTTTGGTGCTCAGGTTTTTGATATCGGCCACATCCGACTGCATCTCTTCGTGATATTCATCCCACATGGGCAGGGGCCAGAGTCGTTCTCCAATTTGATTCCCTACTTTGGATAATGATTCCTGAAGCTGTTCATTTTTTGTAAACAAACCGGCAGTGACATAACCGAAAGTTCGCACGGTACTACCTGTCAGCGTAGCTAGGTCCAACATAATATCCGGCTTGTACTGTCGGGCCATGTATGATAGACCGTCGGCCAAAATAAGCCGTCCTTCAGCATCGGTATCAATGATTTCAATGGTTTTTCCGCTATAAGAGCCTATGACGTCACTAGGCTTGAAGGCATTTGACCCTACACTGTTATCAGTAGAAGGAACAATGCCGATCACACGATAAGGAAGCTGTAGTTTAGCAGCCATTTCTACGGTCCCCAGTACGGCTGCGGCGCCTCCCATATCGCTTTTCATGAGCGGCATTCCGGCGGAGGGTTTGAGGGACAGGCCTCCGGTATCAAAGGTAACGCCTTTCCCGACCAGTCCGATCGTCTTTTCTACTTTCACTCCGGCCGGCTGATAATCCATGATGATAAAAACCGGAGGGTGGAAGCTTCCCTGATTGACGGCTAGCAATCCATGCATTCCCTCATAGGTGATTTTTTGTTTATCCCAGACATCCACCTTGATGCCCCACTCATTTCCGGAGCGAAGCGCCCAGGCACCCAGGTCCTCCGGCAGTTTTTTATTACTGGGGGCATTAACGAGGTCCATAATGCTCATTTGGGTTTCGGCAAAAGCCAGTCCATTTTTTGCGCTGTTCAAGAGCCTGGGGTCTTCTTCGGTGGCCAGATGCAAATAAGCATCCAGCGCAGCCAGAGGGTGCATATCTGCTTCCTTGCTTTTGAAGCGCCCTAACTGATAAGTACCCAAATAAAGGCCGTTAACAGCCGCCTCCAACAGGTCTTTATGAGTGGATTGTAAACTTCCGTACTCCAGATCCAGTGCGATTTGGGAAGAAAGGTGCTTACTGTGCTTTTTGGAAAGAATACGAAATGCCCGTAGCACTTTGGCAAATTCCAACTCTTTGCCCAGGCCTAAAAATATCACTTTCGTATCATCGGTGCCGTAGGCAAGCTGTACTTCCCCCAATTCTCCTTTGAAGTCTTCCGGGAAGGGTATAAATAGTAGCTTAAATGCATCTTTTATGGGGTTGGGATCCAGTTTGTCGAGCTCTGCCTGGGAAAGAGGCACGATAATCGTTTTGACATATTGAGGAAGGACAGTTGAAATGCCTATATTCATTATTAAAAAATTTAGATCATTTAGTAGTCATTCAGTTTACTAACCCGGTGCCTGATCCTGAATGTAAGACAAAACATTCATGGTGGAAAAAGGCATACTTAGTGGAAAAATTTCCTGTGGTGGTTGAATCAGCTGCTCCTTTTTGAAAACCGGGATAGCTTATCCCCGCTTCAAATTTTTTTGCCGACCGACACAGGCTGTAAGTGGAGGTCGTCGATTGAGGACGAATGTACAACAAAAATATTTATTTTTTGAAAAACAGCCATTCTACAGCCCTTGGAAATTCTTCTCCCCAGCGGGTTTCGTTATGTTGCCCATATGGATCAACATTTAATTCAAATTCCAGTTTAGCACCGGTCCCCTGTTCTTGTAAAGCGGATTTGAATCTTTTAAGGTTAGGGATCATATTTACACTCTCTGCTTCTCCTCCATACAAGTATATTTGAGTATCCTGACTGTTGTTAAAGTTAATCGAATGAAAATGAATCTTAGGTGCAACCCACAGCGATGGGGAGAAAATCATCAGCTTAGAATAAACCTCCGGGTACATTAAGCCCGCATAGATGGAGATCAAGCCCCCCATCGAGCTTCCACCGATGCCTGTATGGTGACGGCCGGGCAAGGTTCGGAAGTTTTTATCAACATAGGGCTTCAGGATTTCCGTCAGGTACCGCACATACTGTTTGCCGTATCCACTCCCCAGCCGGGTATTAGAGCTAGGTGTAAATTCTTTGATGCGGTCTTCCTCTCCATGGTCGATGGCCACAATGATGATATCACCCTGGCCCTTTTCTACCATATGGGCTAGTTTTTTATCGACCCCCCAATTACCAAAAGGAGCGTACTCATCAAAAAGGTTTTGTCCATCCTGGAGATATAAAACGGGATAGCGCTTATCTGTGTGATCGTAGTCATGAGGGAGCAGGGCCGCTACCCTTCTGGTTTTGATGGGCTTAGGCATTTCAAATGCTTCCGACAGCACTCGGATCTGGGGTAAAAACCCAACTTGAAACTCCGGTTCTATTCCCATCCAGTGATCCACCCGGTCTTGCACCAGCCGACGTGTATTGAACACCACCCGATTGGGCACGCCATTGCCTTTTTCATTTAATTCCACCCGGTCCCAATTCCCTCTGGTGTATTTATATTCTATTCTATTCGGCAGGAAATCCCTGTCGGGAAAATAGATCCGATAATGCCCCTCTCCTGTTTTTTCCATCCTGTATTGCTCATCGCGTGCATTCCAGTCATTAAAGTTTCCCGCGATGTAAACAGCATCCTCCCCACTATCCGGAGCTTCCAGCAAAAATTCTATAGCCTGTTCGTTTATTGAAGAATCCAAAAGCTAATATTTAATATCAGTACAAACATGAGTTATCCCTATTTTTGAGGCAATTTATAACAACTTGTTGTTCGTTGTTCGTTGCTCGTTGCTCGCGATTAAACGAACAACGAGCAACGAGCAACTAATTGAATAGTCTATTTTCTTAAACCCTCTTTTAAAAAATAGGGGATGACTCCTGTTTATACTGCCAAATAATAATCCTGCAAATATACCATAATTGCCTTTCTTCTTGGTGAAACTCATACATTCTTTTATTTTCGTGGCAAGAATGTATGAAACGTTAAAACCAATCTTATGCCACAGAACGAACTGCTCTGGGGGATCGATCTTGGCGGCACCAAGATCGAAGGTGTCGTACTGACCTCTCAGGCCCCACACAAAGTCCTCTGCCGCTTACGTGTTCCCACTGAAAAGCAAAAAGGCTATGATCATATAATCAATCGAATCGCCGAATTGATCGATACGATGAAAAAAGAAACCGGCGCTGCACCCAGACGGATTGGCATAGGTACCCCGGGCAATCTGGACCCTAATACGGGACTCCACAAAAACAGTAACACCACTTCCCTGAATGGTCGGCCCTTTAAGCAAGACCTCGAAAAAAAAATCGGTGTACCTGTCTCACTGGCCAATGATGCCAATTGCTTCGCCATCGCAGAAGCAAAAATGGGTGTAGTACCGGATCATTTAGACAAGGCAGAGGTCGTTTTTGGAGTCATTATGGGAACCGGCGTCGGTGGCGGAGTAGTTATTAACGAGAAGGTCATTAATGGCAGACAAGGTATTGGAGGGGAGTGGGGACATAATTTTCTCTGCGAATCCGGCGGCATGTGTTATTGTGGAAAAGTAGGCTGTATCGAAACCGTTATTTCGGGCCCGGCTCTCGAAAGGTATTATCAAAGCCTGACACAAACGAACAAAAAACTAAAAGAGATCTATCAGCTTCACCTGGCTGGTACTGATCCGGCAGCCTCCGATACGATGCGTCGACTTATCGAATATTTTGGCAGGGCCATCGCATCTATTATCAATGTACTGGACCCGGACGCGATCGTGCTGGGCGGCGGAGTCGGTAATATTGATCTGTTGTACACGGAGGGAGTGGAATCAGCGAAAAAGCACGTTTTTAATACCCGTCTGGACACTTTATTTTTGAAGCCGAAGTTGGGAGATAGTGCCGGAGTGTTTGGAGCCGCCTTTCTATAAAAAAGTAAGGGGGCGTCTCATAACTCCTTCGTCGTTATTCGCCGCCAAATAATTTTCTTTTTGGGAGGTGTTTAATTATCAAAAACTTTGTTTTTGATAATTAAACACCTCCCAAAGAAATATTATTGGCTGACGAAAAAGGCCGTAGGTCTTTTGAGACAGCCCCTTACTTTTTTAAAATAAACTCCCCTGACGGGCAAAACTCATGGGGTTCTCTAATTCCAATAATCGGCGCTTCATATCCAGCCCGTAAAAATAGCCCTGTAAATGGCCATTTTTGGCGATTACCCGATGGCAAGGTACGATAATAGCGATGGGATTATTCCGGTTAGCCAGGCCGACGGCCCGTACCGCAGCCGGGTTATCGATCTTTTCGGCAAGGGCCGAATAGGATGTGGTATGGCCATAGGGCACTTTCAGCAATTCGCGCCAAACGGATTTATTAAACTCGGTGCGGCCGCTCCAATCAAGTTGCAGGCTAAAATGCTTGCGTTCCTGATTAAAGTATTCGGTTAATTGCTGGACACAATCCTGAAGCACTTCCGGTACATCTTCTTCTACCTGAAGGCAAGGTGATTTTTCCACCAATTTGACCGTTCGGATGCCCAGTTCACTGCCAGTAATTTCGAAGCAGCCGAAAGGGCTAGGACAATACGTCTTGGCAAGCATAGCAGTATCAGTTAGTTCGTATAAAGATACGAAATTCACTCCATAAAAACCCGTTGTTCGTTGTTCGTTGTCAGTTGTAAATTAAGTTAATTGATATATGGAGCGGCCGGCGGCCGCTCCATATATCAATTAGACCTCTGGGAGAAACAAATTAAAAAAAACGACAAATATTATTGATGCCTTTCTTTCAAAACGCCTAATACGTCTTCCAGTTGATACCCCTTAGCCGTTAACAATACCAGGTAATGATACATTAGGTCGGCGGCTTCATTCAGAAACAGCTCCTCGTTGTTGTCTTTTGCCTCAATAACCAACTCGACGGCTTCTTCGCCTACTTTCTGAGCTACTTTATTAATCCCTTTTTGGAACAAGCTCGAGGTGTAAGATTTATCAGAGGGGTTTTCTTTTCGGTCTTGAATAATGGATTGTAGGTGGAGTAAAAAGTTAGATCCCTCATTTTTTTCATCGAAACAAGTATCGCTGCCGGTATGGCAAACCTGCCCGACGGGATCGACTGCCAGTAGCAGCGTATCCTGATCACAGTCTACTTTAACTGATTTAAGGTGAAGGTAATTACCCGAAGTTTCTCCTTTGGTCCAGAGTCGTTGTTTACTTCGGGAAAAAAAGGTGACGACTTTCTCCTCCAGGGTTTTCTTTAAAGATTCCTCGTTCATGTACCCCAGCATGAGTACCTTATTCGTTTGGTGGTCCTGTACAATGGCGGGGATGAGACCGTCTCCTTTTGAAAAATTGAGCTGTTCCAACATATTAAATATTTATTAGAATTTAGAAGACAGCCGGAAGCGGTCTTCTAACTCCCTAATTATAACCTAACCGATATTCCTTTTTTATCTAAATAGTGCTTCAGGTCCATGATCTCCATTTCACGGAAGTGAAAAATACTCGCCGCCAGGCCTGCATCTGCCTTACCTTTTGTGAATACATCTACGAAATGGTCCATCGTGCCGGCTCCTCCGGAAGCGATGACGGGGATGGAAACCAGTTCGGATACCTGAGCCGTAATTTCGTTTGCAAAACCGGCCTTGGTGCCGTCATGATTCATGGAAGTAAACAGGATCTCTCCGGCGCCTCGGGCTTCACTTTCCTGCACCCAATCCAGTAGGCGTACTTCGGTTTGTTTGCGGCCGCCGCTCAGGAAAACGATCCACTCACCATCGATGTATTTGGCATCCACAGCTACGACGACGAACTGACTGCCGAAGTTTTTGGCCAGGTCCTCGATCAACTCCGGATTGCGAACGGCAGCTGAATTGATAGAGATTTTATCGGCTCCCGACTCCAGCAATACTTCTACATCCTCTATGGAGGAAATACCCCCACCAATGGTAAAGGGAATATTGAGGTTCTGAGCGATTTTCCTGGCCAGGGCAGACAGGGTCTTGCGCTTTTCGTGAGTAGCAGTGATGTCCAGAAAAACGAGTTCATCAGCTCCTTTTTCACTGTAAAGAGCCCCTAACTCTACCGGATCGCCGGCATCGATCAGGTTCACAAAATTAACGCCTTTGACGGTGCGGCCGTCTTTGATATCCAGGCAAGGAATGATTCTTTTGGCTAACATAAAATAATGATATATAAAAATGAGTCATCCCCTATTTTTAAAAAGAGGGTTTAAGAAAATAGACTATTCAATTAGTTGCTCGTTGTTCGTTTAATCGCGAGCAACGAGCAACGAACAACGAACAACAAGTTGTTATAAATTGCCTCAAAAATTCGGGATGAATCATGTTTAAAAGTTGCTTAATTCCTTCAGGCTTATTTTTCTTTCATAAATAGCCTTACCGATAATGGCTCCAAAACAGCCCAATTCTCTCAGTCTTTCAAGTTCTTTCATTGTCGTAACACCCCCACTGGCAATGAGTTTAAGATCAGGTAGTTCTTCGCGGATCTGCTGATAAGTATCCACGGCACTCCCCTGCAAAAGGCCATCCTTCGACACATCGGTAGAAATCGTATAGAGGATTCCTTTTTGAACATAATCCTTCAGGAAGTCAAATAGTTCCAGTTCGCTGCTTTCCTGCCAGCCGCTCACCGCTATTTTCCCATCTTTAAAATCTGCCCCCAGGATAATACGTTCCGAGCCATATTTTTCCAGCCAGCTTAAGAACAATTCCGGATCTTTCACCGCTACTGTCCCTCCGGTCACCTGCCGGGCCCCGCTTTCGAAGGCGATGTAAAGATCTTCATCGGATTTTAAGCCGCCTCCGAAATCGATGTGCAGGCTGGTTTGAGAGGCTATTTTCTCCAACACCTTATAATTGATGATCCTTTTGGCTTTGGCCCCGTCCAGGTCCACCAGGTGCAGGCGCGTCAGGCCCGCCCCTTCGTAGGCTTTAGCCACTTCGAGTGGATCCTCGTTGTAGACTTTTTTCTGTTCGTAATCGCCTTGGGTCAGGCGTACGCATTTTCCGTCGATGATGTCGATGGCAGGGATAATGTGCATTGCAGTATTTTTTGAAAACGCAAAGGTAGGAGATTGGATGGTTTTATGGTAATAGAAGACATGTCATTTTTAGATATGACATATGCCATAGGAAAGGACATGACATGTCTAAGACATGTCATGTCCTTTTTAACATTCACTTCGTCTGATTATCAAGTGTTTGTTAGTAAGTGCTCTTCTGCCTGGTAAGACATGACATGTCTAGACATGTCATGTCTTACTCCGGCCCCATCACTTCCGCTACTCTAGCCGCCCATACCTCAGGGAAATCCCCTTTAGGCTCTTCGCACAAAAACACCATATCCCCATGCTGCCGGGAAATAGGATTATTCACTTCGCCCACTTTTGTAATTTTCCCGAAAAAGTCGGCGACGTCCTGCCCCATCTCATCATTGATGTATATTAAGGTGTGCGCATTAATTTTTCGGGGAGCCCAGAGGCGATAGGTATCGCTGAAGCTGACCGGCTGAGGAAGAGCGGGCTGATATTGGGCTACGGCCCCTGCCTGCCCATAGTTTTCGGCATATATCAGCACTTTGTCCTTTTCCGGAGCCAGATCGTAGGCTTCCTTGGTAAGGGCAGCCAGCTCTTTCCAGCCCAGCATATCGGCATAATCCTGCGGGAGGGTATAGATCCGACCGTCTTCCCATCGCAGGATTCCATCCAAGCCCAGGTCTTCAGCCACCCATTTAAAATAGGCCGGTGTTTTTTCAATAGAAATAACCGGCAGAGAAACAGGCAAAAGCGGGACGGCCCCTCCGGCTACCAGTAGAGGTAGTAGGATACGGAGCCAAAGCCAGGGGATCAACCGTTCGGCAAAAACAGCTCCGGCAGCCATCAATAAGGGGTACATGCCTAGAGTATAATAGCTTTTTCCTTTTAACAGTATAAAAAGTAGCAACACTCCAACAAACAAGCCGGCCATCATCTGATACCTTCGGGCTGCTTTGTGAAAGAATAAATAGAACAAGCCGGCCAGCCAGATCAGCATGGAAGGGGCGTTCATCAGAAGTTGGTCTTTCAAAAAGTTGCCGATATTGATATTGACTAGTTGGGTTCTCTTCAACTCCGACATATGAGTGACTACCGGAAAATCGTTCGCCACTTGCCAGATGAGGTTTGGAAGAAAGACCAGCAGCGCCAGCAAGGCCGCCAGGCCGGTTTGCCGCTTCCAAAGCAAACTTCGGTGTTTGTAAAAAAGGAGGACGACTACCAGTGGGACCAGGAAAAAGCCAACACTATATTTATTCAACATCCCCAAACCGAAGGCCAGGCCAAAGTAGAGGATATATTTTAAGTTTTCGGTATTCAAATATTTGAGTATTAACCAGCAGTAGAGCGTCCAAAAACCAATATCGATGGCAACCGGCATAAACATGTGGCCGCTTCGCAGGTAAGCCGGAGAAAGAAAGGCAATAAAGACGGCCAAAAACTGAGCATAGGCCCCTCCTTTCATTTCACGGGCCATGAGTCCGGCCAAGGTAACCGTTGCCATGGACACCAATACGGGCACCAGCCTAAGCGACCATACATGCCCGCCCAGGGTATTCTGCACAAGTGCGCTGAGCCAGCCCAGCAATGGTGGGTTCGACCAGTAGCCGAAGGCCGGATGTTGCCCCAGGGCCATGTACAACAATTCATCGCGATGAAAACCGTAATTTTGGATAAAAATCAGGTGGAGGATCAGTTTGGCCGCAGCCACCGATAAAATAGGTATCCAGTAAATTTTGGGTAATTCTGTTTGCTGCATCAGGTGTTTTTGTGGATAAATGTTTAATTTTTGTCCTGAAAAAGAAAAGTTTTTAGATAAAAACAGAGATTTGAGGTTATGAAAGAGAATTTGGCGTATTGATGGCGGCCGGAGCCGCTACCAATACGCCAAAAAAAATACTAAAGGAATCTTACGAGTATGAAACTAACAATAAAATGTACCTCCTGCAATCAGGTTTTTGAATTAAACGAAAAAGCACTGACCCGCTCAGAGCTGGAAGACAAGATCGGAGCCTATTCTGAGCAAACTTGTTCGCACTGCGGCCATACTGCGGAATATCACGTCAATGATGTGAAGGCCGTCGGTCAGGACATGATCAAGCAAGCCGGCCGGATCGCAGCGGCCGTTATTGCGGTAGGCTCTTTTTATTTTGCGAAAGGAGATCGTTGGTTGATGGGGCTGGGTATCTTTATTGCCGGTGCCATCTATTTTGGGAGTCGGCAGTTGGCGGCGGCGCAATCTAATGTGGAGATTTTTAATAGTATTTATATAAAGGAGAGAAAGAAAGAGGAAGAATAAGGGAGGTTTTGAGCCCTTTCGGGCTCAAAACCTCCCTTCAAAGAATTATTTCTTTACTGCTCCTTGTTCCTTTAGGTATCTTTTCAGCTTAGTTCCCTTCGCTAATTTCAATACACTTGTACCTTTTCTGTTTTTTACATTGATATCGGCTCCAGCATCCACCAATACTTGAGTTATTCCCAATTGGTTCTTTTTTTGGCTTACTGCATAATGTATCGGGTAGTCTCCCAGGTGATTGACCACATTAAGTTCCGCCTGATTGCTTACCAGAATAGCAGTTATTGATTGATCCAGGTTCTTACAGGCATGGTGTAGAGGACTATTGCCAACATTATCCTGAACATTCACACTTGCGCCATTTTGAACCAAGGAATTTACAGAAGCCCTGCTCTTTACTTTTACGGCAAAATGCAAGGCTGATTGCATATCCGTTGTCAAGGCATTCACGGAAGCCCCGTTTGATAATAACAGGTTGACAATTGCACTATTCCCTTTCTGAGCGCCAATATGCAGAGGAGTATATCCCTGACTGGTAGCCTGATTCACCTCTACGCCTTTCTCGATCAAGGCCTCTGAAACCTCCAAATTTTGATGGTTACAAGCCATATGTAACAGGTTTTCTTTGCTTGCACTTACATAGGTTGCAGGGGCCCCTTTCTTTAACAACATCATACTGATTTCTGTAATATTTTGCGTTACAGACATCTTCAAAAGTTGAGGGTCCTGAACATTTGCATTAGCTTTGATAAGTAACTGAGTCACATTTATATGCCCATTTTGTACAGCACCTGTAATTCCAGCATCAGGGTTGGATCCTTTGGCCAATAACTGACTGACGATATTGTCATTTCCCATCTGGGCAGCTGTCTTCATGTATTCTGGCTTAGTACCATTGGCACCTTTAGTCAGCAATAAACGAACCAGGTTTCCACTTCCCTGCTTAATAGCCGGAGGCATCCCTGGGTCAGGTTTTGCGTTTTTATTTAATAACTCTTCCACAATAGCTTCTGACTTTACTTCAATCGCAGTCAATAATCCATCATTAGGATTAGCATCATTTTGAATTAACAGACGTACCATTTCCAGATTCGTATTTCTACAGGCCGTTTTGATGAGGGACGGATCCTGAGCTCTAACTCCACTGTTGATAGCTTGTTGGGCAATAGCCAATCTGTTTTGGCTTACCGCAGCGCTCAATATTTTTACAGCACTGGCATTGTATTTTAATAATAAAGCAACACCATCACTACTACCTGACTTAACCACCTGATTAATATGGTCATTGGCTTTCCCCCCCCTTTGGAGGCCAAACTCAGCCATTTCTAATCGGCTCGCTGCCAATGCTTTCCCTAAAGCATCATTGGCATCCGCACGGTATTTTCCCAGACAATCCTTGAACAGGTCCAGATCGTCATTGCTAACAGCATATTGTACAGCAGAAGAGGAACTAGCTCCTTTTTTTAGGGCCAAAGTGATCATAGGTCGCTCTCTTTTTTCAATGCCTTGATTTAAAACATAACTAGCCTGTGCACCATTTTCCAGAGCCAACCTGGTAATCAACATGTTGGAATTATTGATTGCTGTCTTTACAGTATTTTCGCTGCTAACTCTTCCACCCTGGTCGATGAGCTGCTTGAACATCTTGCTGTCATTAATCTTTGCAGCAGCATCCAAACCTGAACTCGGTTCTGCTTTGTAGCTAAGCAAAAGGTTGGCCATTCCCATATCTCTGTTTTCAATAGCCATTGCTAAGGGCGTCTGACCATCTCTGTTGGTTTGATTGGTGGAAAGCTTACGTTCCATTAAAAACTGTACAGCCTCTGGCTGACTAGAACGAATGGCATGAAAAAGAGCGGTTTCGCTATTGTTATTCTTTAAGTCTATTTTGGCGCCCTCTTTCACCAGACGAAACATTTCAGTTACATCTCCCGACTGCGCAGCCTTCATAAAAAGGGTATTTCCCTGGCTATCTTTTGTATTAATGTCTGGTTCGGTAGTTATCGATTCCTGAGCCATTGCAGAGGTGCAAAGTAGACAACTTAAAATAATCAGAAATATATTTTTCATGATTATAGTTTTTTGGTTGAGTAGTTAATCCGTTTTAAGTGAAGGTTTTGCCGGAGCCGGCAGCACCAGCAAAACCTTTTTTAAATTATCCGTCTACTTATTGGTTAATTATTGAATTCTCGTCACCTTGAAGTGATAATCCACTTGATCCATCTCACCATCTTTATTTTTCCGATAGGTGGCTATTGCGGTTTTCGTTTCTCCTTTTTTAAGTTTATCTAGTTCGATCTTACCCGTCTTATCATGTGGAGAACGACTACCCATTGTATGCTTACCGGAGTCGGATCCCCAATGCCAGGTTTCTGTCATACTACCCGTAATGGTTACAAAAGCACCTGCAATTTGGTCAGGCTGGAGCGTTTGTGTGAAGCTGACGGAATAAGGATATCTTTGGCCTCCTTTTAGGTTAAGGGTATTCCCTTTCCATTTACCCCAGTCAAGCCAATTATCACCATTCAAGTTCATAAACTTAGATGACTTAAGTTGCCGTTTGTACTGGTCATAAAGGCCTATATATAGCTCTCCTCCGTAGTGGCGAGTCTCCAAATCATGTCCTCTTTTGACGTGTAATTCAGTCAATTCTACTTTAAAAGTCTTGGGTTGTCTCTTGAAGAAATTATCTCCATTGGTGGTTGACTTAGATCCATGGCGGTTGAAATATTGGGTAAGGGCTTGCTGTAGCATAGAACGCTTATTGTTAATACCTGTATCATTGGGGAACCACCCGCTATTGAATAGTTCCAGGTACGATCTGAGTTT
>JAUIKE010000186.1 GCA_030430845.1 Bacteroidia bacterium | reverse complement strand
ACTTCGAGCAATTCGGCTCTTTGTTGAGCAGTGCCGGAGATAACGGTATTGATGCGTCCGTCGATCACCAGGGTATCTGACCATTCTACCAATTCTTGGAGATATTCGCGCCCCCTTGAATAAAGGGCAAAGTATATCCTCCCCAATCCGGTGAGCATCCAATTCAGCAAAACATAAAAGTAGGCGCGGTGCCCAAATTTGACCTTGGCCTCGTCGGCAATTCTTTCCCAGCTGACCTTGAGATGCAGCTGTTGAACAGACAGTGGCCTACGCATAGGGAGCGGGCCATAAATTTCTTCGATCTTTGTCATCACCTTTTGGAATACCACCCTCTGAGTACTTTCCTCCAATGCATCTATCAACAAACAAACCACCTCCAGGCGTTTTTCGGGGGGCTCTATTTTATCCCAACGGCACTCCATACCTTCCAGGTCTAATACAGGCCGGGATACGGCAGGCAGATTTGCCTGAAAGGAATCCGCCTTAATGATATCCTCTGCAAATCGAAGCCCTTCCCCTAATACCAAGGGAATATCAAATCCTTTTTCTAAAGCGACCTTACAAATTTTTAATTCTTTGCCTTGTTTATACAGTTCTGAAACATCCAAACAACCGACACGCAGATCCATTTTAAAGTTAGCCAGGGTATTTTCCTTATGCTCCGTCAAGGCCTGCAAAACATCCTCTTTCAATTCATTCGGCACCAGTATAGTTGCCCCATCCCCTCCAAAAAAGAAAGGAATTTGAATGCCTTTATTTTTAGCCATATTGATGGCCGAAATGATGCTCCCCGTCGCCACTAAATTGACCAATTGGTGTTGGCCTGCCTGAACCGCTGCGGTAGAGTTTTTGATATCGGTAATGACAACACACCAGTCGTCCGGAACTTCCTGAAAAGCGGCAGCCTGTCCCAACAACTTGCTAAGGGAAGTTTTATGAAGCGGAAGCTCGGAATAAAAATCGTTGCTGTCAGGCATGGATAGAAGTTTTTATGCTGCGTTTATTTTTCTTCTTTAGCCAGGGAAGGGGCAGTCGTTTTTTTTATCAATTTAGGAAAAAACCGAGGGACGCGTTTCTGATAAGACTGGTAAGCTGGATATTTTCCGGCGGTAATTTCTTCGCTGAAATCAGAACTTGCTTTGAACAATACCAATAACAGCAAACAACCGACCATCGACCAATTGATCCAATGGCCGCTCGCCAACACACTAAAAAAGTAGAAAGCCACCCAGACGGCTTGTTCGGCCGCATAATTCGGATGACGCACCTTTGCCCATAGCCCGGTATGCGTAAATCCAAGAGCATACATTCCCGTCAAGGCTTCTTCATTATTTATCCGGCGGTATTTCTCCTTTTGATAATTCCACTGTTGCTGATCGGCGATGGTTTCAATGAGTACAAATCCGGCAATAAGCAAGGCTAAGAGGATATCCCACAACGTCATCGGCTTGCCTTGCATGCTTTTTACAATGGGCAGGGTCATCAGTAGGATCAGGCCCATTTGATAGAATGAAATGAAAAAGAAATTAAACAACATCCACTTCCAGGGAGCCTGAAACTCTGGCTTTTTCCTTAAAATCGCCCAGCGATAATCCTCTTCTCCGGTCCAGAACTTCCATGAATAGCCTCCTCTGCGAGAGAAGTTATAGGTCAATCGAATCCCCCAGATACTAACCAAAACGGCCATCAAAACAATGCGCATTTCCCAGGCTGATTCGTAGGCTGCGATCCAGGCATAGGCCAGGGGCATAATACTCCATAATTTATCCACCTGACTGTAGTTACGGCTTAGGCTGCTCACTATAAAGCACAGCAGGGCCGTAACAACATATAGTTTCCCCAACTTAAAAAGTGTCCTCTCTTGAAGCGAACTCAAAGGATCATCAAAATAAAAGGCGATAAGCGGTACGATGATCAGGGTAAAAACAAGGATTAAAACGGTTTTCCACATAATTTTCAGGTAATGAGCGTTAGTTAGTTTATTGGAATCTAAATAATGGAATGATTTCCTGCCGCGACGCGGCAGGAAATCATTCCATTATTTAGGTTCCACTGTGCTTGCCTCGAAACACCTCCTAAAATTAACACTTGGAAGTCAATTGGAGGATTCTTTTTAAATTTGTTATCTTCTTTTTTTTAAAGACTAAACAAATGAAACACATATTAACAGTCTTAGCAGCTTTTGCGTTTTTCAGTTGTCAGACGCAAGAAAAACATCAATCTGTCTATGATCCTGGCAAATCCAATCAAGACAAATCACATCTGATCCATCAACTAAACCATGCATTAATTGGCGTAGTTTCGGAAGACCTATTCCCTCCTCCCGTAGCCAGTCGGATCTACGCATACACCAATATTGCTGCTTTTGAAGCCGTTCAAGCTATTCAAGAAGACGTTACTTCTTTGTCCGGAACATTGAATGATTTAGCCCCCCTACCTTCTTCTGAATCTTCTCTATATTGGGAGGTAGCCATGATCAGCAGTTATTGTGAAGTAGCTAAGCACCTGGTATACCGGGATCATCTGGTCGATTCGGCCTTTCATAACATCATGGACACACTCCAAATTCAATATCCCGATCAAGAGGTATTCGATCAATCCCTTCAGTATGGATTAGAAATAGCCGGCCATATCAAAGCATGGGCTGACCGGGATGGCTACAATGAAACTCGCAACATGCCAAAGTACGAGCCGCTCAAAGAAATTTTTTCCTGGGAAGCTACTCAGCCTACCTATGGAGAAGCCCTGGAGCCACACTGGTTTCGTTTGCGTCCTTTTGTGATGGATTCTTCCAGTCAGTTCAGAGCGGAACTGCCCATTCCATTCAACGAGCAGCCGGGCTCCCCCTTTTATCAGGCAGCTCAAGAAGTCTATCAAATCGTCAACGCCTCTAACGAAGATGATATTGCTAAGGCCGTATACTGGGATTGCAATCCGGGCCCGACCATGGTAGAAGGGCATGTAATGAAGGTAAGAAAACAAAATACGCCCGGCGGGCACTGGATCGGCATACACAGTATTATCAATAAAAAATCGGATAAGACCCTGGCTGAGACCTGTTTGCAGTATGCCAAACTAAGTGCCGGGATAGCCGATGGCTTCATAGCCGCCTGGGATACCAAATACGCTCATAATCTATTGCGCCCCGAAACCTTTATTAACCGGTACATCGATCCCGACTGGCAACCGAAACTGGAATCGCCCCTTTTTCCCGAATTTACAAGCGCACACAGCCTGATCTCTGCTGTTGCAGCCTCTGTACTGGAAGAAGGCTATGGAGAGGTGCCCTTCTATGATGATACCAATGTAATATTCGGGCTTCCACCCAAATCTTTCGACAATGTCTGGGAAGCCGCTGAGGAGGCCGCTCAAAGTCGGCTCCTGGGAGGCATCCACTATACCTTCGCCTGTAACCTTGGTTTCGAACAAGGAAAGGAGCTGGGGAAATTGGTGAATGAAAAAATAAAGTAAGCGGTCGGTCGACCGCTTACTTTATTTTTTTTGACTGCTCTGAGCAAGATATCCACTTCCCTTATACATCTCCACTTTCCGACCTGGTGCATCCTCTGAATTAGGGTTTTGCCATTCAAAAACCTGTAGAGGACCGTTATTGTTGCCGATTAGCAGCCAGGGCTTACCGGAGGCATGATGCATCCAGGCCAAGGATTTGGCGTCCTGTGCATTTTTTAGACCACTCTTTGAAGAAGAGACAGGCTGAAATCCGCCTTTCCCGTCTCCAAGCAACAGTAAAGTGCCCAGTGCATCAATTGATCCATATTCATAGTGATTAGAATATGAATTTCCACAAGCCAGAAGATCAAGAAAGCCGTCTGCATTTATGTCCGCCGTTTGGATACCATAAATCGGTCCAAATTGAGCCTCTGTTGGAAGTGGGATCATTTTAAAACTCCCCCCTTCATTTAAAAAGACCATACTCCGAAGTTCATAGACATAATCCGTTCGAGCCTCTTTCAGTTGCTGCTCTTCAAAGAGATTTCCCATTCGCGCATCTGCATAGTTCTCGAAGCTGTAAAAGCGATTATTGTAAAAAGGCATTTGACTGGTAAATACATCCCTATTCACAAAAGGAGCATTGACACCGGTGGTATATTTAAAAACGACGGGATCTTGTCTTCCATTACCATCAAAATCACCGGATAAAAGCGTTAACGGTTCTGACAAGGAGGCTTTAAAGATGGAATTCAGGCCATGATTGCCTGCTATATAGTCCATATCTCCGTCATTATCCAGGTCTGCGCCGATAATAGAATTCCACCAGCCTTCCGAGGAGGAAACTTTCTTTGGAAGGAGTTGCCCATTTTGATTATAAAAAATGGTAAAAGGCATCCACTCTCCCACTACAGCCAGATCAAGGTCTCCATCATTATCCGCATCGGTCCATAGCGCAGCGGTAATCCGTCCTGCCTGTTCCAGTTGCGGAGCGATATCTGCGATCACATTTGAAAATACACCGCCCTCGTTTTGCAGGAGTTTAGAACTCGGGACCTCCGCATAATTGCCTGGTGTTATCCTGGCTCCAACAAACAGATCCTCATCCCCATCTCCGTCGAAATCCGCTGCTGTTACAACAGAAGAGTAAGCCGCTGGTCCAGGAAGCGCTCTTTCTGCCTGAGCAAAATTCCCTTGTCCGTCATTGAGATAAAGACGATCTTCCAGGGCGGGCGCCTCTGCCAAGTATTCATTGCTCCCACTTGCCAGGTATAAATCCAGGTCACCATCCGAATCCGCATCAAAAAATAATGCCCCCATGTCTTCGAAAATGCGTTGCGCTGCCCATGGTTGAGCTGTGCTTTTTTGCATGCCCCCCTCTTGGTTTTGTAAAAACAAAGCTCCGGTACTTCCGGCAGCCCCACCCACAAAAACATCATCCAAGCCATCTCCATTCACATCCGCAACCGCTATTCCCGGTCCTTCTCTGGAGTATTGCTTGATGAGTATGCGTTCCATTCGGTAGTCTAAGAAAGGGGCTTCCTGATGTTCAAAGTCTATCGCATCCTTTTTTTCTGTAAAAAAAGTTGCAGGAATCAGCTTTTTAAGGTCCACCTCTTCCCCTTGTTCTCCCTGAGAAATGCTAAGTTCCTGATCTGTATTTATATTTGTCAGTAGCTGAGATCCTCCACCCGGCCAGGTAACAATCAAACTATCGACCACCTGATGCCCGCCCAGGCCAAAGTGAATAATCGGCTCCGGACTCGACTGGAATCCTTTCTGACTAGTTAGGTAGCCTGTTTGTAATTGTCCTTTACAGTGGACATCCACACGAGTACCAATTCCAAAAGTATTTTGTCCTTTAGCCTTCAAGCGCAAGCGCAGGAAATGTCTTTCGGGCAAATCTTCTGCCTTGTTTTTGTAAATAAAAGGTCCCTCGTCCATGTTATTCAGAATAAGGTCCAGGTCTCCGTCTTTATCCAGGTCGGCATAAATGGCTCCACGAGTATGCACTTTTTGGTCGGTTCCCCAAGCTGTATTCATCTTCTCGAAGGAGTAATTACCCTGGTTGCGATACAGATAATTTTCAGTTTTTACCACCGGCGCTTCATCCGGATTGACGCTTGACATAGCCTCAGGGTCAGCCATATTGGTGTAATCCTCTCCATAATTACTTTTTACAAAATCCATATTGGTCATATCTCTTCGGATGCCGTTGGCAACAAACAAGTCCAGAAAACCATCATTGTCGGCATCGAAAAAGAAAGAAGACCAACTCCACTCAGTCGCATACACCCCGGCTAGTAAACCAATATCACGAAAATCACTTCCTTCCCGATTCAATTGTAGCATATTCCGGGTGTACTGGGCTTTATTTTCATCTAACAGCTTATTATAAATTTCCAGGGAGAAGGGAACCAGATTCTGCTTTTGCCTCTGATGGGTCTCGGGCATCATTTCACCCACGAAGAGGTCCATCCAACCATCATTGTTGATATCCGCAAAATCAGATCCCATGGCGGACATAGGCGTTTTGGTAAAATAGTCGTCCAGTTTTTCCGAAAAGGTTTTATCGCCATTATTCAGGTAAAAGAAATCGCGGCCGAAAAAGTCATTGGCCACATAAAGGTCGGGGAACCCATCATTATTTACATCCGCCACCGATGCACTTAAGCCTACATTCCGTTCGTATAAAATCCCCGCCTGCTGACGAGCATCCACAAATCGGCCTTCTCTGTTTTCCAGAAATTGATCGTTAAAAACAGGTGAGGCCGGTTTTTTATTATAATACGGAAAACTGAAAGCTGCCCCGGGCTCCGGCGTTTGGACAATGTATACATCCAGATCGCCATCGGCATCATAATCAAAGAAGTTAGCCGTTTGGGATAAACCGATGAGGTCCAGGCCGTATTTGGCAGCCTCTTCCTTAAAAGTATTATCCCCCTGATTGATAAACAGCATGTTCGCCCCATATTCATTGAACTGCATGGTCCGGAAGTTACCGTCAAGGCCTGATTTTAAAATGTAAATATCCAGCAAGTCATCTCCGTTCACATCCACCATATTGACGCCTTCCGAGCGGGCAATGTTAGGTCCGGCATCAAATAGGCCGGCGCTTTGGGTAATGTCTCTGAATTTCAGGTTTCCCTCGTTAAGGAACAAGGCAGAGTTATTGAGCCCTCCGGAAAAAAGCAGATCCGGTAATCCGTCGTTATTGATGTCTCCTACCGCTACTCCTGAGCCGCCGGATAGCAGACCGGTTTTATCCATCGGGTGTAAGATCTGGCCCTGAGTCTTAAAGTTAAGCCCCGTTTGTAAGGGCCGGTAAAGTTCAAAAAGTGAAATTTCGAGGCTTGCTGAACGTTTATCTGTTTCTTTTTCTGTTGGAGAACAGGCATAAAAAAGTAGTAAAAAAAAGAGTAGAGGACCTAAAACTCCCCTGTGTAGTTTTGTGCTATTTGTTGTCATACTAATCCATTTTTATCATCCAAAGCGAGCTTGAATGGTATCTAAAATAAACAATTAATTGTCAAAAATTGAATCCAAGTCATTACCTTACAGAATCCTTTACTCACCCATAAGCAAAATATGAGCAACACCCAAACTAAAGAACAGCCCAAACTGCGCCGCACGCTGGGACTTTTTGAGGGCATCACCATTCTGATAGGAATTACCATTGGTGCCGGCATCTATTCCACTCCACAGATCATTGCGAACTATCAGGACACCTTTATGAGCATCATTATGCTCTGGATAGTGGTAGGAGCTTTTGTATTTATTGGTGGTTTAATTTATGCTGAATTGGGTACACGCCTGCCGGATGTGGGGGGCGAATATGTCTACCTCAGTCGTGCCTTTGGACCATATGTAGGCTTTATCTTCGGCTGGGCGCAATTGTTCATCATCCGAACCAGTCCGGCTGCCGGACTGGCCATCATCACCGTCAATTATTTTGAGCATTTTGTCGAGCTGACTTCTTTTACGCATACGGCCCTCAGTATTCTTGTGATCGTGATGATCGGCGTGTTAAATTACATCGGAATCAAACAAGCCAGTATTTTCCAGAATATTTCTACCATCATCAAGGTGGGGGGCTTGTTCTTCCTGCTGGCCGCCGGTTTAATTTTAGTACAAGGACAAGACAACCTGCTCCAGACCGACAGCCTGGCCAGTTCGGAGCTGAGCCCTTTCGCCAAGTTCGGCGCCACCATGATGCTGGTAGTCTTTTCTTACCTGGGCTGGGACCGGGTCGGCTATTCGGCCGGAGAAATGAAAAACCCGGTTAAAACCATTCCGGCTAGTTTGTTTATTGGTATTGCTGTTATCATATTTGTGTACGTATCCACCATTTTTCTGTATCATTACGTACTGGGAATGGATGGAGTAAGAAGCAGCACGATAGTTGCTTCAGATGCGGCTACTAAGCTTTTTGGACCGATCGGAGCGGCCTTTATTGCAGTTTCGGTGATGTTCTCTGCCTCCGGGAGTATTAACGGCACCATGATGACAGCCCCGAGGGTTTATTATGCCATGGCGAAGGACAGGTTGTTTTTCCAATGGTTTAATTTTGTCCATCCCAAGTTCCATACTCCTTCCAGGGCCATCATTGCTCATGTGGTTTGGGCAATTGTTATTCTATTGGTTCGGCAAAACTTTGAGAACATTGTGGCTGGGATGACTTTTGCCGTCCTTATTTTCTACATTTTCACTACGCTGGCACTATTCAAACTAAGAAGAACGAAGGTTGGGGAAAAGGATGCGTATAAGGTTCCCTTATATCCGATTTTACCGATCATTTACTTACTAGGACTACTTGCCCTGGTTTTTATCCGTGGATATTTTGAATGGGAAAAATCGCTGGTTGACCTGGCTTTCATTGCCACCGGTTTACCCTTTGCGATTTATTTTGTAGGCAAATTGAAAAAAGACAAGCAAAAATCAGAGGAATGATCAACGTCTTCGAACATCCTGAATTTAACAACCATCAGGAAATTCACTTTTTCCAGGACGGGGAAACGGGCTTAAAGGCCATCATTGCCATTCACCGTATGTTTCAAGGTTCGGCAGGAGGCGGCTGTCGATTTTATCCTTACCCAGGTTCAGAAGAAGCCTTGACCGATGTGTTGCGGCTCAGCCGTGCCATGACCTACAAATTTGTATTGGCTGATATACCCATGGGGGGAGCTAAAGCCGTCATAATGGGTGATCCGGAAAAATTAAAAACGGAAAAATTACTGGAGTTCTTTGGGAAAAAAGTCAATGAACTGAACGGTAAATACACCGCCGGCCCGGACGTCGGCACCAATGCAGAAGACATGGCAGTTATCAGGCGTCATACCTCTTACGCAGCAGGAGCTCAGGACGTGGGAGGCAATACCGCTCCCATGACCGGCTACGGCGTTTTTAAGGCCCTTTCTGCGGCCTGGCAATTTCAATCGGGTGGAAAATCTCTGGAAAATGTTCGTATAGCCATCCAGGGCTTTGGCGGAGTTGGCTACCACCTGGCTCAATATCTGGATGCCGCCGGCGCCCAGATCATCGTGGCCGATTTGAATCCGCAGGCTTTAGAAAAAGCTACAAAATTAGGTTACACGACCGTTTCCACGCTCGATATCATTTCCCAGGAGGTAGATGTTCTCGCTCCTTGTGCTTTGGGAGGTGTGATCAATGAGGAATCCCTGCCAAAAATCCGTGCCAAAATGATCTGCGGAGGGGCCAATAATCAATTAAAAAAAGAAAGTCTGATTTCTGCCCTGGAAGAAAAGGGCATTCTTTTTATTCCTGATTTTATCAGCAGTGCCGGAGGAGCCATATACGGTGCCGGGCATCTGGCCGGAAAAAGTGAAGAACAAATCCAGGCACAGGCCGACCGCATCTATGATACCACGCTGCAGGTTCTGGAAAAATCAAAAAACCAACAGATCGATGTTTTGAGTGCCGCTTATGCCTTGGCAGAGGCAAAGTTGGGAGAGCGAGCTTAATAGTTCCAGGGTTCCAGGGTTCCTAAAGAATAAAAATATGAGAAAAACAATCCTATCTCTATTATCTACACTTTTTCTAATAGGAATCACACCGGTTTTCCTGGCCTGCAATTTTTCAGGCAGGGGTTATCAATCCGGTCAAACAAGTGACCTAAATGAGGAAGCAAGCAATTTTGAAGATCAAACAAACCTGACCATGCCGGTTGACCGGGAGCTGTTGCGTCAGATCAAAGGCCTGGGAGACCTCTTCGCTGAGAATAACATTTGGCGGGGTTATAATTATCAGTCTTACCCACAGTACCTGGTACATGTGACAAAGGCAGGACCTGACCGTGCCTTTTTAATTAATCCGCAGCCCGTACCTTATGGCGCCCTGAAACTGGGGAAAAATGAAGATCAAGGGCTAAGTACCGTATACCGCTATGACCTAAAAAGCCAGGAAGCGTACCATTATTTATTCGGCCCTGAAGGAAATGAAGTCTTCACCTTTAACTTCCGGATCCAGGAACAAGACTACTACCTGCAAGCCTACACCGATGACTTGTCGGCCGGGATGAATGATCCTTCCATGACCGTGTCCTATTCTACTCATGAACTTTTCCATCGTTTTCAGGATCAATGGGAATGGGTGCCGGATGCCACTCAGGATTTTGATAATTTCCCGATCACCTCAGAATTACTTGAATTGCAGATCCTCTGTCAGGAGGTATTGAAAGAGCTACCCGATTCAAAACTGGATGAACAACAAATGAGGGAATTACTCCTTCAATATTTAGCCATCCGAACACAGGAGTTGGCCCTGGATCCCAGTCCGGGAAAGCTCATTAAACACCACGAACTATCACAAGAACAGATGGAAGGCTCTGCAAAATTTATTGAAGTCATGAGCAATCAGGGCTTTTTTTCAACTGCTAATTATGAAGCAAAATTTGGATACTCTTTACTGGAATTCTGGGTAGAAAGCAAAGCAGATGTAAGAAGCCTGGTCGGGCAATCGGTCTATTACGGAACCGGCGGCAGCGCCATCTATTTATTGTACCGACTGGGTTACCCCATTGAAAAAATGCAAGAAGGCAAAACGCCCTACGAATTAGCGATGAACTTCTTAAAGCCCACCTCAACTGAGTTGTCCCTGGCCTTGCAGAAGGCCTATTCAAGCCCTCAGATGCCGGAAATCAAAAGCAAGGTAAAGGAATGGATAAGATATTAATGAGAGAGGGCTGTCTTGTAAGAAAAAACTTTGTTTTTTCTTACAAGACAGCCCTCAAAAAGAAAAGTATTTGGCCTCGAATAAGGACGAAGGAGTTATTTGAGACCACTCTGATATATATCACCTTTTTCCCATTACTTAACTCATTGACTTTTGCTGTAAAAATACACTGATTGAAAGAGAGTGTAGTAGGATCTTATTCAATCATTTAATAACAGTATGATGAAAAAGTCAATCATTTCCTGGATAGTCATCATGTTTTTGCCCTGCACTTTAGCATTGGCGCAGATGACGAGCGCTGGTAATTTTGTGGTCGGATCTTCTTTTGGACTTTCCTCCGCTCAATCTAACATCAAGCACAGTGACGGTATCGGAGACAGTGAAGGGGAAGGCCCTACTTCCATGCAGTTTAACATATCCCCCAAAGTAGGGTACTTTATAGTTGATAACTTCGCCCTGGGTATTGGCATGGACTATACGTTTAGCGAAGTAGAAGAACCTAACCAAAACCGCACAAAAGACACCGATTTACTTTTCGGTCCATTCGCCCGATTATACCTGCCAATTGGAGACGATATGGCTGTATTTCTGGAAGGCAACTTTGGCTTTGGTACCTCAAGCGATATCATGAATATTGACGGACAAACGCAGAACATCAGCACCAATATTTTTGCAGTGGGAGCCGGTCCGGGTTTGACCATTTTTTCCTCTGACGCAGTTGGTATTTCGGCTTCCTTTAAATACAATTTTGCAAGAAGTGATTTCGATACAGAGATTGGAGGTGTAAAACGGCAAACCGTCACCAAAACCAATCAGTTTGATCTTTCAGTAGGTATCCAGGTTTACTTCACAGCTATAAAAAGTGCCGGCGGTAGCAATAATCGCTTTTTTGAATAATGTATATTTGAGGTTGTGTAAAAAGTCCTTCCGTACGGACCGTATGGTCGGCCTTTTCACACAACTAAATAATATTCTTTTAGGAGGTCGTTTTAAGAAAAAAACTTTGTTTTTTTTCTTAAAACGACCTCCTAAATAAAATTTAATGGGGTGGGTAAAAACGAGGAACGAGTTTTTACACAACCCCAAACTAAAAGACCTATGTCTGCATTTTACCGCTTTCTAACCCCTTCGGAAACCTCATTTACCTATTGCAATGAGCAAAGCCCATTGTCGGTAATCATCGCTATTTTTTATAAAGGCGAAGTTTCTCCAGACAGGGTACGCAGTGCTCTGGATCAATTGCAGAACAGACATCCTTTTCTCCAATGTCGCATAAAAAAAAAGAAGCATTCCTATTTTTTTGAAAAGATCCATGGAAAGGCTCCCCTTCCCTTGCATGTTCTTCCTCGTTCCGGTCCCTTACATTGGAAGGACAAAACCGAACAATTCTTAAACACGAAATTCAATACCAAAGGGCCTTTATTACAAGTCTGTTTATTATCGCCGGACCCTGTTTCATTGGAAGGAGAAATTTTGTTGAACATCCATCATGCCTTAATCGATGGGCATTCCGCCAGACTTTTGTTATCTGAATTCCTTCAAATATTAGGAGGCATGCAGTTGGAAGATCCACCCCGGTCACAACTCAAACAAGTTTCTTATCCCAAGGCTTTTCAAAACTGGCCCGGTTTTAAGAAGCGTCTGCGGTTCATGGCAGCTGAACTAGCCAATGAGATGAAATTTATGCGCAGAGGGCTCAGTAATAAAATCCCTGCGAAGGATCATAATGCGATTCTAAGCCTGGAACTAGACCGGGCAACGTCTACCAAGCTCCTTCGCCGAACCGGAGACCTGGGTATAAGCCCGAATAGCCTGATCAATGCGGCCCTTCTCCATGCATTTTATAAAAGTAAAAATGAACTTAAACCGCGGCTTCTTCGTACCGTCTCTTTTGCCGATATGAGAAACAAAATGATTCCCAGGGTCGATACCCACGAAATGGGATGTCATATTGCCATGGCTCGATTCACGGTTCCGGTTTCTTCAAAGAGTACCTCTCTTTCTATTGCTCAGGATTTATGGAAGCGCATGTTTCTAGCGGGAAAAAAGGGAGATCTGTATGCTTTTTCTCAGCTGGGGACCCCCATTATGAAGGTCAGCTTTTTCTTTCAACAATTCCGCTTAGCAAATACGGCACTCAGCTACATTGGCCCCTTAAATCTCCAGAGAGCATACGGCCCCGTTCAACTGTTAAACATCCGGGCCTATATTACGAACAATCGACTGGGACCTAGTGTGACAGCTTTTGGAAAATACCTTTTCGGAAAAATCAGTTTAGACCTCAACTATCTGACTTCGGAGTACGAAGAAGGGGAAATAGAGGAAATGATCACAGATATTAAGGCAAGTTTGCAGGATATTACGTAAATTGGATATGTTCGGGTCAGGAACAGCGATCGCAGTTTCCAAATTTATTTTCACCTTGAAACGCCCCGCCTGAATCTAAAACATAAATTATGAAAAGATTCTTTTTAGTCACCAGCAGTTTGCTCTTTCTTAGCTTGGTTTTCTTTGCTTTTTACCCGGGGCAATACCCACCCATCCCCGAAATCACCAAAGAGCTGAGCAGCACCGTGAAATATGAATTTCGCATCAATAAGATGAGTACCAATCGAGTAGAGTTAGCTCATGTGAATGGAAGAGAGCCTATGTTCATCAACTTTCAACTGTCGGGTTCGTGGAAAACCGGTCGGCCCAGTCTGGTCGTCTCAACGGTCAGTCCAAGAAGTCAATTTGCCAAAGGTCAAAACCCCAAAAGCTATAAAAATCAAAAAGGGGAAAAGGACTTTACGCAATTCATGAAAGATAAAAAAGGGCGTCCAGTCTCCTCTTATGCCTTTTCAAATACGGTCGTTGAGGGTAAAGGGGGAAAACAGTATTTAAAAATGACCTATTCCGGCGCAGATATTCCTATGATCGGCACCTTGGTGGTCAAAAAAACTACGGACTTTCCCGATTTTGTAGCGGATAAGTTTAAATCCGACAAACCTATCCGTCTAAAAGCAGGCACCTACACCTTTGATCGATCTATTAATGGTTTTTATATTGAACTGGTGTGAGTTCTGCCAACTCATTTTTTTCAAACCGGCTCCGCTATAGTCTTCTTCAGAAAGAAGATGCCCCTTTTTATTCGTCTTTAATGATGGATCAGGAGGTCATGTTATACATCACGGGCAAGGCTTTGAGTAATTATAAGGCTCTTCAGCGTTTTAAGGGGCTATTGCACACGAATGAACAGAACAATGCCTTCGGCACCTATGGTGTGTATGGGAAAAAAGATCATCAGTTTTACGGAATTGCCAAATTTGTTCCCAATAACGATCATTCAAAGGAGGTTCTGGAAATAGGTTATGCCCTATTAAAAGATTACTGGGGGCAGGGATATGCCACCGAGATTACCCTGGCCTTAATCAATCTGGCCAAATCCATCGAGGGCTTAGAAACGCTGGAAGCCCTCGTTTCTCCCCGAAATGCTCCTTCCAAAAGGATTTTGGAGAAATGCCATTTTATTTTTTATGGAAAAACTTATAGTTACGATAGTGAAACGGAAATATACAGGCTTTCGCTTACTTCAGGTCAAAAGCAGGAATGGGAGCAGGAGAATTTTATCTAGCGATGTATTGTCGAATCAGGGACTCCTCCCTGGCTGTTCCGTCAATTTTGTTCAACTTGCAAAGGAAACCATCGATTGTTTTTCCAAATATAATCCTCCGTTTTTTTATACAGATCCAGCCCAACAGGTTTAATAAGCAATTCATCCAAATAGAACACCTTTTTCCTCAAATCTTTATTATCAATGCTCAAGCGAAGGCGATGATTGCTGTTTTGCAGGCTGAAAGGTATTCGAAGCATAGCCCAGCCGTTGTTGTCAAAGAGCTCGATCAATCTCCAGGCCATCGTAGAAATATTTTGCACAAGCCCGCCCTGCTCATCAACTTCCTGAAAGGTGATCATAGAGCGTGGGTAGAGATCTTTTCGCAGATGCATCCATACCAGAAGCTCGAACTCCTGAAAAGAGGTCGTGTCCGGCAATTTCCCACTGAATATTTCCACATCCTTGCTCATTTCAAACTGAAGCCCACCATTGCCCAGGTACGGCTGGCCGGACGACTGGTCGTCAAAGGATTCATAAATAATAGCTGAAGGCGGGGTAGATGATAAAAAACCGGAATTTTCAAATAAAGAATCTCGGCCGGCCTCCTCCATGAAAACTTGTTTCCTGTTCTGAATTCTTTGCTCAAAGCTTGCCAATGGAAGAGAAGCTAAACGAATGGGGCCTTCCTGGTAGATGGTTTTTCCTTCTCCCTGAAAATGAAGGTACTTATCTTTGTATTCCGGGCGTTCTAAATGCGTATCATCCCATAACATCAAAAGAGGGCGGTCATCGGGATAATCCTCAAAAATGACCGGGCTGCGATAAGGCTCCGTTACCAATTGCAGCTGTTTGTAAGTCTGATCAGGAGAAGTGCGTGTCAGCATGGCAGACGTAACAGGCAAACCGGTTTGTATGGATAAAACCAGGGATTGCTGCATACTCAAAATGTAAGAATAAGGCCACCAGTAATTGTCTGACCCAATGTTGTAATATGGTACCGGCAGGATGGCCTGATAGTCCGAAAAATCAACATTCGTATCGGTATATCCCTGTCCCGGCTTAAGAGATTCTATCTCGTCGAGCCTGAAATTCCGGCCATGACTGAAGTGGTAAGCTTCAAACAACAAGATCAGGATGGCTGCAAAAGGCAGTATTCGCCCCCACCAATGCCGTTTGTCCTTCACCCATTCGTATAAGTAAATAATGGCCAGTATGTTGATCGTATAATACAATACCCAGGCATAGCGCCCGATGCTTCGAAACTGCTTGATCGGTCCCATATAATCGAGCAAAAATTCAAAATCGGGGAAGATGAAGGGTACTCCAAGCGCAAAAATGTAGATGATCAGGGCCGACAGTAAAAGCCGATCAAAAAACCATTTGTTGTCGATCGTAGGCAAAATATCTCCTTTCCTGAATATGCGCCGCCCCCACTGGTATATAAAAATGAAAAAAAATAAGACCCCCATCAAACCAAGATAGGACTGACCCTCGAAATCAATATAAGGGAAGCGCCAATGTTCGTTTAACCATTGAAAATGAGGCTGAGTCAAAGAAGTAAAGGTGCCTAAGATCGTCCCCTTGTACTCTAAAAAACCCCAGGGTTTGGAACTTCGTCCTTCAATCGGATCGTTTAGGATCAGCCAGTAGATGTAAAATACAAGCGGCAAACCAACCTGGATTCCATAATGCAAAGCATAATGTCCCAATTTCCTCCAATCCCATTCTCTGATAAAAGAGATCAGGAAATAAAACGAAACCAAAAATGCGGCAATAGCGAAATAATAAAAATGCAGTAGAGGGTAAATAAACAGGACGGCAGCTATGGCCAAACTCCATTTAACCGATGGCTGTTGTGAAAATCGAAGCAGAAAATAAATCGTCGCCGGGATCACCTCCGGATGAGAGAGCCCGTAATGAGAGATCATCCGGTGCGTCTGGGGAGCCAGAAAAGTAATGCCCACCGCCGCCAAAACGGCATACCAATCCGGCAATCGCTGATGTTTGAAGATCAAAAACAGGAAAACAGCCGTCAGGAGGATGGACAGCAGTAAGGAGAAATTCACAATAGGGATGGTATGTGGCGACAAATCTCCGAATATGCTGGACAAAAACTTCAGGGAATTGGAAATCAAAGGTTGAGTAGCTGCTGAGATGGCATGGTCTCCGTATGGATAATTCATTCCCTGAAAAAAGGAATAGGTGCTATCGTATTTAGCGTGGTATTCAATGACCAAGTAAGCCTTAAATCCATCTCCCCAGGGTTCAATGACCCGATAATTGGACCACTGGAACATATCTCCGTACCGGCTAATCATCAGGATGATCATCAGCAGAAGCAGCATCAGTATTCCCTTATATTTTTGAACCCATCCCATTCCGCAATTTTGGCATAAACTTAGCAGAAAAATTGGAAGATGAGAAGATCAGGAGGATGTAACCTCTGTAAATAATAATTTTTCTAACAGCTAGCAGCAGAAAAATTGTTATTTTACGTCAGGCACAGCACTAAAATCCCCAACTTACTATGATCGAGACAAATGATCTGGTGTATCAATACCCTTCCAACCAACAGGCGACCATCAAAGGGATCAGCTTCCGCATCGAAAAAGGAGAAATATTTGGTTTTCTGGGCCCTAGCGGCAGCGGGAAAAGTACCACTCAAAAAATTCTTTACAAACATTTACCCCACTTCAAAGGTCAGATCCGCATCA
>JAUIKE010000185.1 GCA_030430845.1 Bacteroidia bacterium | reverse complement strand
GATAAATTTGTTGCGGGTCGTTCCGGTGGTATCATTGGCAAATGTACCGAAAGGGTCATTCATGACATCATTACTCTTGAGTGCCCCCTCGAAATACCAAGAAATAGGCCCTGCGTTCAAGGTATTGTAGAGAGTAAATGCATAGGTGTTATGTTTCGGCACAAAAATATCTTCCTCTGGATAGAAAGCCAGGGTAGCCACCAGGGCATCCATGCTTTCGTCATCCAGGGTGCGATTGACCACACCAAAACCGGGCGCCAGGCTGACGCCTTTTTCTTCATTCAAACTGATAAAACCTTCCGCATTTAAGCCTTTGATAATGGATCCATAAGAGTCAAATAACTGTTTTTGCCGCCCTGTAAAGCCCTTAACCGACCAGTTCTCTGATAATTGATAAGACAATCTCAAACCATACAGCGCATTGTCGATGAGCAGCGGGCGTTGTTCAAAGGCCCGGAAGATCAATCCGCTTCCGATCTGATCGTAAATATAGCCGGCAGTAATACCCAACTGATCTATTTGTTTGCTCACAAACCAACGGCCAATACCCTGATCAGTGTAGGACCCGGTCGGATTCAGCAGGTTCGAATTATTGAAAAAATCGAAGCGCAGGCCGACATCAAAGCCCCAGTTACTATAGTTGAGATTGAGCCAGCCTTCGGCCCCGTAAAGCTGCCGGTCGTATTGAGGGGTGTTGGCAGCTCCAATGAGCGAGTCCCGTTGGAAAAAGTTGGCATTGGTTTCCAGGTTTCCGGAGAGGCGCCCCTCTGACTGCCCCCTTAGCGGCGTCCAGACATTTAATAATAATAAATACGTAGAAATCGTTAAAATCCGAAGGACACTCATGTTGATTGCTTAAATTTGTGGGTGAGGTTGAGTGAAAACCTGACGGCCGTCAGGTTTTCACTCAACCTAAAGAATAATATTGGTTGGTAAAAAGACTTTCGGCCTTTTTACCAACCTCAAAAATATCAGGCTATTCGATTTATACGACTTTCCGGACGGATTGTTTTTGAAAAAACCAGGACACTTTATATGAAAAAGAAAAATTTTCTACTGTTAGTTGTAGCTATTATTTTTAGTGGAGTGGCATTTGGCCAGCAAACCGTTCCGAGTACCATGATCAAAGATCTTAAGGGAAAGTCGGTAGATATTGCCTCTTTTATGGGACAGGGACAGCCTACGATCCTCACTTTTTGGGCCAATTGGTGTGCCCCCTGCAAGAAAGAACTTGATAATATGGCCGATCTGTATCCCGACTGGCAGGAAGAATTCGGCGTGCAGGTGGTGGCCGTTACCATTGATGCTACTCAGGATATCAGCAAAGCCAGGAGTCTGGCCGCCTCTAAGGCCTGGGACTACATCATCCTGTCTGATCCTAACCAGAGTTTAATGAGAACGCTGAATTTCCAGACCATCCCTCAAACTTTTTTGATCAATAAGAAAGGAGAAGTGGTCTATGCGCATTCGGGCTATTTGGATGGGGATGAGTATGAGTTGGAAGAGGAACTAAAGAAATTGAATGAATAATAAAGCGCTTTGCGCTTTATTATTCATTCACCAGTCCAATATATCTTCATTTTTTTCTTCGGGGCTATGGACCTCATCAAAAAGGCGCAGGACATATTCATTATTCAGGAAGAGAATGCTGAAAAGTAAGGCGCTGTAAATAAAAACGGTCAGGCCGATCGTGACGATGAGGTCATTGCCGGATCCTGGAATTTCTTTAAGGATGAAAAAGGTCCATCCGCCTGCTGCCAGGATTAGGATAAGGGTGGAGGTACGAACGGCCCACCTTTGCCGCAACATGAGGCCCAGGCCTGCCATAAGTGCCATGGCGCCGGTGCCCAGAAAAAAAACCTGGGGCGCTCGCCATCTAAAGCGCGTGTTAAATTGGGAGGCATCCATAAGTTCCTGTAAAAAAATGGCCAGGCAGCACAGGCCGAAACACATGAATACCAGGCCGAAGAGAACCAATATATTGATGTTATTTTTCATTCGTTACTAGTTGTTGGTTGCCAGAAGGCAGGCACTAGGCGAGCTCCGCCAACTCCATCCACTCTAATTCCTTTTCCTCAATTTTTTCCTTTACTTCGGCCAATTCCTTCGACAAGTCCTCGATGCGCTTGGGGTCCAGGCCGGTTTGATTGAACTGGTCAGTGATCTGTTGTTTCTTTTCTTCCAGTTTTGATATTTCTTTCTCCAGGCGGTTCATTTGTTTGCGCTGCTCATAGGTCAGCTTAGGCCCATCGGATGAAGCCTGTTCTTTCGTGGAGCTTTGTTGCTCTTTCTTTTTTTCTTCTCTGCGCTTTTCCTGTTCTTGTTCCTTTTGATAAGCCCGATACATGGTGTAATCGCCATTAAAATCTTTGATCTGGCCGTTCCCCTCAAAGACAAACAGATGATCCACGATTTTATCCATAAAATAACGATCGTGCGTCACGATGATGAGGCATCCCGGAAATTCCATCAGAAAGTCTTCCAGAACATTCAAGGTCATGATGTCCAGGTCATTGGTGGGCTCATCCAGAATCAGGAAATTGGGGTTGCGCATGAGGATGGTGAGGAGAAACAACCGGCGGCGCTCTCCCCCACTGAGTTGAGAAACATATACCTGCTGTTGCTTGCGGCTAAAGAGGAAACGTTCGAGCAGTTGAGGAGCGGTTAACTTTTGTCCCTTTTCCAGCGGGATATACTCGGCAATATCCTGAACGACATCAATCACTCTTTTATCGTCCTGAAGCTGAATACCCGCCTGAGTATAATAGCCAAAGGCGGTATTATCTCCAATGACGACTTTACCTGAATCGGTGCGGATGTCTTTGGTGAGCACCTTCAGGAAGGTTGTTTTTCCGACCCCGTTGGGCCCGACGATGCCCACTCTTTCTTTTTTCTTAAACTTATAGGAAAAGCCGTCGATCAGCACGTTTTCGCCATAGCGCTTGCTGATGTTATGCAATTCCAGGATTTTCTTCCCGAGCCGCTGTCCTTTGATATCGATTTGGATCTCCCCTTCTGTTCTTTTGTTGGAAACTTTGTCCTTTAGGTCAAAAAAGGCATCTACCCTGGATTTGGCTTTAGTAGTACGGGCCTGCGGACTGCGGTTGACCCAGTCCAGTTCTTTTTTATAAAGCTTTTGGTTTTTTTCTAATTCGGTGGATTCATTTTCCAGCCGGGCGGCTTTTTTTTCCAAAAAATCGGAATAATTGCCGGAATAGCGGTAGAGCCTGCCGTAGTCCAGCTCGATGATCTGATTACAGACCCGTTCGAGGAAGTAGCGGTCGTGCGTGACCATAAACAGGGTCAGGTTGGGCTGTTGGAGATATTCTTCCAGCCATTCGATCATATCGATATCCAGGTGGTTGGTCGGCTCATCCAGGATGAGGAACTCGGGTTCGTCGATGACCATTTTGGCAAGTGCCAGGCGTTTCTTTTGCCCACCGGATAAGTTGCGAACCAGTTGATTAAAGTCGGTGATATTCAGTTTGTACAGGACTTCTTTGATGCGGGCATCCATATCCCACGCCTTCAGGTCATCCATTTTAGCGGCGGCCTTTTGCATTTGTTCGACTTTCTCTGGGAACAGCATAGCCTCTTCGTAGCCTTTGGCGGCCTGTATGAGCGGATTATCCGAATCCAGTACGGCTTCCAGCACATTGTGCCCCTCATAGAAATCGGGGTCCTGATTCAAAAAGCCTATTTTGACATCCTTTCTGAGCAGTATTTTGGCCGTTTCGCCTTCTGGTGCTTCCTCTCCGGCGATCACTCTAAGCAAGGTGCTTTTGCCGGAGCCGTTTTTGGCCACCAGAGCGATCTTTTGTCCCTTGTTCACCTGCAGGTCGATCTTATCGAACAAGACTTTTTCACCGTAGGTTTTACTGACGTTTTCCAGGTTAAGAAAATTCACGTGTGTATTTTTTATATAGCCTGAAGCCGGCCTTGGGCCGGCTTCAGGCTATGAAAACATTAAAAGCCCCCTAAGTTAATACTCAGGAGGCTCTTAAGGAAATATTTCTAATTATTGTTATTTCATGCTGATCATGTCATGCAGGATATTCAGGGTTTCTTTGATATAAATATCTTTGGAAATGCTCTCCATGAAATCCTTATTCATAGACTGATTTTTCTCATTTTTATTGATATTGGTCATATCCGCATCCAGATTATAAACGCCTTTGTTGACAACAGCACTAAAAATATCTTTAAACTGTTCAGCTTCCTGTTCTTTAGCTTTCTCCTGCATTATATAGTCTTTCAACTGCAGGGGATAAACTGCATTCTCGCGCAGTCTTTCATAACGTTTCGCGTTTTGTACGACTTTCTGGAAGGTAGCATTCTGGCTAACCCGGCTTTCGCTGCGTTTTTTCAGCTCTTGCATATTTTTGATTTGATATACATTTTGGCTAAAGTCAACAGCTTCGATTTCCGTCCATTCCATAGCGCGATCTTCTTCTTTTTCACCGATCTTGATGTAGGCGTACGTATCCGGTAAAACGATATCCGGCACAACGCCTTTCAGCTGAACGGCTCCTCCATCGACGCGATAGAACTTCTGCATGGTCAGTTTGATATCCCCTAGCGGCTTGATCTCTTCCATACCCCGAACGGCGCGATCCATATCGAAAAAGCGCTGCACGGTACCTTTACCATAGGTTGATTTGCTACCAACAATAACGGCACGACCATAATCTTGTAAGGCGGCTGCTAAAATTTCGGAAGCAGAGGCACTCAGTTGGTTCACCATTACGACTAGTGGCCCGTCGTATTTCACTTCAGGATTGACATCCCGCAGGATTTCAGACTGCTGTTTTCTGGATTTTATCTGCACGATCGGGCCTTCTTCGATGAATAATCCGCTCATATCGACGGCTTCATACAAACCGCCGCCACCGTTATTTCTCAGGTCAAGGATAATTCCGTCTACCCCGGCTGCGGTTAGTTTGTCTAATTCTGCAGCAATGTCTTTGGAGCAGAAGCGGCCATCCGGATTTTCGAAGTCTACATAAAACCTGGGGAGGTTGATGTATCCAATTTTTTCACCCTCGTTCGCGCCATCCAGGATCAGGGATTTGGCGTAGGACTCTTCGATGATGATCACATCACGGATGATGGTGATTTCTTTGAGTAAGCCATCTTTCTTTTTGAGGGTCAGGCGGACTTTGGTACCGGGTTCCCCTCTGATCTTTTGTACCACTTCATTGACCAGCATCCCGGTGATATCTTCCCATTCTCCGTCATCTCCCTGAGCGACTTTAATAATAAGGTCTCCTTTTTCCAATTCTTTACCTTTCCAGGCCGGGCCACCAGGCATCACCTCAGACACTTTTGTATAATCGCCCTCATTAAAAAGGCGGGCTCCGATGCCTTCCAATCTACCAGACATATCGATATCGAAAGATTGTTTTTCGACCGGTTCAAAGTAAGTTGAGTGCGGATCGTAAATATTGGTAAAGGCATTGAAGTAGGCGCTCATACGATTTTCACGCTTCAGTTTTAACATAGTTTTGAAGATATCTTCGTACATCTCCTTTACTTCTTTACGAGCTTCGGCCTCCAGTTCTTCCGTAGACTGATGCTCCCCTTCTTCTCCAACCTTATCCTGAGCCTTTGTTTTGCGGTAAAGGCGCGTCATGGTCTCATATTTGAGGATCTTGCGCCAGCGATCTTTCAGCTCTTTATCATTTTTGACATAATCCAGCTCATCAAAAACTACATTGATTTCTTCTTTGCGATCAAAATCAAAGGGCTGAGCGGTAATCTCTTCATTGAATGCCTGAATCTTTTTAAGATTATTCTCAAGCATCACTAATGATTCATTAAAGAAATTATAGGAAGATTGACGCACCTCATCATCCAATTGCCGGCGATAAGGGGTCAATTTTGCAATATCCTCTTTAGTTAGGTAACGCTTTGCACTAATGCGCTCCAGGTACAGATCAAAAAACTCTTCAGAAAATCCATCATTCACTTCCTGTGGCTGGTAGTGTAATTGATTCATAAAACTGAAGATCGTGCGCATCAAAATCGCTTCTTTCTGGGAATTATCCACCTTAGGATAAAACGCAGCTACAAGAACGGAAAGTAATAACACTGAAAAAAACAGTGGTCCTCTAAACTTCATAAGAAAATCTTTTCAACGGGTTCACAATCTGTGTACTGAGAAGTCGTTTAGACAACTTCTGATTGCAAAAATGTACCTTCGCTACATTTTCACAATCTAATACATAATAAATATACTTTTTTTTCGCAAAAATGTTGTGTTTAGGTCGTCCAGGAAAGTACTTTAACTCAATTCTAACATAACAAAGGGTGGGTATTCTTCATTTTTGTCTGAATCGCGGATTTTCATGGATTAAACAGGTTCCAGGGAAAGAATTTGGACCGGTGGTCCAAATTCACTTCCGCTTATTCCGTCCCATCTGTAAAAATCCGCGATTCAGACAAAAAAAAACGGCGATGATGCTTACTTGCATCATCGCCGTTTTTTTCTATTGACTGCAGTGCTTATTAAACTAAAAACGGAGCAATAACAAGAGCTACTACTGACATCAGTTTCAGCAGGATGTTCAAAGAAGGCCCGGAAGTATCCTTGAAAGGATCCCCTACCGTATCACCTACTACAGCAGCTTTGTGTGGCTCTGATTTCTTATAATAAGTTTCGCCTTGTATTTCTACACCGCCTTCGAACATCTTCTTGGCATTATCCCATGCACCACCGGCATTTGATTGGAAGATAGCCATTAACACACCCGTAACGGTCACACCGGCCAGCAGCCCTCCGAGCATCTCGGCACCACCGGCAAAACCGATCACTACCGGTGTTACGACAGCAATCAGACCCGGAATGATCATCTCGCGGATAGAAGCTCTGGTAGAAATTTCAACACACTTGCTATATTCTGCTTTTCCGTCGGCCGCCTGAAAGATTTTTCTATCGGCCTCACTCCACTTGCTCATATCTTCCCCGTTCTTGCGCATTACATCCAATGCAGCCTTAAGCTCGGGAATATTAGCAAACTGTCTTCTCACTTCCTGGATCATATCCATAGCGGCACGCCCTACAGCGCCCATAGCCAAAGAAGAGAACAAGAAAGGAAGCATACCACCCAGCAGCAGCCCTGCCATAACGATAGGCTTGGCGATATCAATGCTGTTGATCTGTGCAGTAGTCATGAAGGCTGCGAATAGTGCCAAGGCTGTCAGTGCAGCAGAACCGATCGCAAAACCTTTACCGATTGCAGCAGTAGTATTACCTACAGCATCCAGTTTGTCGGTGCGTTCGCGTACTTCACCAGGTAGTTCACCCATCTCGGCAATACCACCTGCATTATCTGAAACGGGGCCGTAAGCATCTACGGCCAGTTGAATACCTGTGTTGGAAAGCATCCCTACCGCAGCGATGGCAATACCGTACAATCCGGCCATTTCGTAAGCGCCGATGATGGCGGCAGCCAAAATAAGGATAGGAATGGCAGTAGACTGCATACCTACGCCCAAACCGGCGATGATATTAGTTGCAGAACCGGTCAGAGACTGATTAACGATGCCTTTTACTGGGCGGGTACCGGTACCGGTATAGAATTCCGTTACAATACCGATCAGTAGGCCGGCCGCCAATCCGAAGATAACTGCCCAGAATACCCCCATAGAAGAATACGTTTCTTCGTTGAAGGTCCATGACGCAGGCAACATCCATTTAACGATCAGGAAAGTAGCGACCAACATAAGGAAGGCTGACAGGAACTCACCGCGGTTCAATGCTTTTTGAGGATCTCCACCCTCTTTCACTCTTACAAAGAAGGTACCGATAATGGAAGTAATGATCCCAACCCCGGCTAATACAAGAGGTAATAACACGGCATTCAAGCCACCAAACTCATTGGTCAGGTCATATCCGGAAGTCGTGCCGATAAAAGCAGCCCCCAATACCATCGTACCGATGATAGAACCGACATAAGATTCGAAGAGGTCGGCACCCATACCGGCTACGTCCCCTACATTATCCCCAACATTATCAGCAATAGTGGCAGGATTCAATGGATGATCTTCAGGAATACCCGCTTCTACCTTTCCAACAAGGTCAGCTCCTACATCCGCCGCTTTGGTATAAATACCTCCACCTACACGTGCAAACAAAGCAATCGAAGAGGCACCAAAGGAGAATCCTGTAATCACGGTGATCACACGATTGACGTTATCCTGAGTATCTACCCCAAACATGTTGCTATAAAGTAAGAAGAGCGTACCGAGCCCCAGAACACCCAGACCTACAACACCCAGTCCCATAACGGAACCTCCGGCGAAGGCAACCTCCAGGGCTTTTCCAAGGCTGGTTCTTGCAGCATTGGTGGTTCTCACATTGGCCTTAGTGGCCACTCGCATACCGATGAAACCGGCCAAGGCTGAACAGATTGCCCCAATAACAAAGGATACAGCAACTAAGGCAGAAGAATTTTCTGAATCAGCAGAAACCCCCAGCAGAATAGCCACGGCTAACACAAAAATGGCCAGAACCCTGTATTCCGCTTTCAGAAAGGCCATCGCGCCATCTGCAATATTTTTGGCGATGGTGGCCATACGATCCGTTCCTACCTCCTGCTTAGAAACCCAGGAGGAGCGCCAGAAAGTGTATAAAAGTGCTAAAATACCAAACACTGGTATAGCATACGTAATGGTTTGTAGCATAGTAATTTACCTTTTGAGCTTAATCAATAAAAAAGACTTCTCTCGCAGACATTCTGGTGAAGTCTTTAGTGGTTTTTCGTCCGAGGGGCAAAGCTAACTCAATTTTGGCTTTTGTCCAACAAAATCCACTTCTTACAACTTCCTGAAACAGATTAATTTAACAGTTTCGCTATCACATGTTTGTTTTTCATAATATTTAATAGTCAAATTGGTATCTTTTTAAGGTAAGTCCCGTAAATTTTATTAAGCTCCCCGATCATTGATTCTTTCTACTTTCTAGCATTTACTTTCTAACAGCCGGCTGCGATACAAATGCGCTACCTAAAAATAAAGAGGCTGAACAATTAGCCTGCAAAGAGGCAGTAAGGGGTTTTAAGGTATTTTCCCTTTGGGAGAATGCCGTTGAGATGGAGATCATACTAGTTTATGGTCTCCATATTTTTAGGCTGCTTCCAAAAAAAAGACCTGACTCAAAAGAGCCAGGCCCAAAGAATACATAAAAATTACACAATTCTTAAAATTGTTCTACAGCGAACACTATTTCTTTTGAAAGATACCTAAGGGAATATTTTTAAGAGGGAATCCTAAATTATATTGAAGGGTGTCCTAAATTTCGGAACTAAAGTGTTGAAAATAAAAAAAAATAAAAAAAAGATGTTCTCATATGGATAAGGAAATACGTTATTTAAAGTAAACCTTTCACTGGTGGCGCAGGTATTTCCTCGATGACAAAATTTGCGGTAGTTAAAATCTATTGTTCATCATGTATTTCTTAATGGCTTCTCCTTTGGACTTCACGCTCATTTTCTTGTAGATCTGTTTCATGTAATATCGGACACTGTGGCCGGAAACGTTCATCAACTTTGCAATCTCCTTGTAATCATGACCATCCGCCATCAGGCGGATGATCTTATGCTCCTTTTCATTCAAGGTAGCATTACTCAGTTTTTTGGGGCCGGGGTTAAAATAGGTAACAAGTTCTTTTGCTATTTGAGGAGTGATGGCCGCTCCTCCTTTGATAATATTTCTTAGATGGTCTTCCACTTCTTCCAGGGGTAGGTTTTTAGGTAAAAAACCAGAGGCTCCTGCTACAAAAGCTCGAATCACACAATCTCGGCTACAGTTATTTGATAAAACGATGATCTCTGTATGTCTGCTTATTGTTTTTATTTCTCCAATAAAAGGTAAGCAGGCAGGTGCAGTTGTCTCATAATCTAAAAAAAGGTAGTCGATTCTTTTTTTATTCTCAACATATTTTTTGGCAGAAGTAGCCTGCGAAAATGAAATAAAATCACAGATGTAGTGCTTCTCATTAAAGTATGCTGCAAAATCTTCCTGGAATTGATGGTTTTCATCTACTAAACCCAATCTAATCATGATATCACATTTTTTAGTAAAATTGGGTTTTCCAAAGCCATATTGTAAGATTCAAAGTACATGTAACGAATATTAAAGACTCTCATTCTTACTTGCCTCGAGTAAAATGGTCTAATGGAATAGGTGTTCCTTTTTTGGTGAATAGAAGATGGTATAAATTGTGATTCTAAAGGGGCTAGCGTCTTAAAAAATGGTCGATTTTCTGTTATTTTAAACAGATCGTTAATTTATAATAATTTTTTTTATAAACTGAGTATCCTTTTAAAAACCTACTCCCATATGGGTAATTACTTGATTTACTGCTACTTCTTGCAATAAATCAATCCATATCAAGCCAGGTTAAGTCCCTTTTATACAGAAAATGACAAAAACCGGCAAAAAACTTTGCTAAGCTTGCAAAAAACTCAACAAAATATGTGCCATGTTTTTTCTATATCCCTGAAAGTAAACGGATTATTATTTGGCCTTCTTTTTATGGTACACCCTATCCTTTCACAAACGCTCAAGGTGGCCTGTACTACCCCTGTTATTAAAGACTTAACAGATGTACTGGGTGGGAATATGATCGAATCCACCTTGGTAACACCTGAGAATCTCGCTTCTGAAGGGATACAAACGCTACAAAATGCCGACCTGGTTTTTTCTAATGGTCTTTCCTACGACACCTGGTTGGAAAAAGTTTTAAAGGAGGTCGAAACAAAGCCGGCACATATTGTTCTTACTTCTCAAATACACCCACTCCGCTTTTCATCTACTGCTGATCAACCAAATCCGTATGCCTGGCTGGATCCCCAAAACGGGATGGTTTATGCACATCAGATCAAAGAGGCATTGATCGCTCTTGATCCTGAAAAAGCCGGTAATTATTTATTCAACTATCAACTGTATCTCCATCAATTAACTGAGCTGGATAGTTTCGTTCAAAAAAAAATCCTGGAAATTCCGGAGCATAAAAGAGTGTGGCCGGAGGCGCTTGATACCTTTCAATATTTTGCCGATAGATATGGGATTAGCCTGGTGGACTCGATCATTCCCTCTCCCTTCTTTCTTAAGGATTCTCTTTTGCTCGATTTAGCGGAAGATCCTCGATTTACGCCTTCAACCTACCTTGGCTTGATCCGCAAAAACACTTTAGTTTTAACAGATGCCATGGAAAACCATCGCTGGATCCTGGTAGAGAAGCAAGAGAGTTCTGTGAACTGGTATACCTGGAGACTACTTATTTTGATGGTATTTATTTCTTTGACGGGATTGATGCTGGTAATTTATAAAAACAAATGGAAGTGATATGCCGCCGGCCTACCAATTCCATTTGTTTATTTAATGCGGCCTAATCCGGCTTTGGCTTGGTGGTGCAGGCTATTTTGGTGTTCGCTTGGGAACATGCCCAGACACTCGTAATAGTACTCTTTAGCTTTGTAATAAACCTTTCGGTTTTCGTAAATGATACCGGCTTTCAGTGCTGCATTACAGGCAAAATAATAAGGCTGATCGCGGCCTTTTTTTATCGTCATATTGTAGTAGAAAACGGCGTCATCATATTTTTTTAGGCCATCCAGAATGCGTCCTTTTCGATAGAAGTATTCCAGTTTTTCCTTTTCTTTTTCGAGTTGTTGGAAAGGCATTTTTTCAATCACTGCCGAAGCCTTATTAAAGTACCCTCCATCAAAGAGCAATCGGGCTTTTACCAATTCGGGGGTAGGCAGATAATTTTCTTTGGCCTCATTCAAAGCGCTGATATCATCACCAGTTAGGGTTTTTCCTTCATTAGCGCATTTTTTCATGTAATGCAGGTATCCTACCTCGCTCCCTTTGATGAGCGCATGCCAGGCCAGCTTCTGATAAGTATCCTTGATGAAGTTTTCACCCTCGTATTCAGCTAAAAACTTCAGCAGATATTGGTGAGCATCATCATCCAGCCTGCGCACTTTACTTATACCGAGCATATAATCCGTGAATGGAAAAGGAAAGTAAGCACTTCCCTTGGGTCTGTTCTGTAGCAGTCGAATAGCTTCGTCATTGCGGCCGGTACGCATAGCGATGTTACTCATTACAAAGCAATGCAGAAGATTTTTTTGGGGAAAAAGTTGCCCCTGCAGGATTTGCCAGGCTTGCTCCGGCTTGTTGGCCAGATGCAACAACAAAAAGGAATAAAAAACCCTTGTTTCTTCCTCAAAGAGAAATTCATTGTTCTGAGCAAATTGAAGGACTCCTTCCATCTCTTCTGTTCCCTGAGCGATGGACCCCTCCATACCTGAAAGAAGCTTCACGCCCCATTTAAAACTATCCGGGATGGTACCCACCAGCGCATGCAGTAAACCAAGGTCCTTTTTATTCGGCATAAAACCCGGAAAAGCTTGTTCATTTTTCTGAAGGAGCTTGTAAGCCTTACTCACATCAGTAAAAGCTCCCAGGTATTCCTCAAATTTTAATCGGACCAAAGCCCACTGCAAACGGATATCCGCCTGAATGTAGAGATAATAAGGAGAGGATGGATCACCCAACTCCACCTTAGCCAAACGTTCTTTTTTCCGGGCTTTTAAGCGCTGAAAACTTTCTTTATCTTCCGTAATAAATAAGGTAAGACAGTCAATGTAATTTTCAATATGATAAATGATCAGGTTATCCGGATCATGGGTTTTGATCTGTTGGAGGATAGCTTCCGCTTCTGTGAATTGCAAGCTGATAGCCTTTTCGTAGGCGTTGCGGGCCAGGTAAGTATATTCAAAGTGCTTGGCGTGCAGGGAAATGAGGTTCCACAGCAGGAAGAATGTAAATGTTAAACCGGCTCTCATAGATTTTGGGATTATATTTGTTTTTGAAGAACAGGAGGCCGGCCGGCCTCCTGTTCTTCAATTATTCTACCTTGGCGGTATCTACCTCCATGATATTATCATCGACCAGAACACGGCCACAGTGTTCGCAAACGATGATCTTCTTGCGCATAGAGATTTCCAGTTGTACCTGAGGCGGAATCTTATTAAAACATCCACCACAGGAATTTCTTTCAACGTGTACAACTGCCAGTCCATTGCGGTAAGATTCTCTGATCTTGTCGTAGGCTTTGATCAAACGATCTTCAACATGTTTTCTGGCATCTTCTGAGCGCTTACGCAAAACCTTCTCTTCTTTTTCTGTTTTGGAAATGATTTCTTTCAATTCCACCTTTTTAGCTTCCAGTTCTTTATCCTTTCTCTCTTTACGTTCAACTGTCGCGTCCAGGGTCTCTTGTTTATTCTCTATGTTTTGCTGTGCTTCGCGAATTTTCTTTTCAGAAAGTTGGATTTCCAGTTTTTGAAGTTCCAACTCTTTGACCAATGCTTCGTATTCCCGGCTGTTCTTCACATTGTCCAGCTGTTTGCTGTACCGCTCGATCAGCGCTTCGGCTTCACTGATGTTAGCCCGGTGATTGCTCACTTCCTCCTCCAGATCTTTCACTACATTTCCCAGCTTATTGACTCGGGTTTCCAGGCCGGCAATCTCATCCTCGAGGTCACTTACCTCCATAGGAAGTTCTCCTTTCAGAATTTCAATTTCATCAATTTGGGAATCCACTGACTGCAGTTCATAGAGGTTTCTTAGTTTTTCAGCTACCGATAATTCCTTTGCCATTATCTAAATTTTAATTTTTATTTTAAAAAGATACCCATTGGGACATACCAATGAAGCCGGTGCACTTTGCTCTTGAAATCAGAAGTAATTAACAGGATTGGTATTCACCCGGGTCTTGTAAACTGCAAATGTACTAAATGTTTCAGAAATAATCTCGTGTAATAAATCTATTGTAAATTGTTCGCTTTCATAGTGTCCGATATCGGCTATGATGACCTTTTTATCCGCATCAAAAAACTCATGATATTTATAATCAGCCGTGATGAAGATATCGGCTTTTTGTGCCTGAGCAGCTCCCAGCAAAAAACTTCCGGCTCCTCCGCACACCGCTACTGTTTGAACGTGAGAATGAACCAACTCAGTGTGCCGGATCACCCCTACTTTCATTTTTTCCTTTAACTGTGCCAAAAAATCTTTTACAGGGATGGGGTTTTCCAGTTTTCCGATGATGCCTGAGCCTATCGCATGGCTTTTATTTTGTAACTGAACCAAAAGAGGCTCTTCCTCCGGTGCAAACTTTGTCACTATTTTTTTGAGTGTTCCTTCGCGCCCCTGTTCATACCTGAGTGCTACCTGATACTGTCCGTTTCCGGCAACAGGGATAACCGAGCTTATTGAAATATCGGCTCCATCCAGCGCAGCCAGCAGCGCCTGCTTTTGCTTTTCTGCCACCAATACCTTGGCGGAGTATGCCATCCGTTTAGGCACCAGAACTCGCAGCTCGCTCAAACCAAGTCGAACGGCTATCCTTTCGTTCACGCCCCGGTCCAGCACATTATCCAGATTGGTGTGAATGGCATAGATCGCTACATCCTCCTTGATGGCCTTGATAATGGTTCGTTCCACATAATTCGCCCCCGTGATCTTTTTCAAGCCTCTGAAAATGATCGGATGATGGGCCACGATTAAGTTACAGCCCCGCTCAACCGCATCTTCCACTACCGCTTCTGTGGCGTCCAGGCTAGTCAGTACGCCCGTCACTTCCCAGGAGGGATTGCCAGTGATCAGCCCTGCATTATCGTAGGACTCCTGGTAAAGGGGCGGCGCGATTTGCTCTAAGTGGTTGATGATGGATTGAATGCTCATTTTCGTTGTTCGTTGTTCGTTGTTCGTTGTTCGTTAAAGGTTCTCCAATTTTAGATCGAGTTATCAGATGAAGATTTAATTTTTTTTTCGTAGATGGAAGTCGAGTAGCCAGGCACAAATTCCAGGGTTTTCACTGCTCCCCCATTTTTTAATACGACATCCGCGCCTACAATGTTTTCTATCGTGTAATCTCCCCCTTTTATAAGAACATCCGGAACAAGCTTTTGGATGAGTTGGAGGGGAGTATCCTCCTCAAAAGCAACAACCATGTCCACAAAGAAAAGGCTAGCAAGAAGAGCGGCCCGGGTTTTTTGATCTTTGATCGGGCGTTGGGGTCCTTTAAGGCGAGTAACGGAAGCATCAGAATTCAGTCCGACTATCAGTCGATCTCCCAATTGCCGGGCCTGTTCTAGGTATTGAAGATGCCCAAAGTGGATCAGGTCGAAGCAGCCATTGGTAAAAACAAGTTGCTCTCCCGCTTTTTTCCATTGTTCCACCTGATGCACAGCATTTTCCGTGGAATATATTTTTTCCAAAAACCTCATAATTCTTCTTTTTCTATGGGCGCCGGGCCGGCAGGCGCATATCCTCTGTTGATTAAGGGTAAAATAATCAATGCAATGATCCCCAACAACACATTAACTCCCAGGGAGATGGAAAAGAAAGCAATATTGGCAAAAGAAAAGGCATCATCGCCGGCTACACCGTACATCTGCAAGGCTGTTTGCACTAAAAAGTGATAGGTTCCCATTCCTCCGGGAGAAGGGATCACGATCCCCCAACCTCCGAATACAAAAACGACCAAACCCACAAGCGGCGAAAGATGGCTGGTTGGTGCAAAGGCAAAAAAGCACATATAGGTCATTAAGAAATACATCAACCAGATATTCACGGAATGAATGACAAACAACCAGGGGCGATCGAGTTTTGAAATGGATCGTAAGCCTTCCACAAAGCCCTCCACCAACTGAATAATTTTTTTAAACAGGGACGTTTTCATGAGCCGCTCCCTGAAAATATAAAACACCCCAAATGCAAGTACTAAAGCACCTACCCCGTACAGGGCCAGGCTTTGAAGCCCTCCCAGGCGGTCTGCGAAAGAGACATTCTCATCAATAAAAGCAGCAATGGTATTAAACTCCAAAAGCACGGCCAGTGCCGTTATCAGCAACAAGCTAATTACATCCACAATACGATCCACCACAATAGTGCCCATCACCTTTTCGACACCTATCTTTTCATAATTGGCCAGTGTACCCGCCCTGACCACTTCTCCCATCCTGGGAATACCCAGGTTGGCGAAATATCCAATCATGATGGACAAAAAGGAATTACTCAGTCTGGGTCGATACCCCAGAGGGTGTATGAGCATATTCCAGCGAATGGCTCTGCTGATATTGCTAATGATGAAAGCAATGAGGACGAACAATATCCATAAATAATTAGCTCCTCTAAAATCAGAGAGGACCTTATCAATCAGGCTACATTCTGATGAAGGGATACCTTTGAGAGCACAATCCTCCTGGAAGGCTACGTTTTGCCCTCTATATACTAAATAGAGAATAATCACCCCCAGGCTTAAAAAAAGGAAGAATTTTAATACGTTGACAGCTTGCTTTTTCAACTTTTATGGCTTTAGGGAGGCAAATATAGAAGATTAGTTTATAAATATTTAGGCGACCTTGTGGTCGCCTAAATATTATTTTACTATTTGATTGTTTTCATCAGGGAAAACAACGGAAGGTTGGAAGCTTTTGGCCTCTTCGACGTCCATTAATGCATAGGAAATAATAATAACCGTATCACCTACTTCTGCCTTTCGGGCTGCGGCTCCATTCAGGCAAAGAACTCCCGAACCCCGTTCGCCTTTGATGACATAAGTTTCCAATCGTTCGCCGTTATTATTGTTTACGATCTGTACTTTTTCCCCTTCAATAATATTGGCAGCCTCCATCAAAGCTTCATCGATCGTGATGCTGCCGACATAGTTCAGATTGGCCTCTGTAATAGTGCCCCTATGAATTTTTGATTTAAACCTGTGAATCAACATATATGATGGCTGTGTTTTATTATTTTGACTAAAAAAAACCTCAAAAGTAACATCACCAGTTCAAAGATTGTTGTTTAAAACAACAGCTTCTGTCCGCTTTCCGTCTATTTTGAGCGCCAAATATATAGCTGTTTTATTATAAAATCAGGGCATGTTTCACATGCCGGTTGACATTTAAAATAAAAGGTTCTTCAATTGAGTAAAGTATGCGTATTTTAGTTTAAAGCAACAAACAAAATATGCGA
>JAUIKE010000184.1 GCA_030430845.1 Bacteroidia bacterium | reverse complement strand
TTACTGCAGGGATCAAAAGGCTTTAATTAAACTCTTAGCTTATCATTATTGCTATGACAGGCGAAAGGATCGTTTGAATTTCTTTGAAAATTTATATGATAAAAAATTATCTTGATGCCTATGCGCATAGCGGCGAAAGCTTCAAGCCTACGGTGCCAACCGTAGGCAAAAGAATGTGCATCAAATAAAGCTGCAGCCAGACGGCCCGTCTGGGCGCAGCGACACTTAGAAAGTAACGTGCGTAATACAATTCAATCGACTTTGAAACTCCCGCCAGCTCATTTCCTGTCGGGACCTGCTGGTGGGCCAGGGATCACGCAGCACCACTTTATAGGGGATTTTCCGGTCGCGGGAATCGTATTGGTAAAAAATAGCCGTGAGTACATATGCGTGGCCAATGCTCTGACCCGGCATATTGAGACCGACGATGAGTGGATATTTGTACGCCAGGTCATTGATGAGCTTATGGGCATCCGAAAAGTTAGTGTTTACAGAGGATTTTATTCTTCGTCCGTTGATATTCCAGCCACCAGCTGCCCTTTGAATCGTATAACAATCAGCCGGTGCGTCCGTGCAGCGGGATTGCCCGAAGCCTTCTTTGACAATATCGCATTGATCGACTCGCAGTCCTTGATAATTCAAGACCATCTGAATGCAGGCTGCCCAACACCAGTTTTGACTTTTTTGCCGGGCAGCCATGTATTGGAACCGCTCGGAAGTGACGCCGGCAACATAGTCGTTGGCATTGCCGATCTGAAAGATTTCTCCCTGACTACTGGCCACTGTGGGCAAGGACAGAAGGATTAATAAGTAAAAAGGGGTTAGATGTTTCATAGTGTAGAGGGTTCGTTTTTTATTCTCATGAATAGATTAATCCGCTCGGCTTCGCTTTCTACCCGTATGTTTTGCGAATGAGCAACACCAGCTTCCAAAGCCAAACGGATCAACTCCTCCTCCGTCCGGTGGTGCAGGAACCATTCGCCGAACAACTCCATAAAGGGCCGGGTCGGGTTGCGGGGATGAAAATTGCCGATCACCAGTTCGCCGTCGGGCTTCCTATTAAGGAGTAAGCGACTCAGTATCCGAACGAAGGTTTTATCCTCAAAATAATCGAACAGTCCCGCCGACCATACGAGATCGTATTGTTGGGAAGACTGGAATCGGAAGATGTTTTTCTGAAAAAAGCGGACTTTTTTATTGTGCCGGCCCAGCAGCGCCTGTGCATATTCGATGGCATTCGGGTCCAGTTCAATGCAATCCACCCGTACATCCAAGTCCGGATTTTCCTCCAACAACTCAAACAGATCCCGGCAGGGCCCGCTGGCCAGGTTGAGGATGGTAAAGGGGCCGTTCTTTTGCTGAGCCAGTTGTTGGACGAGTTGTTTGAAGTAGGTTTTTCGGTTGCGTACGGCTCGAGGGGCAGCAGTTTCCTGATTAAAAAGGTCCCATTTGATAAACCGATCATCAGAGGAAAACTCCTTTCTGTAAATCTTATCGATTATCATAAAGTCTCCGGCATAGCCATGTGGTTTGACGAGCATATGCCCTTGGATCGTTTGGGTAGAGAAGATACCCTTCCCTTTGGTGATGTAGGGTTTAACGACATCGGGCGGCAGTGCTCCCTTTTGGATATGGTCATAGGTGTTTTTGATCCAGTGTTTGAGTGTTGGGTAATCCTCTGGATCCGGGCCATTTTTATCCAGTAGATGCTGGAAGTAGCCCAGATCGAGGGAAGGTGTTGGGGTTGAGTTTTTCATGAAAGGTTTTAGATTTTTAATACACGAAAAATTGTTATTTGTTAATTTAATTTTCCCAGGTATCCTACCTTCAAATGAAAGCCTTTATTTTGGAGCAAATAATTTTGATCTTGGGAAGACCCTAAAGCATCTTCAAAAACTATATTCTTAATGCCTTTATCGTAACCAAATAAGAGATAGGCCCCTTGTAAAACAAAGCCTGCACTAAAAGAATACCCATAGTCGAGCTTATCAATAGCTTTGTTGAATTGTATTTCTGAATTTTTATTGAAGTCATCAATTACCTGTCCGTTTAGAACGTAATCAAAGAACCCTCTGGCGGAAATCAGGATCCCGTTGAAGCTATCGAAATTAGCTGCATTTTGAGGGTAACCATAACCGCCTCGGTATGTTCCCCCGCTTTGATCCAGTTCGACATAAAGAGTTAATGGAAGATATAAACCAATATAGTCAAGACTGACTTTTCGTTCTACGAGGTCCTGAATATTAAGGCTTGAAAAAAACTCTCTGGAGCCATTTTGGATAAGAAAAATTTCCGGAGAGAACTTTGCAGCTTGGCTTCCCAGATCAAAATCAAACCGTATTCCGGCTGTTCCGCCAAGCTTATCTTTATTATCGAATGAAGTTATCTGGTTAGTTTGATCTCCATACTCGAAGGAAGATACATTTCCACCTGCTCCGATTCCAATTCCGGAGAGTTGGGCATTCACTTGATATTGAAAGCATAGAAGAGAAATTAAAATTAGGGTTAGGTTTTTCATGATGTAGGATTTAGAGTGTTAAAAAATAGAGATCTTATGATTATGGAAAACTTTAAAATATTTCGAAGGAGCATGGTTTAGTCCAATCAATTAATGATCCAATACACACTCATAAATAATAATAACCCCCTCCGACACCGAAAACTCCCTCGTTACCTCCAACCCACAACGCTCAGCTAACTCGGTTCCTTCCTTCCTCGTGCGATCCACAAATCGCCAGTCGTAAAACCAATCATAGAACCAGGCATCAAACTTGGTGCAATCTTTTATACAGAAAAGAATTTTCCCGTCCGGCTTGACGGTCTTTTTCATGTTTTCAATGAGCCTGACAGCATATTTTTCCGGTAAATAGTCCAGGATACCGAAGGAGTAAACCAAATCATACTTTTGACCGGCTAATACCTCCGATAAATCATCTGATACTCCGTTCGCTACTACTTTTTCGATGGAATACTCAAATAGGGTGGCTTTTAGCGCATTAAGAGCATAATCAATGCTTCGCTCATCTGAATCCAGAAAAGTAAGCTGGAGTTTTTCGAGTAGATGAGGATGAAGTTCCCTGATTTCTCTGGCAGCACCACATCCGATGGAGAGTACCCGGTTGTCTGGCAGATCCAGCCTGGCCTGGTTTTCCAGGTAATTTCGCAGCAAGTCCTTTCTTTCGGCTACCGCAGTAGGTAATGATCTTGAACTACCCCAAAGATCAATAAGCCCTCCAAGAGAGCTTTTAGTTGCTTTGTGGATTTTTTGATCATAAACATGCTCCAGAACGGCAAAATCTCCAGGATATCCAAAAGGCTTACTTAAGCTGTGATTCCAACTACCAGATTCTTTATAAATAGGGGCTAAGGAATTTCGAAGGGCATTTTTTACGTCTTTCCAATGCTTTTTTGAGCTTTCGGCATAGTCCAGCATGTTGGTAAAACGCTGGTCAGCAAAAAATTCAGAAAACAACCCATTTAATGTTTTCAGGTCTTTTGCTGTTTGAGCTTTTTGCAAGAAATCTTTTGAAAGTGAGGTAATCTCATCTTGGTGAATATGAGTTTTCATCAGGTGTAATTTTGTTGGTTAAAAAAGGAAGCTTCCAACCTAAAACCTCTGGGGGTTAGCCGACAGCCGGTCAATGACCATTTGTCAATGTTTTTTAGCGCTTCTTACACCTGCAAGATATTATACAACAAATCGGCATGTCCCGATTAATGATCAATAAAGGGTTTCAATACATTAACTTAGGATTATAGTCAATAAAGGATTTTTAGAAATTACTCTAAAATGGGTAGGAATAGCTGGACTTTGGTTCCGGCCGGCTGCTTATCTTCAGAATAAAGGTCAATAATCTCCAACTTAGCAGGAACATCATACTCCGTGGAAAGCATCTCCAATCGCCGCTCCGTGATCGTGATGGATTTAGATTGGTGTGCTTTGAATGGACGCTTCGGGCGACTGTTCCTCCCAACGCCGTTATCTTCCACTTCGCAGCATAACCGACCGTCCCCAGAAAGGAAACGGATGGCGATATGGCCAGAGCTTTCCTTTGGCGATATGCCATGCCAAATGGCGTTTTCAACAAAAGGCTGCAGGATCATAGTGGGTAGCAGGGTCTCATCTGGATCTAGATTGGGATCTACCTCAAAAGAATAGGTCATTTTTTTACCAATCCGCATGCTTTCAGTCTGCAAATAAAGAGTCAACAACTCTATCTCTTCAGCGACCTCTGTGTAGGCATGCTCTGATCGATCGAGGATCATGCGCATCAGTCGAGCGAAATGATTCAGATAGTCATTGGCGGTGTCGACATCTTTTCTGAGAATATAACTGTTGATAGAATTCAGGCTGTTAAAAATAAAATGAGGATTCATCTGCAGGCGTAAGACAGCTGTTTCCGTTTCGGCAACCAACTGCTTGTATTCCGCTTCTTTTTGCCGAAACTCTGCTTCCTTTTGTTTGAATTCCGCCTCTTTTCTTTTGAAGGTCTCTCGCTTTTGAATTTGATGAATGCGATAACGGTACCAGGCATATACGATCCCTAGTAACAAAAGAATTCCCAGACTCCTTGCCCACCAGGTTTGATACCAGGGCGGCAGAATGGTGAAGTAATAGGACTGGGGCTTCTTTGTCCAGATCTGATCGGAATTGGAGGCATAACAATCCAGCTGATATTTCCCGGGAGATAGTTCGCTCAGTTGTACCCGATCCGAAAAGGCGGTCAGGACCGTATCCCGATTGTTTCGGATTAAATGATATCTGAACTGGTTGTTTTTGGGGTCACTGTATTCCAGGGCGGCAAACTGAAGCGTCAAATCATTTTGAGAATACTTGAGCCTTGGCCGGGCTTCTTTTTGGGAAAAAGGAAGGGTGTTTTGAGCCAGATTATTGACTAATAGTTCGAGCAAGATAATAGTGGGCAGATTGGAATTTAGACTAAATTTTTCCGGATCGATCATCGCGGCTCCCCGATCAGAGCCGAAGAGGATGCGTCCGTCACTGGTCACCAGACCGGAGTTTTCAACAAATTCCATACTTGCCAATCCATCGCTTTGTGTAAAATGAAAGACTGAGTCTGTTTGAGGGTCATACAGGTAGATACCTCCATAGGAACTCATCCAGACTCTTCCCCGCTTGTCCTCGAGTACATGTGTGAGGGATTGATTGAGTGGGATATTTTTTCCCTGAATTTTATGTGCGGATAGGGTAGAAGGGGTATATTGATAAAGCCCTGTGCTGGAAGCCATCCAAACGGTTTCATTTCTTTTACTGGAATAAAAACCATTTACAATGCCAATGTTGTCAAGAGTGTCAATTGGAATAATTCCCTGTGCTATTCTAAATACTCTAAGTGTATTATCTCCTTGAGAAATATATAACGTACGGCTGCTTGGATCGAAATAAAGTTGTGCGGGTAAATAAAGATCAGGAATAATGCCAGGCAGATCTTCTGTACTTTTTGAAAGGCCATTTTTATTAATGTGGTATACCTTATTAAAGTCCATCAGGACAAATTCTCCCGGATTAATTTCATACAGGTTGCTGGTGAATTGAGAGGTAAGTAATTTTTGAATGAACTGGCCGGTTGCCTGATTCCAAAATATGACTTTTGCATCAGCAAGGATCCAAACATCTCCGTCAGAATCTTTGTACAAATAATTGATTTGGGAAGATGTACAATTAGGTACATCGATAAGCCGTATTTCTGGAGATAATAATGCTTCTGAGAAGCTTACCTGATATATCCCTTCCTGGCTAACCGCCACTAAGAAATTATTTTCATTCAACTCGATAATAGAGTTTACTTTAAAACTCTCTTTTTTTATGAGTAGGGATAAAGCAAAGAGCTGATCAAACTTACCGTTTTTTAAATTGCTGTGAAAGATGCCTTGATTAAAAACATTAAACCATAGGTTTTCCTGATCATCGACCACCACGCTTTTAATGTTTTTATTTCTAACGATCTCATGATCAACAATAAACAGAGAATCTTTCCTAATAAACTGTTTTTCTTCTTGATCAAACAGCAAAAGCCCCTCATCTCGGCTGCTTACCCAAACAAAATGGTCTTGCCAAACTTCAGCATCTTCATAACCAAAGAAGGATTTCTCGGGAGTGTCTTTATAAACACCCAGAATCTTTTCATGAATAGGATCAAAATGAATGAGTCCGGCGGTACTAGGCACCCAAAAACTTTGATCAGGAGCGATGGTCAAATAAAAAACAAAGGTATCGGCCCTCGTTTGAGGACTACTCACAAAAAAGCTATCTCGCTTAATGCCGGAACCTGAATAGCTTAATACCTCGATACCAGAGCCTGCTTCAATTAAAGGTCTTACCAGGCCAGTCACTTTTTCTTCCCCATCTGTTTGAGCGTAGGTAACGAAGCCGTCATAAGGATGAAGGTAGGTGATATCCAATGGCTTATTATAAACATTGACCGTATACAAATGCTGGTTGGCAATGACCCAAAGCAGCGAGTCTCTTTCCAGGTGAAAAGCATAATAATAGGAGTTTTGGTTGTCAGAGAATTGCCAGGTTTTCAGCGAGTCGGTCCCCGCCTGGATGCAGTGAAGCGCGGTGTTAGAGGTAAACCATCGGTTGTGCTTCTGATCTTCAAACACTTCGCTGGTGATATTGGGGTCGAGGCTGTTACCATTGAGCTCCGGGCGGAAGGTTTTGACGCGTTTGCCGTCGTAGCGGTTCAGTCCATCTCGGCTGCTGACCCATAATAATCCGGACTTGTCGACTTGAAAATGGCCGTTGAATTCGTTGGACAGGCCGGAGGATTGGGAGAGGTGGTGGTAAATGGGGGATGGTGTTTGCCCAGGAAGCATGGACAATGGGGGCAGCAAAAGAGTAAGTGATATAAAAAGCTTTAGCCAATACATTGTTTAGGTGTATTGGCTAAAGATAGTGGAAAATTAATATTAATCGTTTTTTATTTTAGTTTCATAAAGGTAAACTTATAAGTGGACCATTTGGTTCTTGTTTAATCTTACCAAGTGGGTTCGGCCACCTGGGAGGATATGCAATCCCACTGATTAAAAAATTAGTTGATGGTATTTGTAAATTATTTGAACTTACTGGGACCAATAAAAAAGTTATGAAATTTCCGACTGGAATTCCTGATCCTGTTTTATTTATCCCCATGAGAACTAAAGGAAATACTGCAAGTTCATCAAAATTTAAAAGGTTGGTGTTATCAAACCAGCTTTTATGGAAAAAGACTTCAATTCTTTTTAAGTTTTTAGAGCCAATTTTATCTGGATAATGTGTTATCGCTTTGTTAGTTTTAAAATAACTTAACCATTTAATTAAATTGTCTTCTGAATTTGCTCCATAATATAAGTTTTTAGGCCAATACCATTTGACATCTTGTTCTGTTATTACATGAAGGACCTTATTTTTCTTAAATGTGCCATTATTAGAAAAAGTGATATCATACTTCTCAGCACAATAAGCTGTTTCTATGTATTTATAGATTCCTTTTGAGTCGATTCCAATGGCAATTAGAGTCCTTTCATAAGACACTTTATTATCTGAATATGAACCAAATAAAAACGATATGTACTTCGTAGAAGTATTATCTTTTATTTTTTCAATTTCTGATGTTTTGAATACGAAATTTTTTCTAATCTTTTTATTACCTTTTTTCACGGGATCAAATGCATTAATTGCCCAATCTTCAATTTTCTTAGAAGTTAAATCCGGGTCAATTGGGTGATCTTTGGGAAGCGAAGAGAAATTAATTTTCATATCATGGTTTTTTAATTCACATGTATAGCTTCAAATTTAAATAGCCTTTTTTTATTTTAATGATAGGTTTGATGAAAATGATGCCCTAATGTATAAATATAGGCTTTGAATGTATCTAATCATTATTTTTAACTTTAGATACGAGCAATTTAGTTCCCAATTATGTTTTTTATATTTAAGATAAAGCACTCATTACATTATCTTTTCTGATTTTAGACTCAATTTATTTTAGTGGACTTACAAATGCTTATTAGAATAACTGCTTATGAAAATTAAAAAACCTGATACTGTAATCCAAATGGAGAAAAGGAAGCGGTTATTCTTATCCTTAGAAAGTAAGCCATGGAGTTTAAACACATCTTTTCATAATGAAGAACATTTTCTACAGGAACTTATGGCTTTTAAGGGAAAGAAGAAAAAGTTTATGGAATCTTCCAGTAGTGAAAGCAAAATCCCCGCAGGGTATACTTATTTGGGCCAGTTTATTGCTCACGATCTAACTTTCACACCAAGTTCTTTTTCCAGTCATCCTAGTTTTTCAAATAAAAAAATAAACTATCGAACGCCCTCAATTGATCTTGATTCAGTTTACGGTGGTGGCCCCATAGCAAGCCCAATATTCTATGATCAAAATAAACATCAAGGTAGAACTAGTTTTTACATCGAACTTTCTGAACAGGTTTTTGAGAGAAAAGAGTGCAAATATAAATTGCTTGATTTTCAAAGAAAACGCCAAGGAAATGGCCATTACCATAAAGACTCATTTGAGTCAAGAAGTCTAAGAGAAGATGGACTTGAAAAAAAGTTTATTCCTTTAATTCCGGATCCCAGAAATGATGAGAATTTTATTGTGGCTCAAATACACTTAGGTGTTCAGTTATTTCATAACGAGGTTGTTGACCGCATTTATGAGAATATAGAAAACCTATACAAGGAACTTAAGAACACTTTTGAAAGAATTTCTAATCGGAGAGATTTTTTAAATATTAGAAAACATGAAAATGTGATTTTGCATGGACATTCAAGAGGAGACCAAAAAAATGTTTATTCCATTAGGTGGTATGCAAAAAAAATATCTAGAAAATTAGTAGAGATAAATCTTCAAATTGAAGATTTATTAAAAAGACTAAACAAAAATAAAGACCTTTTAGAAAAGATTTTTCCAGAATTAAAAAACATTGATCTTAAAAAAGATTCAACCTATAAAGATGAATTGCTTAAAAAAACACTGGCATCGTCAAATAATTTTATTGGAGAGTTGGATGAACCAAAGATCCTATTTTTAAATAGGATAAAAAAAGAGGGTGAAAAAATTGAGACTGAAATATTTGAACTTAAAAAATTAATAGATTCTCATCAAGCTGAAATTTTTGACCAGATTTTTTATGAAGCACAGCGAGTTGTTAGATGGCATTTTCAATGGATTCTGCTTGAGGATTATCTTCCAAAAGTTGTCAACCCAAATCTTTTAAATGAAATATTTTCACCTGTCCATAATACAGTTCAATCAAAATTAGTCTTGAATAGGAAGTTTTATTTCTGGAATAAGACTCCATATATACCAATTGAGTTTTCTGCCGCAGTTTTTCGATTTGGACATAGTATGGTCCAAAGCCACTACAGGTTTATTAATATCTTTCAAGAGCTTTTTGAAGTTAAAAAAATAAACCAAAGGTTTACTAATTACATTGACTGGAGATTGTTTTTTAAGCCAAGATTTGATGAAGATAGAGTGGTTAATTTTAGCAGGAAAATTAGCCCCAGAATTGCCGAGAACATGGTAGAAAACTTACCTGTCACAGGATGCAAAAATATTGTTATTCGAAATTTAACCAGATCGAATTCATTGGAATTGCCTTCTGGACAGGATGTCGCTAGATTGATGAATACTTTTGTCATTGATAATAAAATACGCGAAGAAAAAAAATACACAAATTTAATTAAAGAATATTCAGGAAAGTCGACTAACAACTTAAATGCATATGTGTCTAGAAAGTTTAAAAACGTAGTTGAATTAATTGAAGATTTGGAGGAAAGCTTTCCTTTTAATAAAAAAAGGTTTAGCGAATTTCTTGATTGTTCCCCCCTTTGGTTTTATACCCTTCTTGAAGCTTATATTTTCGAAGACGGCGAACGCCTCGGCCCCGTCGGCGGCCGCATCGTTGCTGAAGTGTTGATAGGCATTATCGAAGGAGATAAAAATTCCTTCCTCTGCCAACAACCCGACTGGAAGCCCAATTTCTTCGACGACGACGAAGTCGAAACTCCCGGCGATTTCACCATGGTAGATCTTCTCAAAATCGCCGGCGTTTGGGAAGGGGCATATGTCAAGGAAAAAGACGATTGTGATAAATCAAACACTTAACCCATCCATCCTCCTCTGCAACTCCTCCTTATACTTCAGCGAAACAGGCACTATACTCGTATCCGCCATTTCGAGGTAAGCCTTATCGCCTTTAGTAAAGCGGGTAATCTGCAACAAATTGACAATGTGCGAGCGGTGCACCCGCATGAAACTAGTGTAAGGCTTTAAGTCTATTTCGTATCTCTTGAGGTTGTTAGAGGCAATCAAACGCCGGGGCTCGTCCGCTACCTTAAATTCCGTGAAGTTCTGCATGGCTTCCAGCCGGATGATATTGGCCGTTGGAAAGTACAAAACGCCCTGAGCCGTCGAGATGCTCATCCGCTGGGGAAGTTCCTTCTTTTCTAATTTCGCCAGCGTTTCCCGCATGATCTCCAACTGGAATAGCTGGATCTGCTCGATCCTTTTTACCTGGGCCTTTAGTATAGCCGCGGATAATTCTACCGGATCTACCGGCTTGGTGAGGTAGTCTAAAGCGCCAAATCGAATGGCTGTTTGGGCATATTGATTAAAGGCAGTAACAAAAATGATGTTAAAGGAGGGCCTTTGTATCTGTTCCAATAAGTCAAAACCCGAACCGTCCGGCATTTCAATGTCTAAAAACAAAAGATCGAATTGGTGTTGTTGGATAAGCTGCACGCCTTCCTTTACATTGTAGCCTGAGGCTAAAATATCTACTTCGGGATGTCGTCTTTCTAGCAGGCTTTTTAAGGCAATATGACTGTCCGCTTCGTCGTCGACTAATATGGCTTTCATAAGCTGGAGTAAATGAGTTTTATAGATGGCACCCCAAATATAATAAAAAGTAGTAGCGGACCACAAGCTTCAGCTTGTCAGGACAGCACACTTTAGTTTGCTGATAAAGAATTTTAAATTGACTTCACACATAATTTTCGGCAAGCTAAAGCATACCTTCCCGGCAAGCTGAAGCTTGCAGTCCGGTAGTAGTTACCTCAACACCGTCACCGTCCCCTTCGCCGTCCTCTTACTCCCATCCTCAAACTCCATCACCGCCATCCACACATAGGCCCCCTGCGGCATCAACTCCCCCCCGAACGTCCCGTCCCAGGCCTCGGCAGGCTGCGCATCTTCCAGGCGGTCCGACTGCCAGACGAGCTGGCCCCAGGGCGAATACACACTGATCTGGTAGTCCTTTAGGCCCAATCCGACCGGCTTGAAGACCCGCACCTCCTCCGGACCGTATTCAGGCGAGAAGGCATTGGGGGCGAAGAAGGTGGCGATCGTCTCCGGATCGATCTCTTGGGTGCTGGTGTCCGTGCAGGTGAATACGCCGCCGTTTTCGTTGAAGGCGGTAAGCGTCACCTCGATCGGACCGTTCACATCGTATTCATGAAATGGGCTTTCCAGCGTTGAGGTACTGCCGTCGCCAAAGTCCCAGAAATAGCGATTGGCCTGGAAGGAGTTGTTAAAGAAACGAACATCCCCAATTACATCGGGTAAAGCATCAGACTGGTAGTTGAAGTCAGCAATAGGCGATTGGTAAATCTCCAGCGGAAATTCCAGCTCCACACTGTCCTGGCAGAGCTCGTTGTAAATGGCGATGAGCTGTATCCGGTATTCGCCTTGCTGCTCAAAACTGATGGTAGGCGATGCTTCTTCCAAAGGTTCCCTGCCCGAAATGTTCCAGATAAACTTTCGGGCTTCGATCGAATTATTCGTGAAGGTAATGGGCTGGCGCTCACAGCCTTGCAGAACAGAAGGCGTGAAACTGGCCAGCGGCTGGCCGAAAATATCCACTGTTCGTCGAACGGTGTCCCGGCAGCCGACCTGGTTGGCGATGATCAACTCGACCGTCTTGGGGCCGATCTCCAGATATTCGTGTACGAGCTCCGTTACGTCCGTTATCGTGCCGTCCCCGAGGTCCCAGCTGTTGTCCATATTGCCGGTGGAGGTGTTCCGGAAAATGACCTCTACCGGAGCGCCGCAAGTCTGTGGTTTGTCGAATTCGAAATTGGCTGTCGGCTTTTCTAAGATTTCAATGCTTACATTGGCTTGATCGCTGGGACAGCCGTTTTGGTTTCGGGCTGTTAGTTGGATGTCATAAATGCCGGGCTCCGTGAATAAATGAGAGGGGGATTCGTCGGTTGAGGTATTGCCGTTGCCGAACGACCATTCAAACCGATCGGCATTCTCCGAATTGTTTTCGAAGTATACCCTCAAATCCTCACATCCCTGAGTTTTATCCGGTAAAAAATTGGCTTCCGGTGAGGGAAGTATGTCGATCGACTGGGTTTTAGTGTCCGTACATCCAAAAGTGTTTTCTACCACTAGTTCGATGTCAAAACGTCCAAAATTTTCAGGGGTAAAAACCGGGTTTTCCATATCCGAATTTTGCCCCTGGAATCGCCACTGATAACTTACTGCGTCCTGTGAGTTGTTGTTGAGCACAATCTCGTCATACCCCAAACAATACTTTTTTTCCTCAAAAGTAAAATCGCTGACCGGGTCGTCATACACGAATATGTTCACAATAGAGGTATCCGAAAAACAACTGAAATCGTCAAAGGCAATGAGCTGTACCGTATAATTGCCCGGTTCTTCAAAAGTGTGGCTGGGATTCTTCTCATCACTGGCCGAGCTGCCGTCTCCCCAGCGCCATTGATAGCGCAAATCGGTATTCCCCCGACTGTTGTTCGTGAACTGGATGCGCAAAGGACTACAGCCGTTTAGGGCCGATGGGGTAAAGCTGGCCACCGGATTGGCAATGACCTGCACCTCACTGCTTACCGTGGTCGGACAGTTGTTGAAGACGGAGTAGCCGGTCAGACTAACTTCATACACTCCAGCCGAGTCAAATGTGTGAAAAGGGGAGTTATCCAAAGAACGATTCCCGTCCCCAAAGTCCCATTCGCTGCCGGTCAGGTTCTCTGAGTTATTGATGAATAAAATGCTGTCACCCGCGCATACGTAGTCGGCATGCATGAAATCGACCTCGGGGGCTTCCAGAATTTCCAGCGTGGCGGTGTCCGTATCCGTCCCGCATTGGGAGGCAAACAAAATGATAGTGTGTATGCCGGGACCTTCAAAAGTGAAGATCGGATCCTTCTCCGTACTTCCATCCCTTCTTCCCGAGGGGTCAATGAATTGCCAGCCCACATTTGAGCCGGGGGTGGAAAAGCTTTTGAGCTGTAATTCCAGTGGGTCGCAGCCTCGCAAGGTGTCCATTTCAATAAAAGCTTCCACATCCGGAGGATAAACAGTGATGGTTTTCGATAAGGTATCTGCTCCGCATTCGTTGGAGGCTCGAAGGGTGACCGTATATTCTGTAACACTCGTATCGGTAGTCGTATAGATCTGTGGAGGGAGGTCAAAACTATTAAAGGTTTGGCCCTTTCCGTTGTCCCATTCCAGAAAATCGGGATCGCCCAGCGTGACATTGGCAAAGGATACTTCCAGCGGGGTACAGCCTTCGTCCTCGCTGATGCCGAAACCGGCCAAAGGGTAGGGGCGTACCAGTACACTGTCGATGGCTTGAACCTCACCGCACAAATTACTGACATTGAGTTTGACGGCAAACATGGAGTCTTTCGTAACCCGATCCAATACCACATTCTCCGGCACGATCGTATCGTAAAACATCCCGTCGATTTCCCAGCGATAGCTGAGGTCATCGCCAGAACTTCGATTGCTGATATCCAACTCTAATGGCGCACAGGCTTCTTTTTCCCGTAGGTCAAAAGCTGCATTGGGGATGGTCGTAATGAATAATTCTTTGGTGGCTACATCCGTGCAGCCTTCGCGGGAGGTGGTGGTCAACACCACAGAATAGGTTCCTCTGCGACGATAACTGTGCTCGGGTTCTCTTAAGGTACTGAGGTCGCCGTCACCAAAATTCCATCGATAGGTACTGCCGAATTGTGAGTTATTGATCATGCGGAAGGTTTCATTCACGCAGGCCAGGCCGTCTAGTTCAAAGTCGGCCACCGGATTGGAATAAACCACAAACTTGCGTTCGCTGCAAGCCTCGCAGGCGGCGATCCGGTCGCTCTCGATGCAGTAGCTGTAGGTATATTCCCGGTTGAGTTCGAGCTGCGTGATGTCTATTTCGCCGGTCAATTCATTCACCAGGCCGGGGCCGCTCCAGCTGCCGTTGGCGGGTGAAGCGCCGCTGAGGGTATAGCTGGTCGGACCTTCGCAAAGCCGAATGTCCTCACCCGCATCGACGATCTCGCTCAGGTCGATGATCTCTACTCGTACGCTGGCCGATTGCTCGCAACTGCTGTTTTGCCCAAAGGTGTAGGTATAGGTGAAGGTGCCTCCGCCGGCTCTGTTCAGGTCAATCGTCCCCTGGCTGGGATTGATGGCCGGGCCACTCCAAGTACCGCCGCTCAAATTGGTTTCTAATTGCAGCAAACTACCGTCGGCACAGACCGTCGTATCAGTGGAAACCACCAAAGTTTGGGGCTGCACGATTTTTACCACCGCACTATCCATCACCATACATTCATTGCGGGTATATTGGATAAAAACCGTGTAATTGCCCTGACCGAGATTGCCGTCGGCCGCATTGAAAGTGCCGTTTGTGTTTTTTACACCCGGGCCACTCCAAACGGTATTCCCGCCGGATGGATTGACCTGGTAGTTAAAAGCCTGAGCCAGATTGACATCAAAGTCGGATTCGCATAATTCGAGGCTGTCGAGGGTGTTGATGACAGGCAGGGCATCCACGCTGATATCTGCCATTCCCGTGACGGCGCAATTGTTGGCATCCGTAAAGGAATAGGTAACCTCATAATTGCCGGGCCCTACGGAAGCCGGATCAAAAACGCCGGTTGTCGGATCAATGCCGGGCCCGGCCCAGCTTCCTCCTGCGGGACTGACCTGAATGGCCCGCGGTTCGCTGTCGACACAAAAGGCATCGTCCTGTATGCTGATGCTTTGCGAAGCAACCACCTCAATTTGTGTGGTAGCGCTATTCGAGCAAGCGCCGTTTTCGATGGTATAGGTGATGGTGTACGTCCTGCCGGCCTGTACCCGCCCCGGATCAAAAGTCCCGTCGAAACGGTCGCTGATACCGTCGCCCGTCCAGATCCCGCCGCCCACACTAGCGGTCAGCGTAATAGGAGAGGAGCCCGAACAGACGGGATTGTCAACCGCATCAATGCTGACAGGGGTGTTGGATTGTATGTCGACTTCAATAAAATCGGATTGCGTACCGCAGGCTCCGTTTACTTCTACGCTGATCCGGGCCGTTCCCGGATTCGAGAAAGTAATACCGGAGGGAATGCGCTCGGTCGAGCCGGCCGGTGTACCTCCTTCGAATGTCCAGTTATAGCTGTCAATGGTGCCGGTATAGCGAACCAGATTTTGAGCGTTGAAGGTAAATGTTTCGCAAGCCGGATCAACCTCTCTGAGTTCAACAGTGGGAGGTTGCAGGATCTCTATCTGAAGTTGATCCTCATTTGGACATTCGGCCGAGCCTGCGGAGTAAACGAAGGTATAGGTGCCCGGATTCAATTTGGAGGGATCTAATTCTCCAGAGGCAGTGACCGCATCTCTGGCGGCATTGGAAGTCCCGTCCCATTGACCTCCGGCGGGTGTGGCCTGCAGCTGAACTACTGCATCATTTTGGCACAATTGATCCGGATTATTCCCAAAAGCTATAGGCTCAGTGGAAGCAATAGTGACAGGAACTGATTCTGTGACCGTCCCGCAAGGCCCGGTGGCAGTCAGGGTGATAGTCCCGGATTGATTAAAGGTGACGTCCGGAAATTGTTCTTCATTGGAACTGGCTATGCTTCCATTCTCAAAAGTCCAACGATAAGTGTCAATATCTCCGCTGATGCTGGGATTGAGGTCTCTGTATCGGATCGTGGCTGCATCGCAAAAGGAGCCGGGGCTTTGGAGGTTCACCCGCACCGGATCACCGATGACGATGGTTTCTTCCTGTTCATCGGCTTCCTGACAAACGTTGTTGGCGGAAAGCTTGACGGTGTATTCTCCGGCTTGTAAAAAACGGATCGCAATATTTCGACTCCCCAGATGCATGCTGGTATCCGTAAAACGCCAGCGGAGGGTGTCAAATGGGGTGACGGACCAGACCGTATTGCTCCACTGATTGGATTGATTGTTAAAAGTAACGGTAGTCGGAGCACATTGATCAGCCGGATTAGAGGTGAAGGAAAAAGCAGCATCGGGTTTGCCTACAACCGTGATGGTCCGAGTGCTTACATCTGTTCCGCAATCGTTGATGGCTTCAAGCCTGACGGTGTAGGTGCCGGGGTTGCGATAAGTGTGTCGTGGATTTTCTTCGGTAGAAGTTGTGCCGTCGCCAAACGTCCAACGGTATTCGGTGGCATGGCAGCTGTTATTGGAAAAAGTGATTTCGGTGTCTTCACATTGCTGGTTATTAACGGAAAATTTAGCCCTCGGCCTTAATTTGACGATCACACTTCCCAGTTTCCAGTTGCAACTTCGGTTCCCACCGCCACAGGAAGGGCTGCTTACCACCAGGTTGACGGATAACTGGATCTCGCTGGAGTTACTGGCACAGGCCAGCGAATCGCTGACGGTATATTTGTAGGTCACAAAGCTAGTGTCGGTCAAAACGGTGTCGAACAATACTTTTAGGCTGCTGCTTTCCAAAAAGTACCAGTGATATTCATTGATGTTGTTTAATGGAGTAGATTCTCCACTTCGCAACTGGAAGTCTTCTCCCTCGCAAATGATGGCTTCTTCTCCCTCGACCAGGCTCCAGTTGGCCTGAATGGTCCCGCAGTCTGTCTGCAGGCAGGAGTTGATCTGTGCCTGTAGGGACAGAGTGGTGAGTAAAAGAAGCGTTGGTATGTATAGAAATTTTTTCATCTTTTTAGATTGTTTTCTGGAGTTCCAGGGGATGGAAGAGTTTTTAGAATCTTGCTATTTATTTTTCATTGCCGTACACTTTTAGCTCGGCAAAAAGTTCATTGAAAATTTGGAAAGAGAGACAGAAAAAATAAGGGTTTTCTGAGATTTTAAAATCTTTACAG
>JAUIKE010000183.1 GCA_030430845.1 Bacteroidia bacterium | reverse complement strand
CACCTCCCTGAATTTGCCTTACCAGATGCTTTCGGTGTACCTGATGATCTACCTTTTTTTTCCGAAATTACTAGTACCCAAAAAGTATTTATGGTTTGGATTGGCAGCCATATGTGCATTGGTGATTATTACAGCTTTGCATTACAGCATCAGTTTAATCATCTGGCCTGATATGAGGGAGGAAGGGGTGAATGTTCGTTTCTGGTTTTCGAGCCTGGTCATTACCGGCTATACAACTGCCCTGGCCTTAGGGATTAAGTTATTGAAGTACTGGAATCAAAGGGAGCGCTACATTCAGGAATTGAGCAATGCCAGAATGGAGGCAGAACTGAAATTTTTAAAGGCTCAGATACATCCTCATTTCCTCTTCAATACGATGAATAATTTATACACCTTGGCTTTAAAACGCTCTAATCAGGTACCGGAGATCATTGAAAAGCTTTCTGAGCTGCTTAGGTACATGGCCTATGAAGTGAGCCACTCGAAGGTCTCCCTGGCCGATGAAGTTGAGCAGCTGAAAAATTACATGGCCCTGGAAAAACTTCGTTATGGGGATAAACTTGAATTATCGTTTACCATAAACGGGCCTGTGGATCAGGTTAAAATTGCGCCGCTTATGCTGTTACCTTTTGTAGAAAACAGCTTCAAGCACGGGGTAAGTGGCAAATTGGGCAGCAGTTGGATCACCATTTCTTTGGAAATTCGCAATAAACAGATCCAATTCAAGGTAGAGAATAGCCAACCTACGAGGATTATGGATAAAACCGGATACACGCAAGGCATAGGATTGAAAAACGTCAAACGCAGACTCGAACTTATCTACAAAGACCAATATGACTTAAAGATCGTAAATGAAGACACTCATTTAGTGGTTTTAAAAATAGAGTTGTCATGAAAATAAATTGCCTGATCGTTGACGACGAGCCCTTGGCTTTGGATTTGCTCGAAACGCATATTGAAGCCGTGAATGACCTTCAACTGGTAGGACGGTGCGAGAACGCTCTCGATGCCATGAAGATGCTTCGTGCTCATTCTGTTGACCTTATTTTTCTGGATATTCAAATGCCGACGCTCACCGGCATCGATTTTATCAAAAGCCTTTCCAGGAAACCGAAGATCATTATGACGACGGCCTACAAAGAGTATGCTTTCGATGCCTTTCAGCTGGATGTGGTGGACTATCTGCTGAAGCCTATTACTTTCGGGCGTTTCCTGAAGGCAATTAATAAAGTATTACATCAAAACTATTTTCCGGTTCAAAAAGAAGCGGCTGCTCCTGTATTTGAGGAAGCTTTTATTTATTTAAAAGCCGATAAAAAATCGGTCAAAGTGGTTTTAAAAGACATTTTATATATCGAAAGCTGCCGGGATTATGTCCGGGTACATACCGAACAGGCTTCTATCCTGGCCCACCATCGTATTTCGACCCTGGAAGAAAAATTACCTGAATCCTTATTTCTAAGAATACATCGTTCTTTTATTGTATCAAAAAATAAGGTGAGTGCCTTTACCCCTTCATCGGTAGAATTAGGTGGGAAAGTCCTATCAATTGGTAGGTTGTACAAAGAGCAGGTGATGGAGGTGCTGTCTGAACGAATGATATAATTATTTTGATTGGATTGGATGTCGGCCAGTCGGCCGACATCTAATCCATTTTACTTTAACAACTCAGCTTTCTCTATAATAGCATCCAGCCTGGTTTTCTCTTCTATCGTCAATTCACTCAACGGATTTCTAACGTAGCCTCCTCTAAATCCAGCTCTCTCACAAACATACTTCAATCCTGCAATCCCAAAGGTAGCCGTTACGGCTGTATTCAAGGGCACCATCCTTCGGTACAGGGCTTTGGCTTCTTCTAGTTTCCCGGATTCATAATATTTCTGGATCTGTACACATTCTTTGGGGGCACAGTTGGCCAGGGCCATTACGGCGGCCGTCACACCCAGACTGAGGGCAGGGTACCAGATAGAGGCGGTTCCGGTCAGGACCTGAAAGTTGTCGAGTGCAGCTTCCTGGAAATGGATGAGCTGTCCGATATTGCCGCTGCTATCCTTCATTCCGATGATGTTGGGGTGGGCGCTGATCTCGGTAACCACTCGGGAGGATACATTGATCCCTGTAAATTTGGTCACATTGTACAGCATGATGGGAATGTCGGAGTCATCTGCAATGGTCATAAAATGCCGGATGATGGCACTTTCATTCATTTTCCCTTTATAATAAAAAGGTGTCAGCAGCAGGGCAGCCTGGGCACCCAGGGCAGCGGCTTTATTCGTCAAACGGATGGTTTCCAGGGTCGACTCCATGCCGGTACCGGCGATTACAGGGCGGCCCTCTTTTGTATGCAGGACGGTTGCTTCAATGAGGCTTAGCTTCTCTTGTTCGCTGAGGTAAGCAGCCTCCGAATTAGAGCCTAAAACGAGGTAGCCTCCAAGCTCGACCTCGTTCCATTTTTTAAGGTTGTAGATATGGGCGTCCAGGTCCAGCCGGCCATCTGCCTGGAAAGGGGTGATCATGGGAGGGATGGCCCCTTTGAATGATAATTTATTCATTTATTTTCGGTTAATTTGTTGTGTCTGTCCAAAACATGCTTTAAGACGACTCAAAGTAATGAAAAATACGACAAAAACCAGCCATCTGTACGCCCTGGGATTCATCGCCACTTCCAGTTTTAGCATTTACTTGATACTGCCCCTGGCACTCGGCGGAATGGTGGAAGATTTAGGTTTTACGGATCAGCAGATCGGCTACCTGGCTCTGATCAGTTCGATCGGCCTGGCGCTGGGCAGCCTCTGGGTACCCATACGTCGAAATGAATGGTCCTTTTATTCATTGGCCAGGTGGAGCCTGGTCTTTCTGATGGTCATTGACCTGCTGAGTATTTTCGCAACTGACTATTACAGCCTCTCAGCCCTTCGGTTTGTCGGCGGTTTTTTTGGAGGTGTAATATACGCCTCGACCTTATCAGCCTTGTCGGCCCTTCCGATGCCGGAGCGGGGGTTCACCTACTACGTCCTGGTGTACTGTGGCATTTCGGCTTTGTATATGTTCATTACTCCCATTTTGCTTCAGATAGGAGCGATGCCTGCTTTATTTGGCTTTATGGCTTTAAATGCGGGAGCAGGATGGTTAATGACGCCTAGTATCCGTGCTGTGGTGAGTACTCAGAATACTTCTCTTCCAAAGATCCAACTCGGGTTTTTATTAAAAAACAAACTGATCTGGTTTACCTTGATGGCTTATCTGTTTTTGCAAATGGGCTGCGGAGCGATCTGGGCCTACCTGGAGCGCATCGGTGATTTTCATGGCTTCGGGGAGTATTTCTTAGGGGTTACTTTTGGTATCAGCGAATTAGCGGGCATCCTGGCGAGTATCATGGTGCTGAAAATTGGCAATTCCAAAGGCGTGCTGATTCCTATTATCACCGGTATTATTCTCTTGTCTGTGTCGACACTGGCTTCTAATTTTCTGCCCTATCCGATCATTTTTTTACTGGCCGTTTTTGTATTGTCGGGCGCCTGGGCGGCTACCTTTCCTTTTTTCCAAAAGGTACAGGCGGCCCATGATCCTCAGGGGAAGATCGTATCGCTGGGTGCGGTAGTGAATTTGTTGGGAAAAGGATTGGGCCCGGCAACCGCTGCATTTTTTCTGACGGCGCAAAATTATAACAATGTGGTGTGGACAAGCCTGATAGCTTTTGTGCTGAGCTTTATTTTGATCTTTCCGGAATTGAGAACTACTGAAAAAAAACATGATCCTACGCAGAGCCAATGACAACGAAATGGACCTTGTCCTCCACCTCTTCCAGCAGGTAATCTCCCAAAAGGTTTTTTACCCATATGATGAAACGACCACCGAAGAGGAGCTAAGAGCAAGCTGGATCAATCCCAGGTACCTAACCTATGTGGCAGAGGTTGACGGGCACATTGCAGGAGCCTATATCCTTAAGTCCAACCAGCCGGGCTGGGGAAGCCATGTGGCCAATGCCGCTTATATGGTGGATAAAAAATTCAGGGGCCAGGGTATCGGACGTAAAATGACAGGGCACTCCCTGCAAGCTGCCAAGGAGGCCGGGTTCAAGGCTATACAATTTAATATCGTCGTTAGCACCAATAAAAGCGCCGTTCATTTGTGGAAGGAATTTGGATTTGAGATCATCGGCACGATCCCGGAAGGATTTTTGCATCATGAATTGGGATATGTGGATGCATATATTTTTTATAGAAAATTATAAGAAGACAGGTAGCCGTAAGCTGCCCGTCTTCTTTTCTCATTATTTTCGAACCATCATTTTTTTCGTAATCGATAAAGCTCCTGCCTGCATTCGGCACAAATAAATACCTTCATGCTGTGAAGCCGGCGTCCAGCTTACCTGATGCTCTCCTTTGAGCATGGGGCCATCTACAAGTCGGATCAGCTCTCGTCCCATCATGTCATAAACGGTGAGCGTTACTTGCTCTTCCTGAGGTAAATAGAATCGGATCGTTGTTTCACTACTAAAAGGATTAGGGAAGTTACCGAGTAAACTAGCTTGCGAATGGGCAATAGTATGACGACTCATACTCGACTGAATGAGCGCTCCGCCTCCACAATTTGCTGTGCCCTTTTGAATCGCAGCGATGATGCGTTCTGCATCCGAAATAATTTGATCAGCGGCTGAAGTGGAAAAGCCTTTTTTGCCTCTTTGTGCTCGGACGTGCTTGATAAAGCCCTGGAGTTTTTCAATGGCTCCTTGAGGATCGCCTGCACTACATGCGGTCCCTGCTTCCTGCAATTGATCCAGATATGAGTTTTGAAGCCCATTTTTCATGCCGCTATTACCTATTTGGCTAGCCAGATTGATGGTTGCCCCGCCGATGTCCATTTCTTCATCACATGCATCACCTGTTCCGTCCAGATCTAAATCGGCCTGGTCTGCATTCGCACTTAACGGGCAATTGTCAAATTCATCATCGATACCATCATCATCCTCATCCTCATCGCAAGGGTCTGCTATACCATCCTGATCGTTATCAGATCCTCTGACCGTTACTTGTACGTCATTTTCATATATGATGCCGTTATTATCTATCACTCGGACTGTAACTCTTTTTATTTGACCAAAATCTTCGCAGGTAAACGTACTAGGGCTTACCTTATAAGAAGCTATGCCACAATTATCGGATGCACTTTCGATCACATCTGCCGGCTCAATACTGGCCTTACCTTCCTGATCAAGATAAACGGAGGTGGATTTAAGCGTGACCCTTGGGTTGAATCCATCATATATCCTAATAAAACCCTTAGTGGAAGCTGAGTTGCCGGCAAAATCCGTCACCGTTAGAGTGATCTCTACCATGCCTATATCCTCACAGCTAAAAGTGTTAGGAGTAACAGAGTAGGAGGCAATGCCGCAATTATCACTACTTAGGAATCCAATAAAGGCCATGTCTGCGGCACTAAGCTTTTTTGAGCCATCTTCTCGAATGGACACATTAACATTAGAGAGGATACCTGCAACAGGCGGAGTGACATCATTCTCGCAATCAGTTGGCGGAACGTTAACATTATCCATTATTCTTGCTGCCTGAAGAGCCTGGATGCTTATAAAAAAAAGAAATAGCCTATGTGCCTCCTAAAGCAAGAGCGGTTTTATCCCGATATGATGAAAGGGCTCGTCATTATGAAGTGATTGAAGAAAGGAATTACTAATTTAGCCTGCGTTCTTCTAAACTTCACTTCATTGGATAGTATGAAAAAACAGATTGTACCCTCATTAACTCTTCTTTGCTTATTATTTTCATGCCTGATATTCGGCCAAAATGGCCCAGGCTCTTTATTAGATAATTTCCCCGAAATCCATCTGAAAAAGATCGATACGGACATCAAGATCGATGGCGTGCTGGATGAAGCCGGCTGGCAAACTGCCGATGCAACCAGTAATTTTTGGCAGTACTTCCCTTCTGACTCTCTACAGGCAAGCGGAGGGACAGAAATATCCATGACCTATGACGATCACTTCCTTTATGTCGCAGTTAAATGTTACTCCAGCGGTAATGATTTTGTGATCCCTTCCATGAAACGGGATTTCGAATTTTTCGGAAATGATAATCTGTCTCTGCTTTTTGATACGTATAATGACAAGACCAACGCCTTCGTCTTTGGGATCAATCCATACGGAGTTCGTCGCGAATTCTATGTCTCCAATGGAGGCCGCCAGCCAACCGACGGCAATGGCTCCTGGGACAACAAATGGTTCGGTGAATCTAAAATATATGATGATCATTGGATCGCGGAATTAGCTATTCCATTCAATACTTTCCGGTTTAATCAGGGCAGTACCAAATGGCGCTTCAATTGTTATCGGAATGACACCCAAATCAATGAAATATCCACCTGGGTGCGCATTCCTCAAAACTACATCATCATGGACCTCACTTTTATGGGTGATATGATCTGGGATGAGCCGCTTAAAAAGAGCGGATCAAATATTTCTTTAATTCCTTATGTTACAAGTGGAGTGAGCCGTGATTTTGAAGATCCCAGTCAGGAGAAATCCGATTGGACGGGTAATGTAGGTGGCGATGCTAAAATTGCGATTACCTCGGGCCTCAACCTGGATTTGACGATCAACCCCGACTTTTCGCAGGTAGAGGTGGATCAACAGGTAACTAACATCAGTCGGTTTGAAATTTTGCTGCCGGAGCGCCGTCAGTTCTTCCTCGAAAATGCGGACCTCTTCAGCGAATTTGGACTGGGGCCTGTCAATGCCTTTTTTACGAGAAGAATCGGAATCGCGATCGATACCTCAACCGGGCAAAATATCCAAAACCCGATCTTGTACGGCGCTCGCCTGAGTGGCAAACTGGACGAAAATCTGCGAGTTGGATTATTGAACATGACGACCGCCCAGCAGAAGGATGCGGGCCTGCCTGCTTTTAATTACACGGTAGCCACCGCCCAGCAAAAGGTTTTTAACCGATCCAATGTTTCTTTTATCATGGTCAACAAACAGGCCATTAATCCCGAAGAAAATAATGGCGGCTTGTACAACAACTATAACCGCGTCATGGGCCTGGAATATCGACTGTTTAGCCCCGATAATCGCTGGACGGGCAAGACCTTTTACCATCGGGTATTTACCCCGTATGAGCGCGACCATAAATTTGCCCATGGCTTTCAGCTGGAATATTTACGCCGTCATATCCGTCTGGAATGGGCGCATCTGGCCACCGGTTTTGGCTACGATGCCGAGGTCGGTTTTGTGCCGCGAAAGGATTACTTCCTGGTCAGCCCCGAAATTCAGCTGTTTTTTTATCCTAAAAAAGGCATCATCAACCAGCATGACATCAACCTCGATAACCGGATTTATTACGAATTGAGTAAGGATCCCGAAAATTTCGTTACCAGCCCCTTCGAAATGTCAGAAAGACAACATGAACTGACCTGGTCCTTCCAGTTTAGAAATAATACCCGCGGATCTTTGCAAGTAGTGGATAATGAAGTGACCTTGCTGAGGGATTTCGACCCCACCCGCTTACAGGATGATGGGGTCTTCTTGCCGGCAGGTAACACCTACAAATACACAACTGTTGAGGCTAGCTACACTTCTGATCAGCGCAAACCTTTTTTTATTGAGGTAGCTCCATCGGGAGGTTCTTTCTTTAATGGCTCACGAATGAGTTTGTCAACGGATCTGACCTATCGCATTCAGCCGTATGGATCTATTGGGTTGAGTGTTGACTATAACCGCATCAAACTGGCCGATCCATTTGTGCCGGTTGATATCTGGTTGGTCGGGCCTCGTTTTGACATCACTTTTTCAAAAACGATTTTTTTTACCACTTTCATCCAATACAACAATCAACGGGACAACCTGAATATCAACTCCCGCTTTCAATGGCGCTTCCAGCCGGTATCCGATTTTTTCCTGGTATATACCGACAATTATCTGTTTGATCCTTTCAGCCAGTTTACCGGACGAAACCGATCCCTGGTGGCGAAGGTGACGTATTGGTTAAATTTGTAACGACATTAGAATATTATTGGCTATCGAAAAAGACCTACGGCCTTTTTCGATAGCCAATAATATTCTTTCAGGGGTTGTGTAAAAAGTCCTTCGGCCTTTTTACACAACCCCCAAAAAAAACTTTATGGGGCGTCGAATAACGACGAAGGAGTTATGAGACAGTCCCATAATATTACAATGCCATTTCCCCCGCGCCGCAGAGGAAATGGCATTGTAATGTGTTTCACTGCAATAATTCTACCGTTCCAATATTCGTACTTTGGTTGATTTCAACTGTAATGCCCAGGAGGTTAATTTCCGAAAAACCAGAATCCTCTTCGGGAGTGAAGGTTAATCTATAGGTCCCCTCAGGAACTGCGCGCAATAAAAAGAAGCCTGTTTCATTGGTATAAGAGCTAAAAACATCGGTAGCGCTGGTGGCGGTTACCAAGGTTTGTACCGTATCCGGAAGAACCTGCCCCTGGATACTTCCTGTGAGGGCTTCCAGTTGGGCTCTAATGACCGGTTTTAATTGAAACATTCCGGAATTGCCGGCTTCTACGATAGATTGCCCGGCATCGAAATCCAGTATCAATTTATAGGTGATTCCGGGTTCCAGAGTCTGCTTGATTTGGACTTTTAGGCCTGATTCCTGTGCACTTGGCGTGTTTAGAGCTTGTATTTGACCGTCTACCTTCAGAGAATTGCCGTCTCCCAGAATGAGCCTTATTTGTTCCAGCCTGCCCTCTGGTATTTCAGCCTCCCCTAAGAGGGTCTCGTTTCCGCCGGTGAACTCCAGAAGGTTGTAAACGCCTGTATTGACAGGGGAAAGGCTTTGCCATCCATTTGATCCGCTCTGGGGATTGATCTGGACATCTACAATGTTGATATTCACTTCTTCCAGGTCAGCCGGTCCATCTGTAAGAAAGACTCTGACCTTGGGAGCTTCATCATTCTCATTGATGGAGTCCTTTCCACATCCTAAAAAAAAGAGTGCCGAAAAAGTGAATAAAAGTAGTTGAGCGTATTTCATACTTTATTAATTGGGTTAATTAATATACAGTCCGGAGCTGCCGGCCCCGGATTGTATATTAATCCATCTTTTTTCTTACCACTTATTGAATCAAATGGGTCAACTACAGCCGGAAATATTCCTTTCACGGTGGCCCTATTCGGATACTTCCCTATTTGATTGATCTTACTTCTGAATCAAGATTAAAAAACGATTAAAAATCAACTGTCATGACTTCTAACATGATGCAATCTTCTCATGCCCGGAAGCAGGGGAATCCAATGAAAATCACCGATGTAAAAAAGGTTTTCCAAAAATATGAAGAAATCGGCTTTTTATACCCGGAAAAGAAAAAATTGCTACAACCGCATTTTTCCAATATTACCAGGCATTGGGAGCAGCTTGTTGCGGCCAGAGAAAGATTATTGTGGATTTTAAGTATAAATGACCATAAAACGGGAAGCAACTTTGCGTCCATCAGTGTCTGGCGACAGAGCAACAGCGGTTTGTTCGCTCAGCACCTGGTATCGACCGGCAACCCCTTCCTTTCGCTGAAAGTCATGCTGAAAGCCCAGTATATGGCAGAACATGATTTTTCCGAAAAAGAAGCAAGCTCTTCACAAAACTGGTTTCGGCCTAACAATCGGTACGCCTACCGGGTCTTTGCTTCAATGTTTGACAAACTGGGGCCTCAAAAAGCGTCCCTGATCCGTTTTCAGTACCTGCATATGCGTTTGGATAAGATTGGGGAATGCCAGGCTGATTCTTTGCAGGCAGAAGAGGTCGTTTGTAAGGATCTCGAACTGATCCCCTTTGTCAATGAACAATATGGAGTGGTTTTTACTCGTGCAGAAGAACTGGATCAGGAAGACATTCAACAAAAGACGCTCAATGAGACTTATCAGCGGTATGGTCTGTTTTTAAAGCGTAAAATTGTAAAAATCCGGGACCTTTATTCTGGAAGAATCATTGCTTGCGTAGTGGCAAACCGGGCACCCCTTGGCTTGAACTTTAGCTTTCTTGAAAACAGGGCTTATTACATTTTGGATAAATCCTTGAGCGATGAAGAACGAGCCGGCGTTTTGGGCTGTATGCATGAGGTGATCCGTCCCTTTTATGAGGACATTGCCATCAAAGCGATTCCTATTGTAACGGACCGAAAAACCTCGGATGTTTTGGAAAACCAGGGAGCCCTTAAATTGAGAGAGTATATGCAGTCCATTTGGCTGCGGGAAGGTTTCAGCCAGTGGTATGAGCATATTGCGTCTTTTTTACAAAAAATTGAAAAAAGAAATAAGAGATAGGCCATCGGCCTACCTCTTATTTCTTTAAATCTTTTCCTTCAAGGGCCGTGTAAAACTGGTCAACGGCTACTTTGGAATATTTGTCTACCTGACCGGAAGGCCAATGGATGGACAATTCGTCAATAAAAGTTGCATCTCCCAGGCCAAAATGCACACGCAAGCTATTGTGTCCCATGAAGGTGTTTTGGGCGGTGATTTCTCTTTGCTGCTTTATTTTTATTCCGTTAATGGTGGCGGTCAAATAAATGACTGTTCCGAGGGCGGCTTTATTGGAAGCCGTTCCTGTGCAATGGATGTTCACCCAATGATGGTCATTGGCTAATTCATTTTTGAAGAGTCCTCTTGGCCCGTTTTGGCCGCGTTCGCCTCCATTAGTGAAAAAGTCGAGATCGCCGTCATTGTCGTAATCACCGATACTCAGGCCGGATACATTTTGGCCGGTAGTGTCAAAGCGGAGGAGGAATGGATTGCTGACTTTTACCAAAGTGCCTTTTTGGTTCTCAAAATAACCGCATTGCTGGATATTATCAGCCGTGAGCAGGAGGTCCTGGTCGCCGTCATTATCGAAATCGCCCCAGCAGTTGCCGAGCATCCGGCCGTCAAAGACCAGATCATTTTTCATGGATACCAAACGACCGGCTTGGTTTTCATAAAAACGATTGGGCGCTCCGCCATAATTGGTGACGTAGAGATCCAGATCCTCATCGAGATCCACATCAACGAAATTGTAGCACTGCCCGTCGTGGGGGTCATCGGCAAAGGGGGTATTGGTGATTCGCTCCAGATCCGCTTTCCCTGTTTCTTTAAGTAGGTTTCTGTAGTGAAAATCTGGTCCCGGCTGCCCGCCCGGCCCGGAAGCGATGAAAAGGTCAGAATCACCGTCGCGGTCATAGTCTGTCCAGTAAGCAACCGTATATGGGGCGAGGTTTTGGGTGAATTCGAAGGTGCTGATCTCGCTAAAGCTACCGTCGGCATTTCCTTTGTAAAAAAAGCCGGGCGTTTTTAGGCCGACGAAACCATTGGCCACGGCGCAGGTGATATCCACAAAGCCGTCGTTATTGTAATCTCCCCAGGAGGCCGACCAGGTGCCCAGCGAATCGCCTTTTGCTGCGATCCATTTTTCGGCAAAATGACCGCTTCCGTCATTTTCGTAGATGAAAGTACGGGAAGCCGTTTTCCCTCCTGAAATGGAAGTGGTCGAGTAGAGGCAGTCGAGGTCGCCGTCATTGCCATAGTCGGCCCAGCTGATGCCTCCCATGATCTCGGGAGGGCCTCCAGCCGGTCCGTTTCCAAAGCTTTGAACGATGCTGAAAGAATCCTGGCCTTCGTTACGCAAGGCCCAGCCCTTTAGGCTCAGGTCCAGGTCGCCGTCATTGTCGATGTCCACCCAGGCGCAGCCACGATAAAAACCACGGAGGTCAACGGTGTTAATCGGGCTGGTAGGGGAGGATAGGGGCGTGAATGTTTGGCCACTCACGCCCAAGGAATACAGTAGTAGAAATCCTACTTTAACAATCAGGTAATTCTTTAGTCTCATATGAACAGATGATGTTTGAGTGATCAAAAGGAGATGAGACAAATATGTTGGAAAGTAGACTTCTTTTATTGTGAAATGATCATTTTGGAAGAAAAAAAGGTAAGGAAAGACATATTACACCACCTCATTAGCGTACTTAGCAGGCGGCATTCCTTTCTCTTTTTTGAATACCTGATAAAAAGTAGACAGGTTATTGAAGCCTGATTGGTAACCTGCTTCTTTGGCGCTGGCTCCTTCCTGCAAGAGTTTGCAGGCATACTCGATGCGGTAGCGGTTGATCCATTGCGAAAAAGAACAGCCAAAATATTCGTTGATTGCCTGGGAGACATATTGGGTAGAAGTATCCAGCTGATTGGCCAGCCAGGGGAGCCGGAGGTCCGGTTCAAGGAATTTTTCTTCTTCCTCCACCAGGCCTTGAATACGTCTTGCCAATACTCTGGATTGGGCAAGGCTAAGAGAAGAGGTCGTATATTTCTCCTGCTGTTCTTTTTTGGGCAAAAAGAGAATAGTAGGTTGATGGAAAGCCAGTAAACCTAGCCGGAAAATAATAATAGTCATGGCCAGCGAGATCAGGTAGTCCCAAAGCAGATTAAAGTAGGGCGTCCGGACCAATACAAAATAGGTGGCATTGGCAGCTACAAAGCCTAGAAAAAGGAAGGCGATCAGGCGCTTAAAAGATTTTTCTTCCGACTCGTCTTTTTTTGATCGGTAAAAAAAGAAACCGACATACAGCATTTGAGTGCCGACCATCAGGGCAGGGTGAAGTAATAAAAGGAAGGCGTCATGTGGAAGCAAGTGAGTTTGGAAGGGAGAATTAGCTTGCGTCCATTCCAGCTTTTCCCCAGCCGACAGTATTCCAAAGGGGAGCCATACAAACAACAGAAAAATAAAGGGAAGGAAGTGCCATAGTTTGGATATACCTAAGAGCTTTTTATTCGGCCAAAAGAAAAATAAGAGCAACGGCCCGTACAAATAGTTACAGGCTTGCCACAAGCCGGCCATATGCGGAAAGGAACGAAAATTGCCCGACCAATGCAGCACATACTGAATCAATGTAATGGAAAAAACCAGTACCAGGATACCCAGGGCTGCCGTTCCGCGACGAGGCTTTTCCGGCCTGGTAAAAATCAGCAAGCTGAAAAAAATGCCGACTCCGGCTGCCATAGCAAAAAAAAGCCACCAAATACTGTGTTCCATTTTAATTACTGTTATTTGTCAATATCAAAGTTACAAGTTCTTAGCGAAGCATGCGGAATATCATCGGACAGCCGGCTGACTTTTTTTATCTTTCTACTCAGCTCTTCCCTAAGGTCGCCGTCATCCAAAAAACTCAAGTATGGCATTACTGACCGTGGGCGTATTCGGCACGTCCAGAAAAAAACAAGAAAAAAGAGTTCCTATTCATCCCCGTCAATTAGATTGGATTTCAGAAGAACATCGACGGCAACTTTTTTTTGAAAAAGGCTATGGAGAAGCCTTCGGCATTCCAGATGAAGATATTGCTCTCGTAACGGGTGGCGTGCTCAGCAGACAAGAGTTATTCGATAAATGTGAGGTTGCTCTGCTGGCGAAGCCCACAGCAGAGGACTTTGAAGATATGCGGCCTGATACCATTCACTGGGGATGGCCACATTGTGTGCAACAATTTAAAATTACTCAAACAGCCATTGAACGCCGACTGACGCTGATCGCCTGGGAAGCTATGCATCGCTGGTCGGAACATGGCGACTGGCAGCTCCATATTTTTCACAACAACAATGAGATGGCGGGCTATGCCGGCGTACTACACGCTATGAACACCTTGGGGATAGACGGTAATTACGGCCCCAATCGAAAGGCTGTGATCCTAAGCTTCGGTTCGGTTAGCAGAGGGGCGGTGCGGGCTTTGAAGGCCAGGGGTGTAAATGACATAACTGTTTTCACTCATCGTCATTACTTCCTCATCGCCGATCAGATGGCCGGTTTGAATTATTTTCAGTTTGAAGAAGACGATAAGGGGCAGCTTTTAGCTTTATACCCTGACCAGCATACGACGCCTTTCATCGAAGTATTGGAAGATGCCGACATCATTGTGAACGGCATTTTGCAGGATACGGATCATCCAGTCATGTTTGTCCGGGAAGATCAGGTAGACCAACTAAAACCGGATAGCCTGATCATCGACATCAGCTGTGATGAGGGTATGGGTTTCCCGTTTGCCCGGCCTACTTCATTTGACGAGCCTATGTTCAAGTCGGGAAATAGCCATTACTATGCGGTGGATCATACCCCTTCTTATTTGTGGAATGCTGCTTCCTGGGAGATTTCTAACAGTTTGATCCCGTATTTGCCCCTGATCATGGAAGGACCGGAAAGGTGGGAGGAGAGTGAGACCCTTCGTCGGGCTATTGAGATAAAAAATGGGGTGATCCAGAACCCGAAGATTTTGACATTCCAGGATAGGGAGGAAGGGTATCCACATATGGTGGTGAAGTGACGGTGAGAAAACGGTGGGATGTTTCAATATGTGCCCTAGATCACCGAATAACCAGAGTAGGGACTATACCTTTGTGCATAGAACAAATCACCGAAATTATGGCAACCAAAGTAAGCAGCAAAAATTTCAAGACAGCTGTATTAAACTCTTCCAAACCGGTAGTAGTAGATGTATGGGCCGATTGGTGCGGCCCCTGTAAAATGCTGGCCCCACAGTTTGAGGCCGCCGCAGAGGAACTGAAAGGCAAAGCCCGCTTCGTTAAGATCGACGCTGACCGAAACCAGAAAATCGTTCGGAAATATGGAGTAAGGGGATTACCGTCTCTGCTTTACTTCAAGGATGGGCAGTTGGTAGATCGTTCCACTGGGGTCACAACCAAAAATTCGATTCTTAGAAAAGTGAAGCCTTTCCTCAGTGAAGAGGATCGGGCGGAGATGAAGTCAGGTTTTAACTGGAAGTTTTGGTAGGAAGAAAAAAAAGATCCTGGTGCCGGCCGGCACCAGGATCTTTTTTTAGTCTTTTAGCAACTCCATCAAATCTTTAGCCGTCAATTTGGCGCTGGAATCTGTACCTGCCAGTAGCGAGTCGGCCAGATCACGTTTTTGAGCATGCAGCTTGAGTATTTTCTCTTCAATGGTTTGTTGTGCGATTAATCGGTAAACGGTCACGGGCTTTTGTTGCCCGATCCGGTGCGCCCGGTCCGTTGCCTGGTCTTCCACCGCAGGGTTCCACCAGGGGTCGGTATGGATGACGTAATCGGCGGCCGTGAGGTTGAGTCCGGTACCACCGGCTTTCAAGCTGATGAGAAAAATATCGCCCTCACCTGCCTGGAAGGCATCGATGGCGGCCTGTCGTTTTTTGCCGGGCGTGCTACCGTCGAGGTATTGATAGTTGATCTTGTGCTTTTTTAAATACTTTTCGAGGATCTTCAGGTGGTCGACAAATTGGCTGAACACCAAGGCCTTATGGCCATTGTCTAATAACTCATCCACAATTTCCCCAAATAAATCCAGCTTGGAGCTCTTGTTTAAACGCGTTTTTTTGTCTGCCAGAGTCGGATGACAGGCGGCTCTTCGCAGCTTCATGATTTCAGCCAGGATCCGGATGTGTTGCTGCCCGGCCTGATCGTTTTCGGTTTTCATAAGGTTGTCGACTGCGTTTCGACGGAGGGCCTCGTAAAAGGCGCGCTCGTCATCTGATAATTCAACGCTGAGGGTGACTTCTGTTTTTTCAGGCAGGTCTTTTAATACCTCATCCTTTTTCCTTCTTAGTATAAAGGGCCTGACCAGTCGCTGCAACTGTGCCCTGCGGTGGTCGTTCTTGTATTTTTCGATGGGCATGGTAAAACGCTGGTTGAAGCTGTCCAGGTCTCCAAGCAGGCCGGGATTGATAAACTGAAAAAGGTTCCAGAGCTCTCCGAGGTGGTTTTCGATGGGCGTGCCGGTCATGGCCAAGCGAAAGTCGGCGTCCAGTTTCATGGCCGTTTTGGATCGTCGGGTAGCTCTGTTTTTGATGGCCTGGGCTTCATCCAGAATGACCGTTGTCCATTTTTTCTCCAAAAACAAGTCACTTTCCCGGACCATCAGATCATACGTAACGATGACGACTGTGCCCTTCTCTGCTGATTCGATCTCTTCTTTTCGGTCACCTTCTCCAAAAAGCACCGGAGTAAGTTGAGGAGCAAAACGTTTCGTTTCGGCTACCCAGTTGCGGCACACACTGGCTGGAGCCAATACCAGGGCCGGCCCTTCTTTGGAACGCTTGCTCAAAAGAGCTAGGGCCTGAATGGTTTTTCCCAGCCCCATATCATCGGCCAAACAAGCGCCTACGCCCCAGGCGGCACATCGGCACAGCCATTGATAACCTTCCTTTTGATAGGGCCTGAGGGTAGCTTTAAAACTTTTGGGAACCCTGAAGTTTTTAGCAAACGCTTTCTCCAGGCGTTCTCTGTTCTCCAAAAAGGCCTGGCTGACGTCCAACTGCTCAACCGCTTCGGCAAAATCTTCCATGCCGTGAGCAGCTAGTGGATGGAGGATCAATTTTCCGGTCTTTTTATCCAGACTTGGCAGTCCGCTGATGGATTGTAGTCTTTTGCGAAATTCTTCAGTGAGGGCGAGGAACTTTCCCGGGCTGATCTCCACAAAAGAGGTCTCTTGTTCGCTCAGGAGAAGTAATTCCTGCAAGCTGAGCACTTTTTCTTCATTAACCTTCAATTCTCCTTCTACTTCAAACCAACTATTCTCCTCCCGGATAGACAGGCGGAATTGATCCATTCCAACAACAGTATCGAGGCTTAATTTTTCGCCCTGCGGCCATTCCACGATAATGCTTTTATCTTCTATCAGGGGTTTTAGCTGTAGCAAGAGCTGTAGGCAGCTTTCGGCATTTTCTAGTTTCCAGGTATTGTCGGATAGTTTTTTCTTTAAGACCGGCACTTTTTTACGGAGGGTATCCAGGTTTTCTTCCTCCGCTTTTAAATCCCGGGTAGTGGAGACGCGCTGCTCGTCCACCGAACCAATCAAATGAGCTTCTCCCTGCGCCGGCTTGACATAAGGCGGTTCTGACTTAAAGGGTTTGACGTATGGTTCTACATGAAATCCATCACCCACCGGTAGTAGGTGCAGGCAGATCCGGCTATCGGCTTCTATAGTGGGCAGTCGGTCGTCCTCAAAGGAAGATTGAATGTCGATCATCTCGGCCAGCCCAGAGAGCACCTTTTGGAGTTGCTCTTCTCCTTTTTGGGGAATGCTCAGCGCATGATGATTCAGGGCCGCAGCGATTTGAGCAACCTGAGGGCTGATTTCGACAAACAAATAGCGGGTAGGTGTTTCTTTGATGAGCATGCTACCTTCCGAAGAAACTTCTGGTAAAAAGCTCAGTTGAAATCCTTCTTCTGTCTTTTT
>JAUIKE010000003.1 GCA_030430845.1 Bacteroidia bacterium | reverse complement strand
AAAGATACCGACTTTACCATCAAAATCATTGATGTGGATGAGGAAGGTCGTGCCTATAACCTGGATGAGACCATCCTGCGGGCTCGCTACCGGGAAGGTTTTGACAAAGAAGTGTTTATGAAAGATGGAGAGGTATACAAACTGGATATGACACCAATGTCTACAAGTAATTATTTTGCGAAAGGGCATCGCATTCGCATCGAAGTATCTAGCTCCAACTTCCCTCGTTTTGATCGCAACCTGAATACGGGAGGAAATAATTTTGATGAGTCGGAAGGCGTAGTTGCACGCAATAAGATCCATCATTCCGAAAAATTTCCCTCTCAGATAAAATTACCGATCGTTAAAAATTCGCAGGTAGAAGCGAATAGAACAAAAGAGAAAAAATAAAGAAAATAAAATGAGTCATCCCTAATATTTTAAATGAAGGTTTATAAAACTAGATATTGAAATAAGCCTTGATTTTCAATTAGTTGCCCGTTGCTAGTTGTTCGTTTAATCGCGAACAACTAGCAACGAACAACGAACAACGAAAGCTAAATAATTGAAAGGCACAGCTTTATTAATTGCCTCAAAGATTAGGGATGGCTCATATTATTTTAAACTATAAATAAGTGTTCATCCGATTGTCTCTGATCGTTTTTTTTGTTTTCGCGAGCCAGGTCTTGCCGGGGCAAGATTCCGTAAGGGAGCGGCTTGTTCAGGCCGAAAAGCTATCAGAAGAGGGAGCTTTCGAAAAAGCAGCTCTGATTTTTAAAGAAATAGCCGACTATTGGAAAGAGCAGAAACAGCCCGATAGCATTTTCTTCTACCAATATCGGGAAGCCAGCCAATACAGCAATGCTTACCAGTTTGAACGCGCAGCTCGTCAGCTGGATGAGTTGATCCCAAAAATAGAGATTCAAAACCGCCGACCGGATTTCCTGGGCAGAGTTTATTATCGGGCAGGCAGTAATTATGTCTATCTGAATGAATTTGAGAAAGCCCTGCAATTGCTCGACCAATGTTTGGTCTTCGAAAAAGCTCGCCCGGTTCCAGATACATTATATATTGCAAAGGCAACGGAATGGAAAGGTTTGTCCTACAGTTACCTGGGTAACCTGGATAAGGCTAGAGACCTCATTGAAGAGGCTCTAGACGTCCGGATGGATGTTCTGCTCGAAGATGCATCCGAAATTGGGTATAATTATAATTCACTGGGTCTGGTCTATATGGAATTGAATGCTTTGGAAAAAGCAGATACGGCTTTTTCAGAAGCCTTTCGCATCCTCAGTAAACATTTGCCGCCCAATCATGCTCATTTATCAAGTATTCGCTCGAATATAAGTACCATCAAATCTACACAAGGAGACTTTCATATCGCTAAGTCTCTTTTGGAAGAATCCATAGCAGCTCATTTATCCGAACAGCGGTTATATCCTTTGATGGATGATTACTTTAATCTAGGAGCGCTCTTCTTGTCTTTAGACGATAGTGAGCATGCTTTGCCTTATATCAATAAAGCACTGACCCTGGCTGATTCCATTCTTCCTTATCCGCATTTTACCCGCACCAATATACGAGACGGCCTTGCGGGAATTTGCTATTCAGAAGCTAAGTTCGAACAGGCAGATTCCATATTTCGTCAGTCTCTCAATGAAAAAAAATTACTTTTTGAACCTACTCACCCTGAAATCGGCCGAACTTACTATGCCCTTGGCCTGATAGCAAAGGAGACCGGTCAGGCAGAAGATGCGAAGGACTATTATACTCGTTCTTTTTCCATCCGCCGACAGGCGCTTGGTGAAGACCATCCTGCTACTGCTGATGCTTTGTATGGTTTGGCAGAATTGGATTGGTTGGAAGACAAAAGAGAACTTGCCCTTCAAAATTTCCGTGTGTGTTTGGGGATTTATGAACAAAATCTTGGAAAGGTCAATCAATCTTTCATTCAAACAGCCCTTCGCATGGCTGAGTTTTTTGAAAAAATGGAGGAATTGGATAGTGTCGAGGTTTATCTGCGAAAATCCTGGAGCGGAGTGTTGGGGGAAAACATCACGGACGAGGACTGGGATGACTTAGATAAGTTGGAGATCCAATTCGTTGATTCATACACCTTGAATTTGATTGAATTCCATTTGAGGTTCCTCAACCGAAAAGCCTTTTTTTCAGAGGAAGATCTTTTAAATGGTAGACAAATTCTGGTATTAATGGATCAGTTGCTTAATAAAATGCTTCCTTTGGTAGAATTTGAAAATACCAACCGGAACCAGGTTTTTGGTATCCAGCAAATATACCGACAAGGGGCTTTGCTTATTAAAAAAGGCTTGGGGCCAAATAAGAATAGTGGAGAATTACAGGATCTGTTATTGTACTGCCTGGCTCAAAGCAGGGCCATCACCATTCGGTCTGCCGTTCAAAACAGAGAAGCGCTTCAATTTGCCAATGTGCCCGAGGAGGTCGTCGAAAAAGATCGCCGACTCAGAGAACAAATGCGCTTTTTGAAAGCCCGCTCCACCGAAGCCGAAAATGTAGCACAACGCTATTTCGAAAGCCTGGAGCAGTGGCGAAACTATCAACAGGAACTGCAATCTTCCTATCCCGAATGGTTTAAGCTGAGGTATGATCGAAGCTTTCCTCAACAATCCCAAATCACTCAACAACTGGGAAAGGAGCATACGTCTCTCTTGGTTTATTTTGACCTGGATACCAGTTTGCTGGCCCTTACGTTGAACGAACATTCTTTTAAAAACTATTTACTTCCGGTTCCTACTTCCTGGCCGGATTCAGTGGAAACTTATCAGAAATTGATCGCCCGGCAGGCCTCCCCTTCACGATTGGCCTCTTTAGGTCACTATCTTTACCAAATACTGTGGGCTCCCCTGCAAGACGATCTAAAAGAAACAGTTAGTATTGTGCCTGATGGGGCGTTGTTTTACCTGAACTTCGAGACCCTTTTATCTGACTTCCCTCAAAATACTGACTACCAGCTTTGGCCCTGGTTGATTCGGGACCATACCATTTTTTATCGAAATCAATTACCACAAGTCTTGGAAAAAAGAAATAGGGGTGTTGATAACATATTAGCCATAGCTCCGGCTTTTACCAGGGAAGTAAAAAATGAATACCTACAGAATCTACCGATCGGCCAAGCCCCGGATAGCTTGTTTCTCTCCTGGCTTCGAACTCCCTGGTCCGTTGAGTTTGCTCAGCAAATCGGTCGGGAAGGAACCGCTCTGATTGCAGAACAGGCCGGCAAACAAGCCTTCCTCGAATTAGCGCCTGAGGCAGGCATCCTTCACTTGGGAACCCATGCCGTGATACAGGATGTGGATCCTTTGCTCAGTTATTTTGCCCTATATCCCCAAGCTACGGCTCCAGACGATGGGTATTTGTATGCTTATGAACTTTATAACCTGCCGCTTAAGGCCCAGCTGTCAGTCCTCACTGCTTGCCAAACAGGATTAGGTCAGTATCAAAAAGGTGAAGGGGTTTTATCTTTAGCTCACGCCTTTCAATATGCAGGCTGCCCAAGTGTAGTATACAGCTTATGGAGTATCGATGATCAGCAATCTAACCGATTAATGGAGGATTTTTATTTCAATATGAAAGAAGGGGCTTCTTTTGCCCAAGCCCTCCGTCAAGCTAAATTAACTTACCTCGAGCAACATTCAGGAGAGCTTTCCTCCCCCTATTATTGGGGCGGTATGGTACTGATCGGTGAAAGTTCCAGCCTTGAACCTTCTTCTTCCTTCCTCTCTAAATATTGGTGGAGCGCCCTGGGTTTAATGGCTTTAGGGCTGTTCGTCTGGCTGTTTTTCAGGAAAAAATAATTTTTTTCTACCACATGATGACCTTTTTAATGGCCGTCCTATGAATGGACAAATCCATTAAAAACGTAAAAACAAAGATCATGTGTACCAAAAAAATCACTTTTATACTACTGGCTATTTGCTTCAGCTTGTTTCAACTGACCTCCTGTACTCCTTCTACTGATAATTACAATGACTTGACGCCGGAAGAAGAACTGGCTTATTGGATCGAAGGGATGAGCCAGGGGGAAATTGACAGGATGCTTCAAGAGATGAGCCCGGAAGATAAAGCCTATTTCGGCCTCGATCAATTGGAAGCCGGCCAACTGAAAGACCTATCGAAGAAAGTCTCTTTTCAAAATCAATCTGTAAAAAATACATCCATGAAAACGGTTTCTTATCCCAATTCGGAAGCAACACCTGCCAAAGTCAATTACAATACCAAGAAGGTGAATATTGTTGACCGAGGACTCGGTAAAGTTATGTTTACCGTAGAAATCCCAGTTGACTGGCAAGTACAGCAAAACATTTATACCAATCCACAAAATGGTTATGTTCAAACATTTCAATTGGATTATACAGGACCAAACGGAGAATTGATCAGAGTGGTAAAACCTTCCACTTACAACCCTCAATACGGTCAAAACTTCCAGGGCGTTTGGAATCAACTCTTTCAGCAGGCTATTGGCCGCTACCTCCAGAATGCCCAGTTTAACGGACTTCAGTCCAGCCGGGCTCCGCTGGCAGCAAGCTCCGTCCAAAAAGCCATGAGACAATACCCTGGCAATTACGAAGGCTTTGAGCAAAGCTTCACCGGAGTTTTTAATGGCCGGCCCTATGAAGGAAAAACCTCTATTGTCCATACGCGCAATAATATGGGAGGCATTATCATGGCTACCGTCGTACTCAGTCCCCGTGGTCTGATGAACAGCACACTAACCGTGCTGAATGTGATGAACGGAACAGTTAGTTCTAATTCGGAAGAATACCGCCAGGCTATGGTAGCTGCCGGCCAGAGAGGCTTGGCAGCCAGTGCAGCTCAGCACAACCAACGAATGGCGGAATTACACAACAAAACCCAAAGCATGTATCGCGACTTAAGCAACCAGCAATCACGCCACAATGCTGACTTTAACAATGATATGCGTTCCTCCGGCTTGGGCTACAACGGTAATACCCATACCTCCAACGACCAGTTTTCTGATTATTTACTGGATTCTTATACCATAGAAAACCCTTATTCCGGGATGCAGCAAAGAGTGGATAATACCTATCAGTATTGGTTTGTGAACGCAGCAGGTGAACTCAGAGGAACGAATGATCCTAACCTCGATCTGACTAGTGTTCCAGGCGGTACCTGGAAAAGGGCCAATCGTGTTGGGAATTAAGGTGAGAAAAAAGAGGTATCCCCTTTTTCTAAAACTAAAAAAACATTTAAAAAACTTAAATCAAAAATCATGCGAACCCATAATATCACATCGATTTTATCTTGTCTGATTATCCTAATAATGGCCACTTCTTGCGGCTCTTCATACAACGACTATTATTCAGAGGCAGGCTTTGATGAAGCTTTTTTGGCGGAATTGAGTCCGGAGGAAAGAGCACAGTTTTTACAGGATTATTACGGAGAAGAAGAAGACTATGAAACAGAAGAATATGAAGAAGCAGGTATTCAGGCACAATATGTTTCTAATGGCGATACTCAAAAAAATCAAATTATGAAAAATCAAGGATTTCAGAATAGCAGTCAGGCAGGTCGTTCCAATGGCCCTACGAAGACAGTTCAGCTGATTGATCGCGGATACGGAATGGTGATGGCTACTGTACAGATCCCTCAAAATTGGAATGTACAACAAAATCTGGCCACTAATCGTCAAATGGGGAGTATCGAGGCTTATCAGCTGGATTATTACAGCCCGAACGGCGAACTGATCCGACTGATGAAACCGACCTCCTATAGTAGTTACTACGGACAGTCCTTTCAATCTACCTGGAATCAGTTGATGCAGCAATATCTATATCCTGTAGTTCAGGGAATTCGTTTCCAGCAAATGACTCAAAGCCGCAAAATTTTGTCAACCAAATATGCCAATGATTTTGCCCAGTACAATTTTGGCAAATTGGAAGGCTATGAGCAGCGCTTCACCGGCACTATGAGTGGAAGGCCCGTAGAAGGAGTCGTGTATGGCTTATACCTGAGAGGACAGATGGAGCAAATAATTCCGCTGGCAGTTATCAGCCCTCAGGGGCATCTGGCCCAAACCATCCAGGTGTATGATATGATCGATCGAAATTGTCATGAAAACCCTCAATATGTACAGCTCGTCCACGGAGAAATGGGAGCTCGGGCCATGGCACATAATAAGAGAATGATGAACCACAACAATCGAACGAAGCAACTGAGAGAAGAGATTTATTCTATCCACCAGCAACAAAGAGAAGACTTTAACCGCAGCATCAGGGAAGAAGGTCTGGGATACAATGGCAGTCGCCATACCATTAACGATCAGGTAACCGATGCTATCCGAGGAGAAATGACCATTGAAAATTCCTGGTCAGGCGAGCAAGAGCGAGTGGACCAAAGTTACAAGTATTGGTATACTAATCCGCTGGGACAAAAATATGGTACCAATAATCCTAGCTTTAACCCTCAAACCTTGCCTGGAGGCAACTGGCGCAGAGCCAATTCCGTGACGAATTACTAACAAAAGGGGGTGGGTAAAAGGAACGAGTTTTTACACAACCCCTCTAAATTTCTTTTTCTACTCACTCTGGCGTAATTTTATTACACACATGGATTTCATTCCATTACAAATGGACGATAATTATGCTAAGAGTTCAAAGTAAAAGAAATAAAGATTATACTGATCAACAGCTTTTTGACGGATTACTGGCAAATGACCATGAGGTAATGGAGTATCTGTATAAAAAAATGTATCCAATGGTTCGGCATCAAATATTGAGCCTCGGAGGGGCCGAAGAGGATGCCCGGGATCATTTTCAGGAAGGCCTGATTGCTACCTGGCAGAATGCTCGATCGGGGAAGTTTCAATTGCAGACGAATACGAAGCTAAGCACCTACCTGGTCCAGGTTTGTAAATGGAGATGGCTGGAGAAGACCAAAAAAGCTTCCAGTCGAATGGAAAAGCATATGGATGCGCCGGTGGAAATAGGAGAAAACCCAAGTGTACTGACCAAGTGGCTGGAAAAAGAGGATCAGCAACGCTTTAACCAGCTTTTCAATCAATTGGGAGACCGTTGTCAGGATATCCTGCGCCGATTCTATTTTTTTAAAGAAAGCATGAAACAAATTGCTGAGGCCCTGGACCTACAGGAAAAGTCCGCCAAAAATGAGAAATACCGCTGTATGCAACGATTGAAAAAAATTTATGTGGGGCAGGCCCCCTCCTCTTAACCTTCTGCCATGGATCAGAATTTATTTGAAAAAATAGAAGCCTATCTCCAAAATGCTTTGGACCCGGAAGAGAAGGCTGCCTTTGAGCAACAACTGGACCGCGACCCTGAGCTGAAAAAAGAAGTGGATCTTCAACTGGAGTTGGCCAACGCCATAGAAACGGATGCGATGCAGGCTGCGCTGGATCGTATTCATGAGCAACAATTTGGTGTCCATGCCGGCAAGGGACAGGGCAGGCTAATACGTCGACTCCGACCACTGGCTGTTGCTGCTTCGGTGGCCTTGCTTGTTATAGCCGGCTGGTGGATCTTCGGAAACTCACCTAATTCTAATGGAGATCTTTATGCTCAATACTACGAGACTCCTCCCGGATTGCCGACTAACCTGGGCCTTGAAGACCAAACAAATTTTAATGAGGGTATGGTAGATTATAAGTTGGGGAACTTTACAGCAGCCCTGGAACAATGGCGACCACTCTTAGACAGCTTTCCCCAGAACGATACCCTACGCTTTTTTATCGGGATCACTTATTTAGAGACATCTACTCCGGATTCCGCAGCGATGCATTTACGGCAAGTACAAGCCATTCCAGGATCTTCCCTCGGAGAGGAAGCAGCATGGTATCTGGCCATGGTCCTTTTCAAAGATGGAAAAAATGAAGAGGCCTTTTCTGTATTATCTTCTTTAAGCGAGCAGGAGCATCCTTTTAGAGAAAAAGCCCAAAATATCCTAAAAAACAGGGATTAGTCATATTGGAAAAATCCGGATTTTATTGTAAATTGAAGTTACTGCTATTAGCAACATCCTATCTGTTTTTTCAAACAAACATCTTTTGCCGGAGTTATTGGCTCTTGCGGAAGGATGAATTTTTACTACTATCTCCTAGAACACTGAGGATTTAAAGCAAATCAAAAAAGGTGCTCAATCTAAAACCCAAAAACTGAGCCCCCATGTCCACTAATTTTACAGATAGTCGGCTTAAGTGCCTGTCTCTATCAATGACCCCATCTTCTTATTTTGAGCGACTTAAGACAGCGCTCGAAAAAAAACAGCTAACTTGGGAAGACCGCCCCCACCTTAGGGATGGATGTTATCTCCTATTTTTTGATGATCCCATTTTGCTACCGAAAGTGTTGTCCAGGCTGGAAGAAATTTCAGAACTGAATAGCAAGACTTTGATCGTTTATCATGCTTCCCAGCCACTCCCTCATTTCGAGGTGATGTCCCTGATCGAGGCTGGAGCTTCCGATATTTTTTTGGATATGGAACTAATTGAATTGCAGGAAACCATTTTAGCTTTCCTGCGCCGACAGAAAATTATCCAAAGGATGATGGCTTCTGATCGAGTGAAGAATCGCATCATTGGGAATTGTGGGGTATGGACAAAAACCCTGGAGCAGGCCGTTGAAATAGCTTGCTTCTCACAGTCGACCGTATTGATCGGAGGAGAAAGTGGTACGGGTAAGGAATTAATTGCTCGCCTCATTCATGATTTGGATCGTCGGCCGGATAAAGAAAAGTTGGTCTTATTGGACTGCACCACTATTGTAAAGGACCTTTCCGGAAGTGAATTTTTTGGCCATGAGAAAGGCGCTTTCACCAATGCGATCAGTAAAAGGGACGGAGCTTTCGCTCTGGCCAACGGCGGTACCTTATTCCTGGATGAAATCGGAGAATTGCCGCTTTCCCTTCAGGCCGAACTTTTGCGAGTCATCCAGGAGGGGACCTACAAACGATTGGGAAGTAACCAATGGCAAACCACCAATTTCAGACTGTTATGTGCCACTAATCGGAATTTAGAACAAGAAGTGGAAAAAGGGAATTTCCGACAGGATCTTTACTATCGGATAGCAGCATGTGTATTGGAACTGCCTCCGCTTCGAAGCCGCAAGGACGACATACTGTTGCTGACTCAGCATTTTTTAAAAGATGCGCTTAGCGTACCTAGTGCCCCAAAGTTGGATAAGTATGTCTTAAACTATCTGCTGACCCATTCTTTCCCCGGCAATGTTCGAGAATTAAAACAATTGGCCCAGCGGCTCATTTCTTCCTACACCGGTACTGGAAAGATCACTCCCGGCGTATTTTTTAAAGGGATAAAAACAGTTGTAAGCTCTGCACAAAAGGATATTTGCGGAAGTATTGAGGATGCCGTACGGATGTATGTGGCGAATGGACTGGGCTTAAAGGAAATTAAAAAAATAGCAGGCAACATAGCCATGGATATTTCTATAGAAAATCATCAGGGTAATTTACAACTGGCTGCTCAAGAACTTCAGGTCTCCGACCGAACTCTTCAACAATATCAAGCCGGTAAAAGTATAGAGGAAAAGGCTGTCTCATAGGGAGTTATGTTTTAGAGAAAAACGAAGTTTTTCTCTAAAACATAACTCCTTAAAGCCTATAATAGGCTGACGAACCCGGCTCTTTTTTTACCTGCTTGGTCAGGCGTAGAAAATTTTTACTTAATACCAAAGCGAGTTCTTCGTTTCGTAGTGGAAGAGCATACACTTTTTCGAGTTCCAGGCCTGGATGCAGCCAGGGACCGTCCGAGCCAAAAAGGATCTTATGGGCACCGGCTTCCTTGAGTGCCATTTCCAGTAAGTCAAATCGTCGGACGCCGGAAGTATCCGTGAAGATATTTGAATGCCTGGCCAGGATCGGGATAAAAGATATCTGAGCGTTCCAGTCGTCCGCAAAACTTCCGAGATGGGGGATAATGAAATTCACCTTTGGATATTCCCGGGCTAATAACTCTACGGAATTGACCTTGCCCATTACATCGTATAGAATAGGAAGACCATAAGCCTGAGCTACCTGGCAGATCTCTCTTGAAATGGAAGCATCATGCCGGTGTACCTTGATACCGCAAAACCCGTATTCTACTACTGCTTTTTGGATCATCAAAGCGATCCGGCCTGCATCTCTTTGGGCATGCACAAAGGCAAAACCTTTCCATTTTCGTGGATTAGTCCGGACTTTTTGTGCTACATATGCGTTAGCCTTGGCATAATTGCTGTGGAAGGCCGGAAAAATAACCGTTTGATCAATTCCAGCCTCCCCGGCCCTGCTTTCATACTTGTGCAAATCCGCGCGGGCATCCCAGGGACCGCTAAAACCATCTCCCGGACCGTAATGACAATGGGCATCGATTATGTACATTGCAGTTTAACTTACTTTAATAAAAACCATTTCGACTCTTCTGCTTTGTGGATCAAGGTTCTTCCTGCTTATGGGAAATTTTTCTCCAAAACCAACACTTTTTAGTGTAAAGGAATGGCGAAACCTGGAAGAACTGCACTGAATTGCTGTGGCGAAATGACGGCCGACTTCCCGGGCCCTGTTTTCGCTTAGTTTTTGATTGAAAGAGGATGAACCCGATCGGTCGGTATGACCCATCACCAGTACAATATCCTTGCTTCCTCCATGAACGGATCTTTTCCTGACCAATCGAGCAAATTGACAAAGTGGCTGCATATGCTCAAACTGAAAGGTATATTTTTTATGCTTGAACCGATCCAACACGTTTCGCTTGATCCAATGTGTATTCTGTTTGTAAATTCGGTTTAAATACTTAAGCGGCGCCACATTTTTTTCAAAAGCCTGCATGGCAGCTCTTGTTTTTGATCCAAGTATACCGTCGGCTTCCATAGGAAGCATCAATAGCGAGCTCAACTGTTTTTGCATCCTGCGAATTTCACTTTTGCTATAATTAGTAGCCCTTTCACTAAGGTCATGTTCCCATTCAAGTTCCTGAACGAGATCTTGTACAAATGGATTAAAATCATTCATGATATTTGGGTTTAAGGTTACTTTTCAATGGAGGTTATGCGAGCGCCTCAGGCGCTCGCATAACCTCCATTGAAATTTTAATTTTCACTTCCTATACTTCAGTATGAATTTTCGGATGCTGCTTCCAATGAGCACGCCCCTGTTCGCATAAGGCCCGGTAGGAGTAGATTCCTCGCCGGCAACATGGATCGCTGCCAGTACTCTGCCTCCCATGCTGGCGTGTCTTTTAATCCAGATAGGACTTCCGCTATGGCCAGGGCAGGTGTCATTCAGGTAATGTAACATCCCTCCTGATGGCTCTTGCCGAACTGTGCTGTGATACGACCAATACATGTAGGTACCGCAAAGTCTGCTTCTTTTGGGGTTGCTCGCCAGGGTGTGCCGACATCTTCTTTTTGGCCTGCTGGAAGAAACACAACCGTAGGAGCTTCCCGAAGGCCTGTTGGCAGGGTACCCCGCCAGGTTGATTTTGAGTTTGCCGGGACTTACCGGCAGCCTGCCTTTCAGAATACTCGTACCAACCGGATCATCCTTCTGAGGCCGATGGTTATAACTCCAATAACCAATATCATCTCCTATACGATCAGCCAGATGTACAATGGCATAGTCAGAAGACGTGGCGGTCTTAAACTTGTTATATCCAGGCGCAGGGATGATTTTGGTGACCATGGAAACCGGCAGCGGTTCCACAGAGCCTTTTCTGCCTGGAATAACCCAGATGTCAATACTGGAAAGGTCAATAGGCCGATCATGGGTGTTATTCCAAACACAGTGGGCGGCAGTCAGAACCGTTCTGGGGCCTATCAGCGTGCCGGAACAACCGGCATTGCCGTTGTATTCAAAGTTGACAATAAAGCGAAAAGGGCTTTTGGTGGTGCTGTTAATTTGTTTACTGGTATCCGCGCCAATTATTTCCTCATCAATTTCTCTTTGCCGGCGACATTTTTTACAATTGCATCCAAGCTCCTCCGATAGATCCCCATATTCATCCTCCATACTTAGGTCGCCGTATTCCCGAAATAATGTATCACTGAATTTCATAATCTATATTAGGTTTTGATAACTGCCAGCAGGAACCTGGCCATTGTTTTTTAAAAAATATTTTAGGGCTCTTATGGTGTAATCAAGTTCTTCAATACGGTGATCCGCTCTGATGATTAATCCAAGCTCCGTTCTTTTGCTCGGTGTATGTGGCTGTGTAGTGAATGTCATAATGCCATGTTGATCTCTGAGGTATTGCATCAGAAGACCACTAATTTTTCCGAATGCCAGGGTCTGTAGGGGAGAGACTGCCCAACTGGACGGAGGAAGATCTTCCGTTCTTTTTTGAAAAAACCGGATGTTTTTCAACAGCTTCTCCCTCAGGCGGTCGCCAACAGTTTGATTTAAATGATAAGCATGCCAGGCTGCTAAAACATCTACGCGGGAAGGCGGACTGTTATGCAGGCGGGTGCTGCTTTTGTACTGAAACTGCTGAATCATTTTTTCTGAGCCACCCAGGATTGCCAACGGCACCCCAAATGCTTTGGCCAGCGAACTGATAGTGATGATCCGCTCTGACCGAATGTTCAGCCATTTCAAAATTCCGCCACCCTTTTTACCAAAGGGGGGATTACCAGAGGCGTTTGTCCCCAACAAACCTATACTCTGGGTATCGTCGATGATTAAAAAGCCATTGAGTTGACTGATGATCTGATGGTAGTGCCTCAATGGAGGTGCCTTTCGACATTTCATACAATAACCGTCTGTTACAATGAGTGCTTGCTGCCCCTGGCTACAATATCTTTGGATGTTGACTTGGAGTGTTTTTGTGCAGTGATGCGAAAAGGGGATAATCCTATAGGTCTGCATACCTGCCAATTGGATACCTGTTAAAGCCACCGAATAAATGTCACTGTCGTAAAAAATGCAGGTCTTTTGCGGATCAAACAGCTTGAAAATATCCGTAAAAAGGTGCAAGCTTGATTTTGAGATGAGCCCCGTCGCAAGGCCTTGCAATCTTCCAAATCTCTTTCCGATTTCACTAGCTTCTTCCGGCTCGTAGAGGAAGGCAGGCTTGCCGGTAGTCAAGCTGTGCCATTCCCCTAATTGCCTTGAAGGATGATGTAGTCCAAGATATAGGGCAGATGTAAAATCAATACCCCTTCTCTTCATTTTTAATTAGCTCTGATAGCTCGCTTTTGGGCCTGAAGCCTTCTTTGTAAATGAAGTGAAGGAGGAGCCGCATTGATCTTTCCTCCACTGGTGTTTGTCAGGTCAATACCGGTAACTGCGCGGTAAGAATGGACATACCCCTGTATCTCATTGCGGAAGGCCGTTGCCCAAATGGCTGCCTGATCCCCATCTATACCGGTATCATTCCAATGGCCGAAGCGAATAGCCAACAAGATCTTTTCTCCGTAAATACCCAGCTTGCTGAAATGTACAGGCGAACTGCCGGTCCAGCCTTGCAAGGTGTTCATGGCGGCCACTCTGCTCATCCAGTTTTCGGGGTAAGCTACCATATTGCGCGTTGGAAGGAACTCTCTGAATTCCGGGCGGGCCAGCAACCACTGCTGTGACATCATTTCGACCCGGCTGGTGAACGGCAAATCTCCGTATTGATTGTGCATGCCTTCCGACAGGATCAGGTGCACCTCCCGAAGGGCATTTAGGATAGGAAACCCATCGGCAATAACCGTCGTATCATCGTCCTCCTTGTAAAATTTAATGCATAGATTCAGCAACTGATGGAAAGCCTCCAGGAAATTAGTCCTCGAATCGGCCGTATTCAGTGTAGGAATGGCCTTCCCTTTGAGTGTAAAACCATAATGATGGTCGTATTCATATGCCCGGCGGGTAATGCTGAGCCGGTGCTGCTCGTCCTGAATATAACCCCACAACAAATTGTTAAGCGGCCGCAGCGGTGCAATTTCAAGGTTGGCCAGAGGGTCTCTACTGCCGGAGCGAACATTCTGAAAACGACGGCTGATCGCACTTAAGGACTGGACCATCATTGATTCTTCATGCCAGTAGTTCCAGATCAATTCTATGAAGCATGGCCTGACCAGGCTGTTTTTCAGAATGCCGTAACAGTTTTGATCAACTGATTTGCTTCCATCCTTCAGCATATCGAGAATGTCCCCAATGGCATTTACCTTGATATCGAGATCATTAAACCTGGCCCGGAGATTATTCAATAAGGGTAGGGTGCTAAGCCCTTCCTTGCTTGTTTGCTCCAGGTAATCTTCCATGCCTTTGTTAGATTCAAGGTCAATGGTGCAGTTATAAAGTAAAAAAGCTTCGGTAAGCACCTTAACAGTACGGTATCCATCTGTATCGGTAAAGGGAAGCCAACGTTTGCCACTCAAAGTTTCGATCTGACCCTTGAGGCCTTCCTTCAAAACTTTATTGACCTCCGTATTTCCTTCGCACAGATAGGTCATAAACTCTTCGTATTTCTTGAAGGAAATATCATCTGTTTTGCCTTTGATCATATCCCAGAGTTTGGCATCCGGTTCTTCGTCTCTGTCCGATCTTTTGAGGGCCACCTTAACATCCTTCAGGTTTTGGAGGTCTGAGGGAAGTGTATTCAGAAGGTTGAACAAAGTATTTTCAGGGGAAGCCGCTTCAACGGGTATCACTTGAAAGACCATTTCAGCCAGAATGCTGGGTAGAGGAGGTTTCTTCTTGTTATTCTTTTCATCTTCGGATGTTTCTTCTGATTTTCCTACCTCTTTTTTCTTAGCATCCTTTGGCAATTCGACGATGCGTGCCAGGAGAATGTCGTGATCCTCAACTGTTTTTTTGTCGATGTCAGTATTGATCTTAAAGATGAGTTCCTCTCCGGTTTTGACCATTTGGACTTTATCTTTAAGGTTACCCTTATTTATGAAATCTTTGGGATCCGAAAAGGGCAATTTATAGAGCCACAAACGGATCTTATCATCAACGAAGCGGTCGATCTCTTCAGGAGTATAGTCTTCTTTGAAATCGGGTTTGAATCGGATCGGCAGGATGGATTTCCTGGTGATCTTCATCAGGGTACTTGATGTATCGCCTCCGATTAATTTTATATCAGACATAATTTATTCATTTTTTGTGGTTACTAATTGATTTGCGAGTTGCCCAGTAGGTCAACATATCCGTCAGCAGTTGATTCTCCCAGGCGGGGCTGATCTTTTCATCTGCCCTGGCCTGCCCAATAGTCGCAAAGACGAGGGTAGGGCCGGCCTTTCTCATCAGACCTGGCTGTTGATCCCAAATTTGGAATTGACGGCGCAACTTCCCTGGCTGCCTTTGTTCGACGGGGAAGGCTTGATAAAGCGCACGCCCATTCAATTTTTGAGGGCGATGCTTCAAAACCAACTGTACAAATGCGGGGATAAGCGCTTCAATCCTTTTGATCAAATGCTGATCCCGGACCTTAGTCTGACTGACCGGGTACAGGCTGTCCCAAAGGTGCTCGATTCGGTCCCACTGCGGGTCCGGATATAGTACCCGGCCAAATCCGCAACTGATCTTGACGCGGATCCAGGGAAAGGGGTGCGGATCGTCGAGGTTCATCCTGAAAACGAAGTATCGCGGCAAGGTGACTACACCAATTAATCCTGTAGTGGCACTGACGCCCAAATGGGCAACTGCCCAGAAGTCGGACAAAATTTCGGAAATCCACCGATGGAATAACTGCCAGACGATTTTATTCTGCGCTTCCGCCCGCTGTTCTTTTTGAAGCAGTATTGGGCGGATGGAAGGAATGAGTCCCAGCAATGCGGAGCCCTGGTGCCCCACCTCATGGATGAGGGAAGAGGCAATACCCGAGGAAACCATGCGCTCCCTTGGTACACGGATCACGGCTACCGGGTTTTGTTTGCCGCCCGGCAGTCGGGTTCTTGCCCTTCGGATCGCAGCGCCGTGGCCGCGGTCCAGGTAACTGATCAGGGGAGGAGGATCAAACGAGCCTCCCCGGATCTTGAGCGCATTTTCTGCTACTACATCGAGCCCTCCAATCCAGACACCAGTTTCGTGCTCGCCCCTTTGAGTGAGCACATCTGCGAAAATATCGAGCTGGTCCAGCAGGGCGTTGAACTTTAACTTTAGCAGGGCAAATTGCCTCTGGGCTTTGTCTGCCCGTCTTGGGCGTCGCATCCACCGCAAGAACAGCTGGATCTTTTGGTTCATATCTCCAACTCCACCCTTGAGTAGGTGATGAATGGCATTCAGGGCCTCCTTGGAAATATTAGCAGCCGGTACGGTAGGCATGGTTTGCTCAAAGGGTTTGACCATACCCAGACGGACCCGCAGCGCATTGGCTTCACTGACCAAAAACTGATGGTGTTGCATCAGGCGCCCATAACGATGATCTTGTTGCCTTTTCTGATCCAGCGACCGCGATTTCTTCGGGAGCCCAGGGGCTTTTTTCCGCTGGGTCGCAAGTGCTTTTTAGCAGCTGCTTTTAGGGCCTTATTCACCAATTGGGGGGTGGGCGGTACACCTCTGCTGGCGGCTTTGGCCAGATTTTTAGCGGCTGTTTTGGTGGTTTTGATGATCTTCTTGGCGATTTCCAGTTCCTGCTCTTCGGGAGCCATCATTTCCAATTCAAAGCCAAAGAAGGAGCGGGCCAGATCGCTGATTTGGCCGAAACGTCCGCTTCCAATAGCACCGGCTGCCCGGCGTCCGAGCCCGGGTAAGTATTGACGAGCCATGCTCATGCCCTTTTTGGCCAGCCCTTTTACCAGGCTTTTGCCACGGCCTTTCAGAAATCGCCCAACCTTAGGGATGACTTTTCTGATCAATCCACCCAGGAAATATTCCAGCTCTTCGTCATTGTCAATAGAAAGAAGCTCTTCTGCTAATTCCATCTCTTCGTCTTCATCGAAAACTTCGTCGTCAAAATCATCCTCGAACTCATACTCGTATTCGGATTCAAATTCCATGTCATCAAATTCGAATTCATTTTCAAATTCGAATTCATTTTCGAACTCATCCATTATTCCATTGAAGTGTTGCATAACTTAATTTTTTAAATGAAAAAAAGGGTTTAAAAGGTTTAACTATGTGAATCTGCTTGTCATAGTCCCGTGAGAATGATGCGGTTGCCTTTTCTAAACCAGCTTCCGCTAGACTGACCGCTACTGCCGGCATTTTTCTTTAATAGACCAGGGGCGTGTTTTTTAGCGGCCATCTTGATGCCAAGGGTGGCTGCCCTGTCGGATGGCATTCGGTTACTCAGGTTTGCTGCATTTTGGAAAGCTGCTCCGGCAAAGCGGACATATCTTCTGGCTACTTCAAATTCCTGATCTTCAGGACTGAGCCCTTCCAGTTCCAGTTCAAAGATGTTGGAAACAAAGCCGCCGAGGCTTCCCCCTAGTTGACTGCCGATCGGACCTCCAAAGATTCCTCCTACCACTCTTCCCGCAATGGGCAAAGCTTTTTTGGCAACGCCCTTCAGGATTCGGCCAAATTTTCGGAAGCCTTTTGATTTGAAAAAACGTTTGGCTTTTCGGCCGACTTTTTTGAAAAAACCGCCGATCTTTCCTAAAAACTGATCCAGTTCTTCTTCTGAACGGATGTTCAGTAATTCAGTAGCCAGAGCAATCTCTTCTTCTTCCGAGAAGGGAAGTTCATGGTAAAAACCATTGCCGCCGTAGGAATTCTCTCCGAATCCAAATTCATCCTCCTCGTACTCCCATTCCAGTTCATCATCGAATTCCAGATCCGAATCGTATTCAAATTCCTGGGTAGTTTTATCTATATCATGCATGGCGATATTGTTTTGGTGAATAATTGTTGAAATGATTTCGTCATGACACTAGGAATAGGGCAATCCCTGTGCCAATGCGTAAAAAGTGGACTTTGAGGCCCCTTTGGTGAATTTTTTTTCGGAAAGGCCAAAAATCAGAGACAAAAGCAGAAAAAAAATTCGGGAAAAATGAAATGTAGCAAGGGGTGTGTGAAAACGCCCTGCCGTCGGCAAGCCTTATGCGTCCGCTAAAAGCTTCAGCGATATGCGGATGGCGGGCGATGGAGGAACGCCTGCCTACCGACAGGTAGAAGTTTTTACGCAATCCTTTTAGTTGGTGGTATTATATTTTGATGAATAAATTAATGATAAAATAATATTTTACTTTTTTACGCTTAATTGAAATAATCAATAATATTTGTTAATTTATATATCACTAAAAGCTTCTTGACAAGTACATATTTTTTCACATCCTAAAAATCGCCTATCATGAAACCATTTTATCACTTCAGATTATTTCTCACTTTTCTTGCCTTTACTTTATTGCTTCTTGGATTTTCCTGTACTAATGAAAAAGAGATTGAGATTAACTTTGCCTTCGCACCCACCGAGGAATCAAACATACAACCACTGATTGATCAGTTTAATAAAATACATCAGGGAGAGATCCAGGTCAACTGGAAGAAAACGGCCGTGCTTTCCGATGAATATTACCAACAACTAGAAGAGGATTTTGAAAGCGAAAAGAATTCCTATGATTTAATCGGTGGAGATGTGGTTTGGACGGCTCCTTTCGCAGAAAAGAAATGGATCAAAGACCTTTCATCCAATTTTTATGCCCGGTACAAACCCGAGCACTTTGTCAAAGCAGCCATGAACTCTGTTACTTATGACTTCAAAGTTTGGGGTATTCCCTGGTATACAGACGCTGGAATTCTTTTCTATCGCAAAGATTTATTGAAAGAAAGTGGTTTTTCTCAGCCTCCCCAAACCTGGGCCGAACTGATGCAAATGACACGTAAAGTCCAGAATGACCATGATATTAAGTATGGATATGTTTTTCAGGGAGCTGATTATGAAGGAGGGGTTGCCAATGCCTGCGAACTCATTTGGAATGCCGGCGGTAATGTCCTGCTGGCTAATCTTGGGGTGAGTGGGAATTTTGACGGCATTGATATTGACCCTGAAGTTATCATCGTGGATAGCAAAGAATCGGAAGCAGGTTTGGCCATGGCCCGTATGCTGGTTGATTCAGGAATATCTCCAAAAGAAGTAGCCGATTTCAGAGAGGAAGAATCTACAAAAGCATTTGTGGAAGGGGATGCCATATTTATGAGGGGCTGGCCAGGTATTTACAACGAGCTAAAGGAAGCAGCTTCCGTTCTTCAACCCGAACAGGTAGGGCTATGTGCGATTCCTGTTCTGGTGCCTGATTCTCCTTCTCGCAGTTGCCTGGGGGGCTGGAATTTTATGATCGCCAATCATACCTCAACCGAAAAAGAAAAGGCTATTTGGGAATTCATTTTGTTCATGACTGCTCCTGAACAACAAAAATATCGGGCATTGGAGGCAGGTATATTACCCGCAATTGATATGCTTTACAGGGATCGAGAATTGTTAAAGCAAGTCCCGACGATGGCTTTGGCTAAAGAAGTCATCCAGAATACCCGGGTGAGACCTATGTCTCCCAACTACATGGAATTCGCTCCGAAGATCTCTCGGATCTACCACCAGGTACTTACCGGTCAGCTCCCTCCGGAGTATGCTGTATCTTACCTGCAAATGGAATTGGAAATGGTAGCCAGCCATTAAAAAGTAAAAAAAAGATCCCATTGCCGTCGGCAATGGGATCTTTTTTTGTTTATTGCTCTTCTTTGTGGTCGAAAATCCAAGAAAACGCAAAGATGAGCAAGCATTCCTTCCAAAAAGTATTAGGTAAAACTGAAGTTCTAACTCTTTCTCTGGGCGCCATCATCGGATGGGGCTGGGTAGTTTTGACAGGTGGTTTTATTATGGATGCCGGTTCCCTGGGAACGGTAATCGCCTTTCTGCTATCAGCTGTGATCTTTTATTTTATCGGCCTGACCTATGCCGAACTCGCAGCAGCTATGCCTCAGGTAGGAGGGGAGCATGTTTACAGTCATAAAGCACTCGGAAAACACGCTTCTTTTATTTGTACCTGGTCGCTGACGCTCACATATGTATCGGTGGTTGCGCTACAGGCGGCAGCCATGCCCGTAGCATTGGAGTATTTTTTCCCGGATATGAAATATGGTTACTTATGGACTTTTGCGGGCTACGAAGTTTATCTCAGTTATGTTGTTTTTGGTATTCTGACCACAATCGCCGTAACGGCCCTTAATATTTTGGGGATCAAACTTTCGGCTAGTTTCCAAAATTTTGCCGTAGCCTTGATATTGTTATTGGGTTTTGTTTTTGCCGGCGGTGCCTTTTTTGGGAGCGGTAGCACTGAAAATTTACAACCTTTGGTAAAAAACGGAATGACGGGTATTTTCCCTGCTCTGGTAGTCATCCCCTTTTTGCTGGTAGGTTTTGACGTCATTCCTCAAACTGCCGAAGAAATAAAAATTCCGCCCAGGCAGATGGCCCGGCTTTTGCTGATCTCCATATTTGTAGCCATTGCCTGGTACATCATGGTGAGCTGGGCCTTGGGGATGTCTCTTCCTGCCGATCAATTGGAAAGGGCCTCCTTTTCGGTAGCCGAAGGAGCCGCTGCTGCCTGGGACTCTCCACTGGCAGGCAAATTAGTGATCGTTTGTGGCATTATCGGTATCCTAACCAGCTGGAATGCTTTCATGATCGGAGGGAGCAGGGCTATTTTCGCTATGGCCGAATCCCAAATGCTGCCCAAAGGTTTGACGGCTATTTCCCAAAAGCATAGATCCCCTTATAATGCCTTAATTATGATCGCCCTGGTGGCCGTCATTTCTACCCTTATGGGGCGCCAGGCTATGATCTTTTTCGTGAATGCCGGTAGTTTTAGCTTACTCTTCGCCTATTTTCTGGTAGCAGTTTCCTTTTTGGTACTGCGAAAGAAATATCCGGATATGGAACGCCCGTATTTCGTCCGCTTCGGCCGACTGACGGGTATATTGGCTGCGGTGCTTTCGATCGGGCTGGCTATATTGTTCCTGCCGGGCATGCCGGCTGCATTGGGAGGGATTGAATGGCTGATCGTTTTGATCTGGTTCGTATTGGGAGGAGCATTTTATGGATGGGCTTTGTGGAAGTATAAGTAAAATACAAAAGGGATTGTGTAAAAAGTGTGGGCGGCGAACCGCCGCCCACACTTTTTACACAACCCCTTGCCTTTTTTTTGGCAGCCACTGACTGCTGGAGAAAAAAGGAATCGATACAAAGTCTGGTTTTAAATATAAGTAATATCGGTCAAAGACCACTACCAATTTTACCAAAGATGATGTACCGTTTCTTTTATAAATTCATCGTAGATCTCTTTTACAGTGGCCATATCTTTCTGACTAAGATCATTCATCTCTCCGGCCTCAACATTTGATAGCACCTGGTCCACTTTTGATGCTCCCGGAATCACACAACTGACCGCATCAAACATCAGTACCCACTTTAGTGCCAGTTGGGCCGGCGATACATCCGGGAAGGCTGTTTTTAATTTTTCGACGGCCTTCAAACCGGTATCATAAGGTACTCCGGAAAAGGTTTCTCCCTTGTCAAACAGCTCTCCTTCCCGATTATCCTTGCGGTGGTCGCCTGACTCGAAAGAGGTGTCAGCACTGAACTTTCCGGTAAGTAAACCACTTGCCAGGGGCACTCTGACAATTACTCCAATATTTTTCTTCTTAGCTTGCTCAAAAAATAGCTCAGCCGGCCGCTGACGGAACATATTAAAAATGATCTGAACAGTATCCACATTGGGGTACTCAATGGCCTTCAGCGCTTCTTCTACTTTTTCTACACTCACCCCCAGTTTGGCAATTTTTCCTTCTTCGATCATCCGGTCAAATACCTCAAATATTTCCGGACGGTAGTAAACCTCCGTAGGAGGGCAATGTAACTGGATCAGGTCTAGCTGCTCGATGCCAATATTTTGGAGGCTTTCCTCCACGAATTGCCGCATGGCTTTTGGAGTGTAAGCCTCGCTGACATGAGGATTTAACCTTCTTCCGCATTTTGTGGCAACATAAATTTTTTCAGTACGGTTTTTTACAAGCCGGCCAACCGCTTTTTCACTTTCCCGGTCGCCATATACATCTGCCGTATCAATAAAATTAGTACCGGTATCCACTGCTGTATTTAAAATCTGATCAGCATTGTCATGGCTAAAAGGCTGTCCCCATTTTCCACCAACCTGCCAGGTGCCCAAGCTGATTTCGGAAACTTTATAGCCGGTTTTTCCTAAAGTCCTGTATTGCATACTATGTAGCTTTTTCTGGTTATTAGATTGAATAGTTTTCATAATAAGTGTTAAATTAACATTTAAAAACCGATTTTGATGAAAAATAGAATGATTAAAACGCTTCTTTTCCTTTCCTTAGGATTTTTGGGATATGGCCAACAACTTCAAAGTTTTGACTTAAGCCAGGTGACCTTATTGGAAAGTCCTTTTTACAAGGCTCAGCAAACGGACATGGCCTACATCCTTGAGATGGAGCCCGACCGTTTATTGGCTCCCTTTCTAATCGATGCGGGGCTGGAACCTAAAGCAGAGCGATATCCGAATTGGGAAAATACCGGTCTGGACGGCCATATAGGAGGGCATTATTTATCCGCTCTGGCCATGATGTATGCCTCTACCCGTAATGAACAATTGAAAGAACGCCTGGATTACATGGTTGATCAATTGGGGGCTTGTCAGAAGAAAAACGGGAATGGCTATGTCGGTGGTATACCAGATGGCCGGAAAGTATGGAAGGATATTGCCGCCGGAAAGATCGATGCTGCTAGTTTTTCCTTGAATGGGAAGTGGGTTCCCCTCTACAATATCCATAAGTTATTTGCCGGATTGAGAGATGCTTATCAAATAGCCGGCCAGGAAAAGGCTAAAGAAATATTGGTTGACTTAACAGACTGGTTCTATGGAGTCCTATCCGGTTTGTCAGACGACCAGATCCAGGATATGCTGCGTAGTGAACATGGAGGCCTGAACGAAGTTTTTGCCGATGTAGCTGCGATAACAAGAGAAGATAAATACCTGGAATTGGCCAAAAGAATGTCGCACCAGGCTATTCTGGAACCACTGCTCCGTAAAGAAGACAAACTGACCGGCTTGCATGCCAATACCCAAATCCCCAAGGTAGTGGGATATCAAAGAATCGCTCAGTTGGATGATAAGGAGGATTGGACAGATGCCTCTGATTTTTTCTGGCAGACCATCGTGAACAAAAGGTCCGTTTCTATAGGGGGCAATAGTGTTCGGGAGCATTTTCATCCGGAGAATGACTTCTCAAAGATGATTGAATCCAATCAGGGCCCCGAAACCTGCAATACCTACAATATGCTGAGGCTAACCAAACTATTGTTCCTGTCGAAGCCTAAAGCAGCATACATGGATTATTTTGAAAGAGGCTTGTACAACCATATTTTATCCTCTCAAAATCCCGAAGGCGGCTTTGTGTATTTCACGCCCATGCGCCCCAGACACTACCGAGTATATTCCCAACCACATGAAGGATTTTGGTGCTGTGTCGGCTCAGGTTTGGAAAATCACGGTAAATATGGAGAAATGATCTATGCTCGTGGAGAAAATGACCTGTATGTAAATTTATTTATTCCCTCTCGTCTTGATTGGGAAGAAAAAGGGATAAGCCTTCAGCAATCTACTCAATTCCCCTATGAAGAAAATACCTTCCTGACTTTGAGTTTGGATCAACCTAAACAGTTTGCTCTACACATTCGCTACCCTGAATGGGTTGCACCCGGTAAACTGCTTGTCAAAATCAATGGCAAAAAACAAAAAGTGACGGCCGGACCTTCTTCCTTCATTGTATTGGATCGCACCTGGTCGGAAGGAGATCAAGTTGAAGTGGTTCTACCCATGCAGACTACTTTGGAATATCTACCCGACGGATCTTCCTGGGCTTCTTTCTTTCATGGGCCGATCGTGCTCGCAGCAAGCACCGGCACCCAGGATCTGAATGGTCTGTTTGCTGATAACAGCCGAATGGGACATGTAGCAGATGGTAAATTTTACCCCATTGAAGAAGCTCCCTTAATTGTCGAAAAAGGAAAGAAAATAGGAAAGACAGTAAAAGCTGTGAAGGACAAACCTTTGACTTTTTCTGTATCCCAGCTGGTTTATCCATCTGAATATCAGGATCTCGAGCTTGCTCCGTTTTTCAGCCTTCACGATGCGAGATATATGCTCTACTGGCAGGTAACTGCTCCTGAGAATCTCGAAAACATCAAAGAACAACTACGGGCACGTGAGCAGGAGATGCTTGCCCTCGAAGCCCGTACGATTGATGAAGTAGCTTCTGGTGAGCAGCAACCGGAGTCTGAACATAATTTTAAAGGAGAAAACACCGAAATTGGAAGTACTCGCGGCCGTTCCTGGAGGCAAGCTTCCGGATGGTTTTCTTATCAACTCCAAAATAGCGGAGAGGGAAAAATCATCCGCCTGGTATATGAAAAACAGGGTAGGGAACGGAAACTTGATATTTTGCTAAATGACCAATTACTGAAAACCGTAGAACTAGAAAACTCCTGGGAGGAAGGACTCCTAACCGCAGATTATGAAATTCCCTCACAACTACTGGAAAAAATTTCTAAAGGCTATTTTGAATTAAAAATTCAAGCTCACCAAGGGGCTGCCACCGGTCGGATTTATCAGGTCATGGTACTCAAATGAGCAGAAAATCGATCTATCTGAAAAAATTAAGGAGCAAAATTTGGTTATTATATATCAATCAAAAAAAAGCATGTAGAATTTAATTTCACCAAGGCGAAAATATATTGTTTTTAAATCTGTATTTCCTTCTCAAAGCAAATATTTTTTGCTTTGAGAAGGCTTTTTTATATATTCGTAGCAGTTAAGTGTATTTTTTACATTTAAAAACGAATTTGACTGGTCAATCAATAAAACCAATCCTTTTGAAATGAAACCGATATATATTCCATTTCTCTTTGGAGTCTTTTTTACACTAGCAGGCTCCCTTTATGCTCAAAACCGAGACTATCCCATTGCACCTGTTCCTTTTTCAAAAGTGGACATCCAAGATGAGTTTTGGGCACCCAAGATCAAAACCAATCACGAGGTGACCATACCGATCGCTTATCAGCAAAGCCAGAAAACCGGCCGGATCGATAATTTTAAAATCGCCGCCGGGATGATGGACGGGCAGTTCTGTACCGAATATCCCTTTGATGATACTGATATCTATAAGATCATCGAAGCGGCCAGTTATTCCATCCAAACCTATCCGGACATGGAAATGGAAGCCATGATGGACACCCTCATCCAATATATTGCCGAGGCCCAGGAAGATGATGGATACATCTATACAACTCGCACTATTGGTAAAAACGTACATCAATGGGCCGGCGAACAACGTTGGGAACTGGTGCACGAATTAAGCCACGAACTCTATAATCTCGGCCATATGTTCGAGGCAGCTGTGGCTCATTATTCCGCTACCGGCAAGCGCTCTTTCCTCGATATTGCCGTCAAAAGTGCCGACCTGATTTACAACGAATTCGGAGAAGGAAAAATCATGAACTATCCAGGCCATCAGGAAGTAGAGATCGGCCTTGTCAAATTATACCGGGCTACCGGCGAGGAACGCTATCTGGACCTGGCTAAGTTCTTCCTGGATGTGCGCGGAAAGAACGGGGTGGGTAACCCTAAAAAATACGACCAATCCCACCTTCCCGTAACTCAGCAAAAAGAAGCGGTCGGTCATGCCGTTAGAGCATCATACATGTGGACGGCCATGGCAGATATAGCCGCTATCACCGGCGATGAATCCTACATGCAGGCCATTGACGGCCTCTGGCACAATATTGTCGACTCCAAATATTACATCAATGGCGGGATTGGAGCTACCGGCAGTGGCGAAGCTTTCGGAGATGCCTATGAACTACCCAATATGTCGGCTTACTGCGAAACCTGTGCAGGCGTCGGCATGTCAACCTGGAATCATCGCATGTTCCTCATGACGGGCGATAGCAAGTACATTGACGTCTTGGAAAGAACGATGTACAATAATGTCATAGACGGCGTTTCGCTCTCAGGAGATCGCTTTTTTTACCCGAATCCGCTGTCTTCTTACGGTCAGCATGAGAGGAGCGAGTGGTTTGGTTGTGCGTGCTGCCCGCCGAATGTGGCCAGGTTCCTGCCTTCCATGCCGGGTTATATATATGCTTTGGATAAGAATAAGGTATATGTAAACCTGTATATCTCCAGCGAATCTGCTTTTGACTTAAATGGGAAAAAACTGGCCTTGCAGCAGGAAAGTGAATTTCCATGGGATGGAGGAGTCAGGATTGAGGTAACCGATGGGACGAACACCCAGGCCGATCTCAAATTAAGAATTCCCGGCTATGTACGCAATCGCCCGGTGCCCAGTGATTTGTATACTTATCTCAATGATAAAAAACAGGCTTTTGATATTAAGCTTAATGGTAAAAAACTGAGTTACAGCATCGATGATAAAGGCTACGTGACCATTTCCAGAAATTGGAATACAGGGGATCAAATTGAAGTCGATTTCCCAATGGAAGCAGAAGTGGTGAAAGCCCACCCGGAAGTGAAGGAAAATGTTGGTAAAGTGGCCGTAGAGCGAGGCCCAATACTTTACTGCGCAGAATGGGCAGACAATCCGGATGGAAAAGTCTTGAGCATGGTCGTGGATCCTGCTACCGACTTCAAAGTTAAAAAGTCCAAAGCTCTTAATGGTGTCTACACCATCGAAGGTAAGGCCAGGCAGGCTGCCCGGCAATTGAATGGAGAGATTAGCGTATCCAAGCCAAGGAAATTGACATTAATTCCTTATCACGTTTGGAATAATCGCGGGCCCGGTGAGATGAGTGTCTGGCTTCCGACTTCTGTGGAAAGCGCCCGCCCGGAACCGGCTCCGACCATTGCCCGAAAAAGTAAAGTATCAGCGTCCAGAAAGTCCAGGGCCATCGTAGCCTTGAACGATCAATTGATGCCGGAGCATTCTAACGATCATTCCATCACCTATTTCCACTGGTGGCCGAAAAAGGATACCGAAGAGTGGGTGCAATTCGATTTTGATGCTGCACAGGAGGTATCCAGCGTAAAGGTCTATTGGTTTGACGACGGCCCGAGAGGCGGTTGCCGTATCCCGGCTGCCTGGGAAGTTCAATACAAATCCGGTGATGACTGGAAGCCGGTAAATGCTAAAGGTGACTATCCCATCACCAAAGATGCCTGGGATCAGATCGAATTTGAAGCAGTAAAAACTAATGGACTACGCCTTGTTATCCAGTTACCGAAAGAGCATGCTACCGGTTTATATGAGGTAGTTATTGAATAAAACAAAATTCTAGAGGCGGATTCGCCCCTCAAAAATAAACCTATTATGAAAAAATATCTATTGGTCTTAGTTACCATCACCCTAATCCTCTCTGCCTGTTCCAACAAAGTCATCACCACCGGTGGGGACGACCCGGAGGCAGTTGAGGCATTTGATTTGGCCAAAGTAGAATTACTGGACGGTCGTTTTAAAAAAGGAGTTGATCTGAACAAACAGATCCTGCTCAATTACGAGCCGGACCGTCTGCTGGCTCGCTTCAGAGAACAGGCAGGCCTAGAGCCCAGAGCCGAATCCTACGGCGGCTGGGAGTCACAGTCACTGGCGGGGCACAGCCTGGGGCATTACCTGAGTGCCAGTGTACTGATGTTCCAAACCACCGGTGATGAGGAGTTCAAAAAAAGAGCAAACTATATCGTCGACGAACTGGCCATCGTCCAGGAAGCCAATGGAGGACAATACCTTGGTGCTTTTGATAATGGGAAAAAAATCTTTGAAGAAGAAGTAGCCAAGGGTGAAATACGCTCCCAGGGTTTTGACCTGAATGGTATTTGGGCACCATTTTATACCCATCACAAAGTAATGGCCGGATTACGGGACGCCTATCGGGTGTTGGGCAATGAAAAAGCCTTGGAGGTGGAAAAAAACTTTGCCAACTGGATCGGGACCATTGTACTACCATTAACCAATGAACAGGTCCAGGAAATGCTGCACTGCGAATTTGGCGGGGTACAGGAAACATTGGCCGACCTTTATGCGGATACTGGGGAAGAAAAATACCTGGAAATTGCCCGCGTCTTTCACCATGAGGCCATTATAGACCCCCTCGCAAAAGGGGAGGATATCCTCCCTGGAAAACATGGAAATACTCAAATTCCGAAATTGATTGCTTCCTCTCGCTTGTACGAAATCACCGGGAATGAGGAGGATAAAAAACCGGCTGAGTTTTTCTGGAAAACGGTTGTTCATGACCATTCTTATGTAACCGGCGGCCACGGCAATCACGAATATTTCGGCGAAGCCAACAAACTTCGCAATCGATTAAGCAATGGTACTACTGAGACTTGCAATGTTTACAACATGCTCAAATTGTCGCACCACTTGTTTTTCTGGGAACCTCGCGCAGAAGTAGCCGACTTTTACGAAAGGGCCTTGTTTAACCATATCCTGGCCGCTCAGCATCCCGAAACCGGCAGAGTGATCTACAATCTTTCGCTGGAAATGGGCGGACACAAAACCTATCAGGATCCCGAATGGTTTACCTGCTGCGTCGGTTCAGGTATGGAAACCCACGCCAAGTACGGAGCCAACATTTATTACCATAATGAAAATGAGCTGTACGCCAGTCAGTTCATTGCTTCAGCAGTTCAATGGGAAGAGAAAGGCGTCACTTTAACTCAAAAAACAAACTTCCCGGAAGAACAAGGCACCCAATTCATTATGAATATGGACGCTCCTCAGGAATTCATCTTCTATGTGCGGTATCCTTATTGGGCAGAGAATGGCATGGATGTTGAAATCAACGGAAAAACATATTCCGTTGATGCAGGTCCTGGTAATTTTCTGGCCATTAACAGAAGCTGGAAAGATGGGGATCAGGTGGACATCAGCTTTCCTTTTAGCCTTCGCCTGGAAGCCATGCCGGATGATGAAAACCGCATCGCTGTTTTTTATGGTCCTATTGTACTAGCCGGCGATCTGGGGCCTGTTGAAGATGAACAAGCAAGAGAAAGCGACTATGTGCCGGTATTCATGTCAGAGGAAAGAGATCCTTCTGCCTGGTTAGAGGCTGTGGAAGGAGCAACCAATACTTTCAAAACGGTGGAGGTTGGTAACCCAAGAGATGTGGTACTGAAACCTTTTTACCAAACCCACGATCGTCGTTATTCCATTTATTTCGACCTGTTCAATCAGGAGAAATGGGAAACTCATCAGGCTGCTTACCAGGAAGAGCAAGAACGTAAGAAAAAGCTGGAGGAAATGACCTTCGATGCCTTCCAACCAGGAGAAATGCAACCGGAACGGAATCATAATTTTACGGGTGAAAAGCTCAATATCATGGAGGATTTCCGTGGCCGTAAAGCGCGGGGGGCTGAGCGCGGCGGCTGGCTGTCGTTCGATATGAAGGTAATGAAAGGGCAACCTATGGCCCTGGTACTGGAATATTGGGGGGGATTCACAGGTTCCAAAACTTTTGATATCTTGGTAAATGGCCAGAAGATCGCCACCGAAAATATCAGCGGAAAGCAGGATGGGACTTTCATCGATGTCCAATACGACATTCCCGATGAATTGACGGCTAGTAATAGTACTGTAACTATCAAACTGGACCCGCATGTAGGACATCGGGCGGGGCCGTTCTTTTATGCCAGAACGATAAAGAGGTAAAATTTTTGTTTATATGGGGTTCACACAACCCCATATAAATCGCCAATCATCAAAAAACAATCTAAAATGAAAATACTTTTACCCATATTTCTAAGCCTGTTTTTTTCTCCACTTTTTGGACAGGGAGAGGGCCCCACAGTCGAAGACTACCAACGAGCCCATGCTTTCCTAAAAGATCACTTTCGCCAAAAGGTACACAATGCCTACGTTCAACCCCAGTTTTTTGCCGATTCCACCGGCCTCTGGTTTGAGCTGTCTGGTAAAGGAACTCGCTCCTTCAAACGAGTAGACTTCCCCTCTTTGTCCCCCAAACCTGCTTTTGACCACCAAAAATTCGCACAGGCCCTCAATAGCAATTTTGACCTGGATGTCAAAGCTGATAGCTTACCAATAAGCAGATTGGAATTCAAAGGAGATCAATTGGAATTTCGGGAAAGAGGCCAGGCCTACCAAGCCGATCTGACCACCTATCAAATTAAAAAACTGGAGCCTGGGGAAAATGACCGGCCCAGCTTTATGGAAGCCGAATCCCCGGATGGGAAATGGGTGGCTTTTAGCAGGGACTACAACCTTTTTATCCGCTCAACAGAAACCGGGAAAGAAATTCAGCTCAGTAAGGATGGTAAGCGCCATTACGAATATGCCAGCTATTATGGCTGGGGAGACATTATGGTCGGTGAAAATGGTAAACGACCCGATCGGTTTACGGCCAGCTGGTCGCCCGACTCAAAAAAGATCCTGAGCAGTATAGTGGATACGAGGAAGGCGGATAAAATGTACATGCTCGACTGGTCGGTCGATTCGTTGTTCAGGCCGCGCTTGTTAGGGTACTACCGCGGTTCACCTGGGGATTCCACCATGGTTTATATCCAAACGGTTTTGTTTGATATTGAAAAGCAAAAGCAGATAGCTGTTGGCCTCCCTCCTAAAGTTCATATTGTAAGCCCGGATTTAAGGTGGATGCCTGATAGTGAACGCCTCGTGGGGCGGCATTATATCAGAGGCTACAAACAAAGAGATTATGTAGAAGTAGATGCTTCTACAGGGAAAACCCGGGTTTTTTACTCCGAATCTAGTGAAACAAGCGTCAACAATGCTTTTGACAGATATCGTTTATTGAAGGATCTGAACAAGATCATTTTTACGGCCGAAATGACTGGCTGGAATCACTTGTACCTGCTGGATGTTGCCACCGGAAAGCATACCCAACTGACCGACGGGAACTGGATGGTGAACGACCTGGCACATGTGGATGAGCAGAATCAAATGATCTATTTCACAGCTATGGGAAAAGAGTCGGGCCGCAATATTTACTTCCAGCATTTGTACAGTGTGGATTTTGAAGGTAAAAAAGTGAGCTTATTGACTCCTGAAGATGCCCATCACGAAATTAGTTTCTCTCCCGACGGAGGCTTTTTTGTGGATAATTACGCTACGGTAACTGAACCCACTGTCACGATTTTGCGAAAATCCGGCAAATCTGATAAGAAAGAATTGTCCAGAGCAGATGCTTCAGCATTATTTGAAACGGGTTGGAAGGCACCGGAAACCCATATAATTAAAGCGGAAGACGGCGTTTCGGATATCTATTGTGTGATCTGGAAGCCCACTAATTTCGATCCCCAGAAAAGTTATCCGGTGGTAGAGTACAGTTACACAGGGCCTTTTACCTTTAGATATCCCCGAAGTTTCCGACGCTCTCTTTCCAGTACGAATCAATCGCTGGCGGAGCTGGGCTTTATCGTGGTTACGATCGATGGGCGCGGCTCGGCAGGCCGATCTAAGGCCTTCAGAGATTTCTCATACAAGCGGCTGGGCTACCTGCTCGGCGATCATGTGTATGCGCATAAGCAACTGGGAGAACGATTCAGCTGGTATGATGCCGACCGAGTCGGGATCTTCGGTCATTCAGCCGGCGGCTATGATGCCGCACACGGTATGCTGCAATATCCAGATCATTACAAGGTAGCCGTCTCTTCTTCAGCCGATCACGACCACCGTATGGAAAAAGCCTGGTGGCCGGAGATGTACATGGGCTGGCCTGTGGACACGGCCTATCACAATCAGTCGAATATTACCATGGCCGGTAATCTTCAGGGAAAGATCTTACTGGTCCACGGAGGCATAGACGAAAACGTGAATCCGTCCGCAACCTTCAAACTTAGCGAAGCCCTGATCAAGGCGGATAAAGATTTTGATTTGTTGATCATCCCCAGTCAACGCCATGGCTACCGGGGTATTTACAGCGACTATTTTACCAAAAAGCGCTGGAATTATTTTGTGGAGCATTTGATGGGTGCGGAGCCGAAATGGAGTTTTTGAAGGACGGAGCCAGAGCTATAGAGGATGTTGTACTTGGCCAGTACTCGGCGGATGCTGGGATGCTAGTTCGTCCGCCTGGGCGGACTCACGATGCTGGACGTTTGATTATCAAAAATAAGGAGATAAGCACTATTCAAATACCTGCCTAAAGACGTCAAGCATCCTGCCGCTGCAGGCGGCAAAAGTATCCTAGCATCTGCCGAGTACTGGCCAAGTACACCATCACAACTTGTTAACTAATCAAAAAGTATTCTATAAAAAACAGATCGTATGAAAAACACAATCTTACTCCTCTTCCTGGGTTTCCTTTTTACCCAAAGCACTCTAATCGCCCAGAGCCTGCCAGACCTCATCATTCAATACAGTGCCGATGAGAAAATTTTAGGCCGATTCTACACGGTACCGGGCACAGCCGAAAGCATAGACCGTATGAAAACTTTGATCTCAGACTACAACGCGAAGCTGGAAGGGATGAATTATAGCCGGCTCAGTCTGGATGAAAAAGTTGATTACCAATTGTTTGCCCGCCGGCTTCGGGAGGACTTGCGTAATATAAACAACATGGCGGAAGTCTTGAACGAGTCCGATTTTCTATTTCCTTTCCAGGATGAGATGAATAAGATAATAACTGAAAAAAGACGAGGCTTGCAGCCGGATGCTAAAGCAATGGCTAAGAGAATGACCGACATCCTGCACACCATCCAGGAGAAGCACATGGAGGTAGAAGAAGGAGATAATATCGATGCTCGTTTAGTGCGGGCCACCACTCGTCATCTCAATGATTTGAAAGAAGCTTTCAAGGAAGCACATAACTTCTATTTTGACTACGATCCTTTGTACACCTGGTGGGTGAAAAAGCCGTATGAAGATCTCGAGGCGGCTTTGACAAAATACATGGAGTTATTAGACAGCAAAAAGGAAGTCATCAGTAATCAAAAACGCGATGAATCGGGTATCGTCGGAGTACCCATTGGAGAGGAGGAAATTCTTAAGCGCCTGGAATACGAAATGATCCCTTATACACCAGCCGAGCTAATCGAGATAGCCGAGCAGGAGTTTGCCTGGTGCGACCGTGAAATGCTAAAGGCCACCAAAGAAATGGGATTCGGCACCGACTGGCACAAGGCCCTGGAAGCAGTTAAAGAGACTTATGTAGAGCCTGGAAAGCAGCCCGAGGTGATCAAACGATTATACGATGAGTCAATTTCTTTTATGAAAAAAAATGAGCTATTGACCATCCCGCCCCTGGCTGAAGAAACCTGGCGGATGATCATGATGACTCCTGAACGCCAACTCATCAATCCATTCTTTACCGGCGGAGAGCGCATCAGCATCTCTTATCCAACCAGCACCATGACACATGAAGAAAAACTGATGAGCATGCGCGGTAATAACCCTCATTTTTCCAGAGCGACTGTTCATCATGAATTAATTGCCGGCCACGGCTTACAGGCTTTTATGGGACAGCGGCACAAGGTTTACCGCTCCTGGGCCTACGGCAATTTCGGCACCGCTTTTTGGGGAGAAGGCTGGGCTTTGTACTGGGAGCGCCTACTTTGGGACCTCAATTTCCCAGAAGGACCTGAAGACAAGATCGGCATGCTCTTCTGGCGGATGCACCGCTGTGCCCGGATCATTTTCTCTTTGAAATACCACCTTGGCGAATGGACGCCACAGCAGTGCATCGACTTTTTAGTGGACCGGGTAGGACATGAAAGAGCCAATGCTGAAGGCGAAGTACGACGCTCATTCGTAGGAGGATATGATCCCCTATATCAGATTGCTTACATGATCGGAGGCTTGCAATTCGAGGCCCTTAAGAAGGAATTGGTGGATACGGGAAAAATGAGTTATCGTGAATTTCACGATGCGGTACTCCGAGAAAACCGCATGCCGGTGGAGATGGTCAGAGCTTTGATGGTCAAGCAGGCGCCGCCAAAAGACCTGAAGACAAGCTGGCGGTTTTATGCCATTCCGTAAAGAAAATTTTCTGTGGTGCTGCAGGCTAGCAATTCAAAATTAAATTTCTTAATTTAATTATTGATGTTTAGATTGCAGGATACATTAAATTAACACAGCCTGAGTCAAAGAATTGATATACTACTGATAATTGTAAGTTGCCTGCTATTGAGCGGGCAGCAACTTCCGGGACAATTAAGCTTGTCCAAGGATCGTCAATTCATTCATTATACAGATGCTAATGGCCTGCCTTATTCCGGGATCACGGATATTACTCAGGACACTCATGGCTTCATGTGGGTAGCTACCCGCATTTCTATTTGCCGTTTTGATGGTTATTCTTTTAGAGAGTATAGTGTATTAGGGGCGGATGGCAAGCCGGCAGTAGTGAGTAATTCCAAGTTTTTCTGGTATAAAAATAAGCTTTACCTGAAGTCAATTGGAGCTCGTATTTTTCAATTTGAGGAAACAGAAGGTGTATTCAGAGAACAAAAGCACCTGCTCACCGGAAAATCAACCTTGTTTTTTTATCCAGGCAAGGATGGCTTCTGGGTCGGAGAAAAAAATGAAGTTTATTTCCTGGAAGAATCCTTGGACTCTATGAGTTCGCTGGCAGAACATTTTCCTTTTGCTGGTGATGTTCTACAAGGCAGGACTTGCAGAGCGCTACTGGAAGATAAAGGCATTCTATATTTGTTACTGGATGGTGGTTTTCTGGTAAGTATTTATCCTAAAGAGCAATTAGTCGAGGTACAGCAATATGAGGCGCTTTCCGGACGAAATCTCATGGAAATGAAGGCGGATCACGGAGGTGGTATCTGGGTCCGAACAACCGATGCGGGAGCTTTCAGACTACAACCTCAAAACGGACAATGGGATCATTTTTCTTATGAAGGAGAAGGTTCGCGGCATTTGTCTCAAAATCTGGTCCGGACCATTGAAGAAGACCGCGAACACAACATCTGGATAGGTACGGAATACGGTTTGTGCATCTGGAACCCCGGGCTTGACCAAATGCAATACTACCAATATGATGTCAATGACCCACGAGGCATCAACAGCAATGCCATTTATGTACTCCATTGTGATGCAGTGGGCGATATGTGGGTGGGCACCTATTTCGGAGGGATCAATCTGTACAGCTCCAACAAGGAGTTCTTTAATTATATTACAGCGGGAGTGGGGGACTACTACCTGGGAGGTGGTCAGGTCAGCTGCATCGAGGAAGATCCGGAAGGAAACCTGTATGTAGGTCTGGAGGGCTACGGTTTCAACAGGATTGATAAAGAAACCAGGACCATCCGGAAATTTATTCACCAGGATGGCAAGAACAGCCTGAGTTATGACAATGTGCACGATCTCTTGTTTGGTCCCGATGGTCGACTTTATATCGCCACTTATACCGGCGGTCTAAACATCTACGATCCGCTTACCGACCGCTTTGAATGTATTAATCGAGCTAATACCCCCGGCTTCCCTTCAGATGCGGTATATGCCTTATTGACACGGGGAGACTCCATTTTTATCGCCACCGAAGCCGGCCTGGTGATATACAACAACCACACTCAAAAAATTGAGCCTTTTTTTCAGGATAAACTGGGACAAACAGATGTGACGAGTATCAGTCTTTCCAGTAATGAGCTATGGATTTCAGTGGTGAGGGGCCTGATCGTCTATAATTTTGACACCCAAGAATTTCGAAACTTCGACAAGCTGCGCGGCCCGGTCAGTATTTCGTTTGTAGAAGCGGATAAACACGGCAATATCTGGATCGGAGATAATTTCAGAGGGGTATACGTTTATTGGCAGGCAGCGGACAGCCTCGAGCACTATTCCCCTTACCAGGACTTTCCCGGAAAGCGTGTTTTTGGTATGGTACAGGGCCAGGACGGGAATTTCTGGATCAGTACCAGCAATGGCCTGGTCAAGTTTGAACCCACTTCTCAGAATGCAGTAGTTTTTAACAGACAAAGCGGCCTGCCTTTCACTCAGTTTAATTATGGGGCCTATTTCCGGTCTACCTCCGGAAAAATTTATTTTGGCGGCATCAACGGTTTGATCTACTTCGACGAGCAAGATGATTATTTTGCCAAAGGCCTGAATCAGGCTGTTTTTACGGACTTTGAGCTTTTTAATAAATCGGTGCTCCCCGGAACGGGCCATGTTTTGGATAACCCCATCCATCAAACCAAGGATATCCGGCTTAAATACGAGGAGAATGTATTCTCTATCCATTATTCCGCTATGAATTATACACAACCTGGCCAGGTTCAGTATGCGTATATGTTAGAAGGCTTCGATCCAGACTGGAACCTGGTCGGGAATCAGACAAGGGCGAGTTACACCAACCTCTCACCGGGACGTTATACTTTCCGGGTGAAGGCCTCTCTTGACAATACGGAATGGAGCGCGGAAGAAACCAGCCTGCAAATTATAGTGGCTCCGCCTTTCTGGCTCAGCCCCCTGGCTTTTTTCATTTACGCTTTTCTTTTTATCGGTGGTTTGATTGTTTTTTACTTTGTCAGTGTGAAAATGGAAAAATCCAAGTCCATGCTTGCGCTGGAACGCCAGGAAAAGGCCCATCAGGAAAAGCTCAATCGGATGAAACTGGATTTTTTCACCAATATTTCCCACGAGCTTCGCACCCCTCTAACCCTTATAGCGGGGCCTTTAAGTAACTTGATTCGAGAGCCTGATATTCGAGGAGCTACCCGCAGGAAACTGGAAAAGGTTAATCATAATGTGGACCGCTTGCTGGGGCTGATCAATCAGCTACTGGATTTTAGAAAAGCAGATGGAGGGCAAGAAGTCCTAAAAGTACGACGCTGCAATATTATCCATTTTATCCATGATATTAAAGAGGCTTTTGAAGATCTGGCCGACAATAAACAGATCGTGTTTGACCTGCAACTGAATGTAGAAAAAGAAGAACTCTACTTCGATCCCGAAAAACTGGAGCGAATCCTGTTTAACCTCCTTTCCAACGCTTTTAAATATACGCCTGAGCAGGGCCACGTTCTTTTAGAGGTAAAAACAACCGATGGAGGCCTTGATGGAGAAGATGCTTACAAAACGCTCCGTATAAAGGTAAAAGACAACGGGGCCGGAATACCTAAAGATCAATTGAAAAATGTTTTTGAACGGTTTTATCAGGTAAAATCATCCGGCATGATCCCTACCGGCTCCGGTATTGGGCTGGCTTTTGTCAAAACATTGGTTCAATTGCACAAAGGGAAGATCAAAGTGCGCAGCAATGAGAACCATGGCACTATTTTCTGTTTGACTATTCCGGTGGAGGCAAAAAGTTACCAGGATCCGGAAAGATCCGAAAGTGAGCTTGCCTTTACCTCCAAAGCCGGCGAATGGGTAGATCGGGAGTTTAAAAATATCCTAAGCCCTTTTTTAGTTGAAGTGCAAAAAGGCCAATCACCTATTTTGGTAGTGGACGATAACCCGGAATTGCTCGAATTCTTGCGTGAAAGCCTTTCCGCTAAATTTACTGTTCATACGGCCACTCACGGCCTGGAAGCCCTGGCCATGATGGAAAAAATCCGGCCGGAACTGCTCATCAGTGATATCATGATGCCTGAAATGGACGGACTGGAACTCACCAAACGAGTCAAGGAAAATATAGAAACATCCCACATCCCCGTCATTTTATTGACGGCTAAAGCGGGTGTCGAAAACCAGTTTGAGGGCTTTGCCTACGGCGCTGATTTTTATATCGAAAAACCCTTTTATCCGGAGCTGCTCGTCAAGCATGTCGAGAACCTGCTGTCTACCCGTCGGCGCCTGATCGAATTGTTTAAAAAGGATATTTACATTACGCCTGCCGAAATTACCCATTCCAAATCGGACCAGGAGTTTATTGAAAAACTAACGAGCCTCGTAGAGGGTCATATTGATAATCAGGATCTCGATATATCTTTTGTACTCAAAGAAATGTGCATCAGCCGATCTTTGCTACACCTGAAACTCAAAAAGATCGCCGGCTGCTCCGCCACCGAGTTTATTCGCTCCATCCGCCTGAAAAAAGCCGCCAAAATGATCCTGACCGGCGAGTGCTCTATTTCGGAAGCGGCCTATTCCAATGGTTTTTCCAGCCCCTCGCTTTTTTCCCGTCGCTTTAAAGAGTTTTTCGGTATGACGCCGAGTCAGTATGTAGACAGTAAAAAAGAGGAAGCCAGAAAAGAGATATGAGCTTTTTTAATTGAAATCCTTTTTATATCTTTCATCCATCATTATTCGCAGGCTCTGAATAATGACTTTCCAAAAAGGTTTGTAGGAAAATTTTTGATTCCAGCGATCAGTTCTCACCGAACGGATAGCTGATTTTTACGTACCATTAAATTTTTCTACATGAAAAACCTGATTTTATTACTGCTATTTCTGCCTTTGCTGTATTCCTGTGATACGGAAACAAGCAGCCGGGACAAGGCGCCCAATATCCTTGTTATCCTGGCCGATGATCTGGGCTATTCCGACCTGGGATGTTACGGAGGGGAGATTCAAACGCCGAATTTGGATGAACTGGCCGGGAACGGCGTTCGATTCACTCAATTTTATAATTCTGCCCGTTGCTGCCCTTCTCGGGCTTCTTTGCTGACGGGGCTTTATCCGCACCAGGCAGGCATCGGTTCCTTTGTTGGGCCTGACAGAGGCGTCCACGGATATACGGGTAGCCTCACGCCCAATGCCGCTACTATTGCCGAGGTGCTGAAAGAAAACGGCTACCGGACCTTCGGATCGGGAAAATGGCATGTCAATAAGCCGGGCCCGACCGACCGGGGCTTCGAAGAGTACTACGGCTTCCTGGAAGATTATGGGATTGATAGCTGGGAGCCGAAATGGATGCAACGCTACCCGGAGGGGCGTCCCGAACGAGAATATGCCCCGGGCGAGTTTTTTGCCACCAATGCCATCACCGATTACGCCATTGATTTCTTAAATGAAGGAAGAAAAACACCCGACCAGCCCTGGTTTCTGTACCTGGCATACCAGGCTCCTCATTTTCCATTACAAGCGCCTGAGCAGGATATCGAAAAGTACAAAGATACCTACACTGTCGGATGGGATGTGATCAGAGAACAAAGGATCGAAAGAATGAAAAAACTAGGAGTGATCAGTGAAAATGAAAAGCTATCTGAAAGAAGTAAGATCCCCATTCCACGTATTGCCGAACGCAATGGTGTGCCCGGAGACGGCTTGCACAACCCGGCCTGGGATGAACTCGATACCGACCGTCAGGCCGACCTGGCCCGCCGGATGGCCGTGTACGCAGGCATGGTCGATAATATGGACCAGAATATCGGCCGGATCATCGCCGACCTGAAAGCTAATGGAGAATTGGAGAATACGCTCATCCTCTTTATGAGTGATAACGGAGCCTGTGCCGAGTGGGATCCCTTCGGCTTCGAATATCCCAACCCGGACGATCGGGTAGCCGGAGGTACTCCCCGCCACCCCAATGTGCTGCATACCGGTGAAAGCCTGGAAAAACTCGGCGGACCTGACAGCCCCTTATTCAGCTTCGGCTCCGGTTGGGCCAATGCCTGCAATACGCCCTTCAGTATGTACAAGCAGTATGTTCATGAAGGTGGTATCAGCTCGCCCTTGATCGTGCACTGGCCGGAGAAGATCAAGGAAGCCCGGCTCTTTACTGAACGATATGCGCACTTTAATGACGTCATGGCCACCTGCGTGGATGTAGCCGGCGCTACTTATCCGGATTCTTTAAATGGAAATGCTATTTCTCCGATGGAAGGAACGAGCCTGTTCACAACCCTGGGAGGGAATACGGCCCCCGATCGTTTGCTGACCTTTGAGCATTCCGGCCACCCAGCCATTCGTGTAGGCGACTGGAAGCTGGTGTCGAGTGAGCGGGCCATGCACAAAACAGGCATTCGCGATACCGTCCGTTATGAATTGTACAACATCAAAGCCGACCGTTCCGAAACGAAAGACTTATCTGAGGAGTATCCCGAAAAAGTGGAAGAACTGAAAAAAAGCATGGTAGAGGAGTTTTCCAGAACTCATGTACTGCCCAGGCCATTCAATTAAGGTTTTTTGGCGGCGTCAGCCGCCAAAAAACCTCCTTTTACACATCTGATACAGCATTTTACACATACGTGCAACTCTCCTGTCGATTTACAGAATAGTTTTAAACCGTTGAAACTGAATTTTTTACACAATGGGGTGTAATCATAAACTGTAATCGATATGAAAAATGTTTATTTAAAGATCATTCCCAAAGTCAAGCCTTTAAAGCTATGGCTTTCACTAGTTTTGTTACTATGTCTAACACCTTTTACCCAGACACTGAATGCCCAAACCGGATCCAATTCTACAAGAATAATAACAGGGACGGTCCAGGATGTAGATGGCATTACGATGCCGGGAGTCAATGTTTTAGTAAAAGGTGAAAATACCGGTGCGGTGACCGACGCCGACGGGAAATTTACCATCAACGCTTCTTCCAGTGACACGCTGCAGTTTAGCTTTATTGGATACCGCGCTCAGGAAGTAGCGGTCGGTTCTCAGGATGTGTTAAGTATTACACTGAGCGATGATTTCGAGCAATTGGATGAAGTCGTCGTTGTTGCTTACGGTACTCAGAAAAAAGCGGCCTTTACCGGCTCGGCTACCTTTATTGAAAGTGAGAAGATCCAGCAAACGGCCTCTTCCAATGTCAGTAATGCCCTACAGGGGTTAAGCTCAGGAGTACAGGTGATCAACAATGTCGGTCAGCCGGGAGCAGATGCCGTTATCCAAATCCGGGGTTTTGGATCGCTCAGCGCCTCCAACCAACCGCTGATCGTATTAAATGGCAGCCCTTACGACGGCCCATTGAGCAGCATCGCACCGAATGAAATTCAGAATATATCCATATTAAAGGATGCCGCTTCTACCTCTCTATATGGTTCCAGAGCAGCCAATGGGGTCATCCTGATCACGACTAAGTCGGGGGCGATCGGAAAAACCATTGTGAACTTTCGCTCCACCTTCGGTACTTCAGACTTCGCAGTGGAGCTTCCGCGCAAATTGAACGCTGCCGAACAATATGAAGCCGTTTGGGCAGGATTTTATTACGACAACCTGCAAAATGGCATGGACGATCAGGCCGCCCGCGAGAATGCCTCCGGCCGGGTAACCGATCGCTTCTACATCTCTCGCCCACATACCAGCTTTTTAGGGTATGACAGAAACTATCGAAGCAACTGGAATATTGACGATCCTGTCGGTTTTGACGGAAAAATCAAGCCGGAAGCAGAGTTGCTGTACGATTATAACTGGCACGATTTGTTCGACCCGAAACTGCGGCAGGAGTATGCCTTTGATATTAGTACCGGCTTAAATGAAAATACAAAACTCTTTTTCTCCAGTTCGTACATGGACGACAAAGGACAATATTTTAATCAGGACTTCCAGCGCTGGTCTAACCGCCTCAGTTTTTCTACTCAACTGGGCAAGCGCGTCAATCTGGAAGCTTCCTTGTTTTACCTGCGTACCGATCAAAATAATCCTGGGGAGTTCACAAGGGTGGTCCGGACCATCCCTTCTGGGGTACATCCTTATGAATTCGACCATGAGACCGGTGAGTTTTTTATAGATTATTACGGTAACCTGGCCTTACAAAAAGGGGGCGGACAATCTTACTCCGGACGTCGTTTTTTTGGAGCCAGTAATCCCTTTGATTTTTCTGTCGCACCAGAAGAGCCCGATTCTTACGCATTTGATGTCAATAATACCAATCAGTTAATCAATAAAGTGCAATTGGGGGTAGACATTCTCAAAGGATTGACTTTCCGCTCAAGTTTAATCACAGATCTCAGCATTTTTAACAGACATCAGTACGTAAGCCCTGTTCAGGGTATCCTGTATGATCGTGGAAATGCAACTAAATCCAGCCGTACCCGCTTTTCTTATACCTTCAACAACTTTTTGGAGTATAAAAAATCCTTTGGTGACCATTCCTTCGGAATTCTGGTGGGTAATGAGTTGTATTCCTGGAATGTCAGTAACCTGTCTGGCAGAAAGGAAGTGTTTGCCGTACCGGGTATTTTTGAGTTGAATGCCGCCTCGGCAGAACCTACGGCCGGGTCGAACGAAACGGATTATCGCCTGGCGAGTGTGCTGTCCAGATTAGAGTATAACTTTAGAGATAAGATCTACCTGACGGGTAGTTATCGTACGGACGGCTCTTCTCGTTTTTCTCCCGATGCCCGCTGGGGTAACTTCTGGTCGGTCGGCGCCGGATGGAGATTGTCTGAAGAAGCCTTTTTGGAAAACCTGGATTTTGTTAACAACCTGAAGTTGAAAGCCAGTTACGGGACAACCGGTAATGACCAGCTTTCCCTGTATGCCTATCAGGCACTTTATGACCTTGGGTTCAATTTTTATGAAAACTCAGGGGCCGTGGAACAACGTTTGCCGACCCCCGATTTGACCTGGGAGGAGAACAAGCAGTTTAACGTAGGGGTAGAATTCACGCTGTTCAGAAAACTGTATGGAAACATCGAATACTTTGTGCGTACCTCTGAAGACTTGCTGTTCAATCAGCCGCTTCCACCATCCTTTGGTATCACACAGGTAGATGCCAATATCGCTACGGTCCAAAATAAAGGATTTGAAATTGATTTGAGCTATGACCTTTTACGCAATCAAAACTTTAGCTGGACGCTCTCTACCAATGTCACCCATTACAAAAATGAGATTACGGAGCTGCCGGTTGATGAAGTGCTCTTCGGAGACAATCGCTGGGTAGAAGGCCGTTCCATTTATGAATACTGGACACCAACCTGGGCAGGGGTAGATCCAGCCACAGGAGATAACACCTGGTATAAAAATGTGTTTGACGGAGAAGGAAATATTATCGGCCAGGAAGTGACTAACCGTTGGAATGAGGTAAATACCCAGGAAAACCATGCTTTCCAGGGTTCTTCACTGCCTGATTATTTTGGTAGCATCACGAATACCTTCAAGATTGCGGATGTCGATTTCTCCTTCATGTTTTACTACAGTATTGGTGGCGTTATGCTCGACGGCGCTTTCAGAGAAAACATTAATATGAGAAACGCTTTCGGTTTGATTGATTACTGGCTGGACAATCACTGGACACCGGACAATACAGAGGCCAGAATTCCGCGTCCTTCTCACGCCAAATTTGCCGATAACGGCCGGACCTCCAATCAGTATATGTGGAGAAATGACTTCGTTCGCCTCAGAACGGTCAACATTGGCTACACCTTCCCTGCGACCTTCCTGAATTCCGTCAATATTTCAAAATTGAGGGTTTTTGCACAAGCTGACAACCTATTTACCTGGGGTAAAGCGGCGGATAGAGGGACGGACCCCGAAATTGCCGGCTTTGACGGTACCAGTGACTACAACTGGGGGATTCGCAAAACATTCGTAGGTGGCCTTCAAATCCAATTTTAATCTAAAAAAGCGAATAACATGAAAAAGCATATTTTTATCATCATGATCGCGAGCTTGCTGTTTACTACTGCTTGCGAAGAATACCTGGACGTTCAGCCGACCGTGGACGTTTCGGAACAACAACTATTTAACAATCTGTCGGGCCTGCAAACTGTACTGAACGGAAACTACCGCTACATGCTTACGGCTACCAGCCCTCTGGGCGTCGGGATCTCGGGCCTGCAACGGTATAACCTGACGGCCTCACCTGACTTGTGGGTTCGGGAAATTGGGAATGCCTTCTACTTTAGCAGTGTTTTTCAATCGGTTCGAACCGAATCAGGAAGCTCGCTCAGCGGTAATACCTGGCTGTACCATTATAAATTGATCAACAATTGTAACATCATACTGTCTGAAATCGGCAATTTTACCGATCAGCCAGATTTGGCTACTTCGATCAAAGGACAGACCCTGGCGATCAGAGGCTGGGCTTATTTCAACCTGATCCGCTACTATCAGCAAACTTACAGCATCGCTTCTAATGAACCCGGAGTACCTGTTTATCTAAGCAGAGCTACGCCGGAAAGAGAGCAAAAAGATCGCAGTACAGTACAAGAAGTTTATCAGCAAGTATTATCCGACCTGACTACAGCCCTCAGTGATTTGCAGAACTACAACCGCCCAAGCATGGAGTACATCAATAAAGATGTCGTGAACGGCATCCTGGCCCAAGTATATCTGACCATGGAAAACTGGACAGAAGCGGCCAATCATGCTAATGCAGCGAGAGCCGGCTATAGCTTGATGAGCGGAGAGGAGTTCCAAGGCGGTTTTGATGTAGCCAACGCCGAATGGATGTGGGGCTTCCGTCAAACGGAGAATGATAATATTCAAACAAACAACCTGTTTTCCAGATGGAATATCAACCAGCATCGTCCAGCCGGTACGGTCTTTGGCGATGAAACCCTGCGGGTGAATGAATCATTCGTCAATATGTTCGACGATTCGGACGTTCGCAACCAGTTTTTCTATAAAGAAGAAGGGGACATCGACTCCGGCTGGGCCTCCAACAAGTTCAGAGACGACGGCTCTAACTACCTGGGAGATATGATCGTCATGCGTGCAGCTGAAATGTGGCTGATCGAGGCTGAAGCGCTGGCTCAGCAGGGCCAAACGGCTCAGGCTTTGACCTTACTCAATGAACTGCAAACTCAGCGCAATGTTCTGAACCCAACCACCACAACTGATCAGACGGAACTTCTGGAAGCCATCTGGATAGAAAGAAGAAAAGAACTGTATTCCGAAGGCCAAATCATGTTTGATCTGATCCGCATGCAAAGAGACCTGGTCAAAGAAGGAGATGCCCGGGATAAGATTACCATCCCGGCTCGTTCGTACCGCTTCATCATGCAAATTCCGGATGATGAGATTAACTTCGGAAATATCAGTGTACAGAATCCATTAGACGAAATTTACTAGGGGCTGACTCCTGAAAAATATTATTGGCTGTCGAAAAAGGCCGTAGGTCTTTTGAGACAGCCACATGAACAGACGGAGGCGGCTCGCCGTCAACCAGCTTAATAAAAAATAATGAACCAATGCTAAGATCAATTCAGGTCCTACTGACCTTTTGCTTAATTATTATAGGGAAAACCGGGTTTTCTCAAGATTCCTATTATCCGATTAATCCGGTCCCTTTTACAGATGTGACCATCAAAGATGCCTTCTGGAAAGAACGCATAGAAACCAACCGGGAAGTTACCATCCCCATCGCTTTTCAACGAAGCGAAGAAACGGGCCGTATCAAAAACTTCAAAGTGGCTGGAGGCCTGGAAGAAGGGACCTTCAATACTCGAAGGGGGTATGATGACTCAGATGTATTTAAAGTAATGGAAGGAGCTGCCTACGCCCTGGCCGAGCATCCCGACCCTGAACTGGAAGCTTACCTGGATAAGCTCATTTACTATGTAGGAGAAGCCCAGGAAGAGGACGGCTACCTGTACACTGTAAAAACCATCCTCGGCGATTCGGAGGAGCATCGCGATTCCAAAGCCAGGCGCTGGGAAGCCATCGAACAGGGCTCGCACGAACTCTACAACGTGGGGCATATGTACGAGGCAGCTGTGGCTCATTTCGAAGCCACCGGCAAACGTAGTTTCCTGGACATTGCTATCAAAAATGCCGATCTGGTCGATAAGGAATTCGGCTGGGGCAAACGAGAAGTTGTGCCCGGCCACCAGGAAATCGAAGTAGGACTGGTTAAATTGTACAATGCTACCGGCGAAAAAAGGTACCTCAACCTGGCCAAGTTTTTCCTCGATAAAAGAGGGGAGAATGAACACAAAACAACTTACAATCAATCACACAAGAAAGTGACCGAACAGGACGAGGCAGTCGGGCATTCCGTGCGGGCCGTATACATGTACGCAGGCATGGCTGACATCGCCGCCCTGACCGGCGACGTAGCTTATGTCGAAGCCATGGACAATCTGTGGCATGATATCGTAGATGCTAAATTGTACATCATCGGAGGCATCGGCGCTGCCGGCGGCCATGAAGGATTCGGTGGCGAGTACGAACTACCCAACCTGCGCGCTTACAACGAAACCTGCGCGGCCATTGCCAATGTATTCTGGAACTACCGGCTGTTCCTCATGCACGGAGATGCCAAGTATGTGGACGTCCTGGAACGCTCTTTGTACAACAATGTACTGTCGGGCGTATCGCTGGGCGGCGATGAATTTTTCTACCCCAACCGCATGGAGGCCAGGGGCAAAACGCAGCGCAGCGAATGGTTCAACACGTCTTGCTGCCCATCAAACGTGGCGCGTTACCTGCCTGCGGTGCCAGGCTATATCTATGCACAAGATGAAGAAAAACTCTATGTGAATTTGTTCATCTCCAGCCAGTCTGAGTTCGACATAAAAGGACAAAAAGTAAGGGTCGAACAAAGTAGCCAGATCCCCTGGTCCGGCCAGGTAGAACTCAAGATCAACAGCGATAACACAACACGCTTCCCATTGCATATCAGAATTCCGGGTTGGGCGAGTGAGCGTCCCGTTCCCTCTGATCTCTACTCGTTCACTGCCGGCCCTTCCCGGAAAACCATCATTCGCGTCAATGGCAAAGCGGTTGAGTATACCATGGAAAAAGGATATGCGGTAGTAGAGCAAAGCTGGAAAAAGGGAGACCTGGTGCAGATCGATTTCCCTTATGAGGTACGCACCATCCAGTCGCACTCCGAGATCCCTACCAATCAAAACCGGATTGCCTTGCAGGCCGGGCCTGTGGTGTTCTGTGTCGAAAGTGTGGATAATCTGGGCTATGCCACAAATCTGCTTTTAGATGGAAAGCAGGATTTCCAACTGGTCTATGAAAAAGACTTGCTGGGCGGTGTCATGACCATTCATGGACAGGCTGATGCGCTGCTGGAAAATGCAAAGGGGAAGATTGATAAGCAGAGCATTCCGTTTAAGGCTATTCCTTACTATGCATGGGCCAACCGAGGTGCTTCTGATATGCTGGTTTGGATTCCGGCTGAGGAAAAAGCCGCAGCCCCCAGGCCTTATCCTAGCTTAGCTTCCCGCAGCAAAGTCGCCACCTCGAAAGATCGCCGGGCTGGAGCTCTGCACGCTGTAAACGATCTGATCAAACCCAATAACAATCCTACGCTGGAAGTCACCAACTTCAACTGGTGGCCGATCAAGGAATCTACCGGCTGGATCACCTATGAGTTTCCGGAGGAGGCTGAAATCTCAGAAAGTACGGTTTATTGGTTCAAAAGCAATGACGGGGGGGTGATCTATCCGCTTTCCTGGAAGCTGTATTATCAGAAAAACGGGGATTGGGTGCCGGTAAAAGTGAGCAGCTATCCAGTGAATGAGGATGGGAAACCCAGCCGGGTAAGCTTTCCGAAGGTAAAAACCAAGGCCATGAAACTGGAACTGGTTAATGGAGAGAAATCTGCGGGCTTGTATGAATGGGAAGTAAAGTAGATTGAGCATAATGATCCTTTTAAGGGGTTGGGGGAAAAGGCCGAAGGACTTTTTACACAAACCCTTAAAGAAAAATCATAAAAATATGATAAGTATAGGGTTGAGAATGAAACTTGAATTTATAGGGATTTTTCCGCTGCTTTTTTTCCTTTTGTCATGTAATGAAAAAAATGAGCTGCCGGAAAAACCTAATATCCTTTTCATCACTACCGATTACACCAGAGGAGTAGACATGCCTACCGTGGGCGCTCCCTTCATCCAAATGCCCACCGTAGAAAAATGGAGCAGGGAAGGGGCCGTCTTCACCCGGCACTCGAGCGTAAGCCCGATCTGTATGCCGGCCCGCGCCACCATCGTGACCGGAGCTTATCCCCATAGCCATAATCTCTGGGACAACAACGCTATTCCCATCAAAAAAGAAGGGAAGCCTTTTTTAATAACAGAGCTGAAGAAACAGGGCTATACCACCGTTGGTATCGGGAAAATGCATTTTCATCCCTTTAAGGCGGATTACGACTATGACTACCGAGTCACACTGGAAGGAAAAGATCGAAACTATCGCGATGATGATTACGAAGCTTACCTGGCAGAACATGGCTCCAGCAGGCAAGCCATCAAAAATGCCAAGCATAAGGATCCTAACATCCCGCCGGGCATGGGATATTTCGACTGGGATTTGGATGAAAAACTACACCCGGATGCTTTTGTGGGGATAAAAACCCGGGAAGCAATTCAAAAGGACATCATCAAAAAAGACAATCCTTGGTTTATGTGGGTCTCCTTTACCGGCCCGCACAATCCCTGGAATGCACCGGAAAGATATGCCGGCATTTACCGGGAAATGGAAGATTTACCGGAGGCCGATTTCACCAAAGGGGAAATAGATCAAAAACCGATCGATTATACCCGCCACCGATACGGATACGGCGGCGGACTCATGCAGTACCATGATACCCTTAATGCTACAGCACAAAAGGACTTGCGCCGCAAGGTACGGGCTGCTCATTACGGAATGCTCAGTTACATCGATGAGCAACTGGCACAGGTGGTGACAGAATTGGAGAAAAAAGACCTATTGGAAAATACCATCATCGTTTTCTCTGCCGATCATGGCAGCGCCTTGTTTGACAACGAAATGCTGCACAAGGGAAGTCCTTTTCCCACCCAGTCTATCGTGCCCTTCATCGTCTGGTATCCGGGCTTTGTAAAACCTGGGAAACGAGATAATTTTTCCTCGCATGCCGATGTATACGCCACCTTTATGGAACTGGCGGGGATGGAAAATATTCCTCAAACGGAAGGGTCCAGCCTGGTGCCCATGCTGCGCACTCAAAAGGCGGAAGTCCACGACTGCGTAGTGATTGAAAGTGCCCTGGTGAGCTCGATCATGACCAAAGACTGGTTGATGGGCGTTCATCACATCAGCAAAGAAATAGAGCTGTATGACCTCCGAAAAGACCCCATGTGCCATAAAAATCTGGCCGGGGAAGAAGGTCATCAAATGATCATGGAGGATCTGAGCGGACGGCTTGTAAACTGGCGCAGAGAAAGAGCGAATGGTACTTCAGTTAATGAGGATCCCTTGCAATGGTATGCCGAGCTTGGAGATACCGCACAGGTCAATAAGTACTGGAAAAGATACACCAATGAGTATAAAAGGCTGGCCAATATTCCGGATGAGAAGCCAGGCGTAACCGGTAAAGAGGCAGCCGCTATTGTGAAAAAACTGAAGCCGTTTGAATAGAAAATATGAGCGTTTTACGAAAATTTGTTGAATACGTACTCTTTGTGTGCTGTTGGGGGATGCTTTCCTGTACGCCCCGAACAGCGCCAAAGTCTGAGCTCCCAAACATCCTGCTCATCGTGGCCGATGATATGGGCTATTCGGATCTGTCTTGCTATGGCGGTGAAATCCCAACTCCCCATTTGGACGCATTGGCGCACCAGGGCCTTCGATTTACGCAGTTTTATAATGGCGCCAGATGTTGCCCTTCGAGGGCTTCATTGATGACCGGCCTTCATCCCCATCAAAGCGGATTGGGAGGGATGAACGGAGACCAATCAGGCCTGCCGGGCTATATGGGAGAGATATCCGGCGAATGCGTCACCATTGCAGAGGCCTTAAAACCAGGAGGGTACGGGACCTACATGGCCGGCAAATGGCACCTGACCGCTGACACCAGCCGTCAGCGCAACTGGCCGATACAAAGAGGATTTGACCGCTTTTTCGGTACGCTAAACGGCGGAGGTAACTTTTTCCATCCGGATCGACTGATGGAAGACAATCAGTTAACGACCTATGCCGAAGATTTTTACTACACGGAGCAGATCGCCGATCATACCATTGAGTACATTCAGGAGCATTTAAAGGAAAAACCTGCCGGCCCGTTTTTTTCATACGTCGCCTTTACTGCGCCTCACTTCCCGCTGCATGCTCCGGATACGGCTATACAAAAATTCGAAGGTGCTTTTGATGAAGGTTGGGATGTGTTGAGAAAAAAACGTTTTGAGCGCATGAAAAAAATGGGTTTGCTGGAAGACCACTTCACCCTCTCCAAAAGAGATTCCCTGATACCTGCCTGGGAAGAAGAAGTCCACAAAGACTGGGAAAAACGCAAAATGGAGGTATATGCTGCTCAACTTTGGCTGATGGATCAGCAAATCGGACGCATTGTGGAGGCTTTGGAAAAAAACGAAGTATTGGACAATACCCTAATTCTTTTCCTTTCCGATAACGGCGGCTGTGCCGAAGAAATTACCATGGGCTGGTACAATTTCGTCAGTCGCCTGACCGGCGGCGGTCGGACCTCTGCCGGGGATACTATCCATATATCTAACCGGCCTGATGTAATGCCTGGTCCCGAAAACACCTTCCAAAGTGTTGGTCTGAACTGGGCCAACCTACAGAACACCCCATTTAGAATGTACAAAAGAAGTACCGAAGAAGGCGGCATTGCCACTCCGCTCATCGTACACTGGCCCAAAGGCATCCAACGGCCCGGCGAGATCGTCCGTACGCCTGCCTATCTGCCTGACCTGATGCCGACCATCCTGGCCGCCGCCGGACAGATGTATCCACAGGAGTACCAGGGAAACTCCATCCTGCCCGTCCAGGGCCATAGCCTGATCCCGCTTATCAAACAAAATGGACAAGCACCCGATCGCAAAATGTATTGGGAACATCTCGGTAACAAAGCCATTCGAGACGGGGACTGGAAGTTGGTGTACAGCAGGCCGCTGGACAAATGGCAGCTCTTCAATTTAAAAGAAGACCCGGTTGAGGAACACGACCTCGCTGCTCAATTCCCCGAAACGGTCAACCGTTTACAAGAAAACTGGACCGAATGGGCCTGGGACAGCAAGGTTTTCCCGAATAGAGAAACAAAAAATCACTCTGAAGAAAATAATTAAGCCCCAAGAATCAAAACAGTATAAATCCGTGAAAATCCGTGTCAAACAATGAAACACAAAATACATTTCATCAAACTAGCGTATTTACCGCTTCTACTTTTGGGAGGATGTCTGATCATGGGTTGCGAAAACGATTCCCGACAGGCTCCTCCCAATATCATCCTCATCCTGGTAGATGACATGGGCTATTCCGACATCGGCTGTTATGGTGGGGAGATCCCCACGCCTAATATTGATCGACTGGCGGCAGGAGGCTTGCGGTTTACTCAGTTTTACAACACCTCCCGCTGTTGCCCCACTAGAGCCAGCCTGCTAACAGGCTTGTTCCAACACCAAACCGGAATAGGTACGATGGCTGCAGCCCCTGCGAACCCGGATGCTTTTAAAGACTGGGGAACGCCGGGTTATATTGGACATCTAAATGAAAATTGTGTGACGATGGCAGAGGCACTGCAACAGTCGGGCTACCACACCTACATGACCGGCAAATGGCATGTGGGCTTTCACCAGCCGGAGCACCGCCCTTTACAACGCGGGTTCGAAAAATATTATGGTATCCTGGCTGGAGCCAGCAGCTATTTCAAGCCTGAGGGCCTGCGCGGCCTGACCTATATGAACGACAGCCTGCCCGCTCCGGATACGGCTTATTATACGACCGATGCCTTTACCGACTATGCTTTGAAATTCATAAAAGAGCAAAAGGATGAACAACCCTATTTCCTATACCTGGCTTACAACGCCCCCCATTGGCCCTTGCAGGCCAAGGAAGAAGACATTGAAAAGTTTGTAGGTAAGTACCGTCAAGGCTGGGACAGCCTGCGTATGGAACGCTATCGCAAGCAACAAAAGCTAGGCCTGTTCGATCAGGATTGGAAGCCCTTCCGTGATACGACCGTCCGGGCCTGGGACGACCTGACAGAACAGCAAAAAACCGAATCGGATTATCGCATGGCTGTGTATGCCGCACAGGTTTACAGCGTGGATTATAATGTAGGGAAAATCCTGGAGTATTTGGAAAAAACAGCAACGCTGGACAATACTCTGATCGTGTTTCTATCCGATAACGGGGCTTGCGCCGAGTACTCCGAACTGGGCAGCGGCAAGTTGGAGGACATTAACAACCCCAGCCTCTGGGGAGCCGTCTCCTACGGCCGGGCCTGGGCCAATATGTCGAATACGCCCTTTCAATCCTACAAGGTCTTTCCAGGCGAAGGAGGCATCAATACGCCCCTGATCGCCCACTGGCCGGGCAAGATCAAAAGCCAGGCCGGCCAGATCACGGATAACCGGGCCTACCTGATCGATCTCATGCCGACTTTCCTGGAAATAGCCGGCGCTACCTACCCGAATACCTTCCACAACGGTCAATCGATCTTCCCCCTCGAAGGGAATAGTCTGCTGCCGGTTTTTACCGAAGGTGAAAAAACAGAGCACGAGTATATGTACTGGGAACATGTGAACCGAAATGCGATCAGTAAGGGCCCCTGGAAAGCCCTCAAGCATCGAAATAAAGACAACTGGGAATTGTATAACCTGGAAAACGATCGCCTAGAAACGACGGACCTGGCCGCCCAATATCCCGAATTGATGGAGGAGTTAACAAGGAAATGGGAAGAGTGGGCTTATAGCCATCAGGTGTTACCGAAGAAGATTGAGTGAAGGGCGAAGGACCGCCTTCGCTTGGGTTTTGGCGGTCGAAGAAGGACAGAGCTGCTAAGTATTGAATGCACAGGAGCTCCGGAGGGGCGATACATCGGTAACGGTGGGCGTCAGCCCTCAGCCGAGGAGGTCCCCAACTAAGGAGCTCCAGCGGAGCGTCACAAGGGACGAACTGTTGGAGACTCCTTGCAGAAACCAAAAGTTCAATTGCCAATGAAGATGGCGGTTTTTAACCTAAAGCCCTGAACCCAAAACGCCCAAATAAAATATTAATCCTGGGAGTATTGCGCTGATGAATTTTCCTACAAACTACAGAGCCTGCATCAGTGGATACTCCTAATTTTTAAATAAACGAACATGAAAAGATATACTACCAATTTAGTAATCCTGGCCATTCTGGTGCTGACTTCCGGATGTATGGCCATTGATAAGCCGGAAGCGCCGGCCCTTTACCTGGCCAACCGGGCCCCTTTAGTGGACAAACCCTACCTGGAGTTACCCCTGGGGGACATCCAACCCAAAGGCTGGCTGAACAAAATGCTCGAAATACAAGCCGAAGGACTTACCGGCGATCTGGACAGCATTTATGAAAAAGTATGCGGCGACCGCAATGGCTGGCTCGGCGGTGACGGCGACGGCTGGGAACGTGGCCCCTACTGGATTGACGGACTGGTTCCACTGGCCTACATTCTCAACGACGAGGCCCTAAAAGCCAAAGCACAGCGATGGATCGACTGGAGCCTGGAAAACCAAACGGAGGACGGCTATTTCGGCCCCGTACCCTTCCAAACACCCCCTCCTCGGGAGGAAGGTATCCAGCGGGATAAGCGACGCGATTGGTGGCCCAAAATGGTCATGCTCAAGGCATTACAACAATACCATTCCGCTACTCAGGACGAGCGGGTACTGCAATTAATGGACCGCTATTTTAGATTCCAAAACGAACAACTGAATGAATTCCCTCTGGGCCATTGGACGTACTGGGCCGAAAGAAGAGGAGGGGATAACCTGGCCATGGTACATTGGCTGTACAACCATACCGGCGAAGACTATCTGCTGGAACTGGGAGAAAAACTCCATCAGCAAACCTTTGATTGGACGGACACCTACGGCTCGGGCAAGATCCGAAATGCCAATCCTTTTCCCGATCTGCACTGCGTCAATGTAGCCCAGGGATTAAAGGAGCCAGTAGTCTATTACCAGCAAAATCCCGATCAGAAATATGTAGAAGCCGTCAAAGAAGGCCTGGCCTCTCTGAGAGATGTACATGGCTTTGTCAACGGTATGTACGGCGGCGATGAAGCGCTGCACGGCAACGACCCCACGCAAGGCTCTGAGCTTTGCTCGGCCGTCGAAATGATGTATTCCTTCGAAAACATCCTTCCCATCACCGGAGATGTTTATTTTGCCGACTACCTGGAAAAAGTAGCCTACAATGTTTTACCTACGCAGCATGACGATCAGTTTATGCGCAAACAATACTTCCAACAGGTCAATCAGGTGCTGATCACCGACGAATACCGCAATTTCAACTGTGACGGATTTGGAAGAACGGTATTTGGAGTCACCACCGGCTACCCGTGTTGTGTGAGTAATATGCATCAGGGCTGGCCCAAGCTGGTACAAAGCCTGTTTTACGCGACTCGCGACGGGGGAGTGGCAGCTATGGTTTATGCAGCTTCTGAGGCCAGGGTGAAAGTAAAAGGGGGAAAAGAGATTAGGCTTGTTGAAAAAACGAACTACCCCTTCGAAGATGAGATCAGCTTTGAATTTCAGACAAATGGGGCAGAACTTAATTTCCCTTTCCACCTGCGGATTCCCGGCTGGTGTGAAAACCCGATTATCACGATCAATGGGCAGGCCGGGCCGGAAGGGGAGGCAGGAAGCATGGCCATACTTGAAAGAACCTGGAAAGACGGAGATCGGGTGACTTTAAAATTGCCGATGGATGTACGACTTTCCAGGTGGTACGAAAAATCACTGGGAGTAGAGCGAGGTCCTTTGGTTTATGCTCTGAAAATAGGCGAAGACTGGCGAGAAGTAAAGGAAGAGGCCTGGGACCACAGTTATTGGGAAGTTCACCCCACTTCTGCCTGGAATTATGGTATTCCCAAGAAGCACTTGAAGCCGGAGGCCTTCCAGCTTGCTTCCTCAGGCGCTGTCTCAGACATGCCCTGGAATCTGGAGAATGCCCCGCTCAGTTTGACCGTAAAAGCCAAAAAAATTCCATATTGGAAGCTTTACAACGGAAGCGCCGGCAAACTGCCGGAATCGCCCTGGCCGCATCGCGAACTGGGCACCCCTGAGGAAGAAATAACTCTGATCCCCTATGGTTGTACTACTTTACGGATTGCACAGTTCCCTGTAGTGGATGTGCACAAAAAAGACTAAGTGGAAACAGTAAAAGTCATTCTAAGTCAGTTGAAGTCCGTGTCAGAAAAGATCAGCTTTATGACATAAAAGTACCACTTCATTGTTTTAAAAAATTTAGACAATTATGGAAAATATAGCATGGTTCGGATTGCTCCTTCTTTTTGTAGCTTGTACTTCTCAGGAAAAAGCACCTGAACGCCCCAACATCATCCTCATTCTCGCCGATGACCTGGGGTATTCCGACATCGGCTCCTATGGCGGAGAGATCAGTACCCCCAACCTGGATCAACTGGCCGCCAACGGCCTGCGTTTTACCCAGTTCCACAACGCTGCCCGCTGTTGCCCTTCCCGGGCTGCACTGCTGACGGGGCTTTACCCGCATCAGGCAGGGATCGGTGACATGGTTTATCGAAACAGGGGCGGAGCTTATCTGACTTATTTAAATGATAAAAACAGAACACTGGCCGAGGTGTTAAAAGGCGCCGGCTACCAAACCTTGATGTCCGGCAAATGGCATGTCGGCCATCAGCCTGGGCAGTGGCCTACTGACCGGGGCTTCGATCACTTTTTTGGCATCAACATCCATGTAGACAGTTATTGGAAGGTACTGAAAAACTGTGATGTTTACCTGGATGGGGAGATCATTATCCCTGCACAGGAGAACCCTCAGAATCCCATGCACCCGGATCGGGAATTCTATACGACCGATATTTTTACCGATTATGCCTTAGAATTTTTACAAGGAGCCGGTGAGCAAGCCGACCAACCCTTTTTCCTATACATGGCCCATAATGCGCCCCACTTTCCTTTGGAAGCACCGGATTCTCTGATTGAAAAATACCGTGGCCAATACATGAATGGATGGGACCCTCTGCGAGCGGAAAAAATGGATCGCATGATTGCTATGGGGCTGCTGGAAGAAGGAACACCGCTTTCTCCGCCTGAAAATGTCAACTGGGATTCCTTGTCGTTGGCCGATCGGGAAAATTTGGATTTTCGCCGGGCTATTTATGCGGCTCAGGTAGATCGGATGGATGAGAACATCGGCCGGCTGGTCGATTTCCTGAAAGAAACGGATCAATTGGATAATACGGTCATATTATTTATGTCAGACAATGGGTGCTCATCTGAGACCGGCATGATGGGCATGAACTTTGACAAATTCACTCCTGACAATTACCGGGAATGGAAGCGTGAAAGCGGCTGGTCGGCCAGCCAGGGGCAGGCCTGGGCCAATGTGAGTAATGTCCCTTTCAAAAAGTATAAAAAGTTCACTTATGAAGGTGGTACCCGAACGCCTTTCATTGTACACTGGCCTGAAAAAATTAAAAAAGGAGGGGGGCTGGTCAAAGCGCCGGCCCACTTGATCGACTTAATGCCGACGCTTTGTGAAGTGGCCGGAGCCCAGTACCCCGGGCAATTGCCGGATAGTTCGGAAATCCTGCCCATGCAAGGAACCAGTTTGATGCCGTTGATCGAGAACGGAAATTATCCAGCTCGGACCCTGTTCTGGGAGCATCGCGGCAACCGGGCGATCCGTAAAGGCCCCTGGAAAGCCGTTGCTTCTCATGAAGAGGACTGGCATTTGTACCGGATTGAGGAGGACCCCACTGAAATGAACGACCTGGCATCCCGCTTCCCGGATACCTTGCAGGCACTTCTGGCTCAATATCAGCAATGGGCAGATGAGGTAGGGGTGAGGAAATGGCCGATAGAAGAATAGTGTATTTGTTTTTTGCACATTCATACAAAGATACTACACAATAGATCAAGTCTGGCTAAACTCAGGGGAGTATACTTGCCGGTAGCTGTTAAGCCACTTGATTACTAACAGCTACAACCAAAAAGCAAAAAATAAAAAAATGAAAAAACGCAAAGCCTGTTTACTCATCGGACTGTTCAGTTTATCACTAAACCTACTGATTGCTCAAGCAAGAAACGATCATTACATCTCTAATCAGGTTCCATTGAAGGCGCAGCCATATTCAGCGCTTCCTCTAGGTGCAATACAAGCCCAGGGCTGGCTTTACAATATGCTCGAGATACAGCGCGACGGCCTGACCGGGCAGCTCGACAGCATCTATGAAGTCGTTTGCGGCCCTAATAATGGCTGGCTCGGCGGCACCGGCGACGGCTGGGAGCGCGGCCCGTACTGGATCGACGGATTGTTGCCGCTGGCCTATATTCTCGATGATGATGAATTAAAAAACAAAGCTCAGGAGTGGGTCGAATGGAGTATTGAAAACCAGCGAGCCGACGGCTATTTTGGTCCCTTACCCTTGCCCGAGGATTATGAAAAAATACCGGGTACTCAGCAAGGTAACCGAGAAGACTGGTGGCCTAAAATGGTTATGCTCAAAGTCCTACAGCAATACTACTCCGCCACCGAAGACCAACGAGTTATTCAATTAATGACGAAATACTTCAAATATCAATTAGAAAATTTACCCAAACACAACTTGGGCAAATGGTCTTACTGGGCCAACCGCCGAGGCGGGGATAACCTGATGATCGTCTACTGGCTTTACAATATTACCCGGGAGTCCTTCCTGCTGGAACTGGCAGAGCTCATTCATGAACAAACTTTCAACTGGACAGAGGTGTACTCCAACAATACCATCCGGAAGCTGAGTCCGCTACCTCGGTTACACTGTGTCAACGTCGCTCAGGGGTTGAAGGAGCCGATTGTGTATTATCAGCAGAATCCGGAAGAAAAGTATCTACAATCGGTGAAAAAAGGCTTGGATGCATTAAAAGAGGTTCATGGATTTGTGAACGGCATGTACGGTGGGGATGAAGGCCTGCATGGGAATAACCCTACACAGGGGATAGAACTCTGTTCAGCAGTGGAAATGATGTTTTCTTTTGAAACGATCCTGCCCATTACCGGCGATCCTTATTATGCGGATTATCTGGAAAAAGTAGCCTACAATGTACTGCCCACCCAGCACGATGATCAGTTTTTGCGCAAGCAGTATTTCCAGCAGGTCAATCAGGTGCAGATAACAGACCAGGCACGCAACTTCTTTAATGACGACAATGCACGGATCTGTTATGGTGTATTGACGGGATATCCTTGTTGTACCACCAATATGCATCAGGGGTGGCCAAAGTTTGTTCAAAACCTCTGGTACGCAACAGCTGATAACGGCTTGGCGGCCTTGGTTTACGGCGCTTCTGAAGTGAGGGCTAAAGTCGGAAAAAAGGGTACAGAAGTAAGTTTTACCGAAACCACCAACTACCCCTTTAGTGAGCAGATCGACTTTGTTTTTGATGCTGAAAGCGCAGTGAGCTTCCCCTTACACCTACGCATTCCGGCCTGGTGTGAGGCGCCGAGTATTACCATCAATGGAGAAGCAATGGAAATCAACCCAAAAGAAAACATCGTGATCCTGGGTCGAGAATGGACTCCGGGAGATAAGGTTCAACTGGTTTTACCAATGGAGATCGAAACCAGTTTCTGGTATGAACGCTCCGTAGGAGTGGAGCGGGGGCCGCTTGTCTATGCGCTGGGCCTGGAAGAACAATGGAAGGAAGTCAAAACGCCCGGTCGGGATCATACGCTTTATGAAGTTTTACCCAAAAGTAACTGGAATTATGGCTTGGCGAGAACAACCCTGGAGGACAAAGATTTTGTGGTGGAAGAAAAAAACAGTGTAGTTGACATGCCCTGGAATCTGGAGAACGCCCCTTTGGTGATCAAAACCAAGGGCTGCCGGGTACCTCAGTGGGAATTGTATCAGCATTCGGCCGGCAATATCCCCGGCAGGGTTCGTATGCTAAAAGAAGATTGTGAAGAAACAGAACTTACGCTTTACCCTTATGGCAGTACGACGCTGCGAGTGGGACAGTTTCCATTGGTGAATTTTAAAAACTAAATACCATTATGAAAAATACTCTTTTTCTATTCATTATTTTGATTTTTTCAGGACCACTATTTTCCCAAGAGCAACCCAATGTTCTCATCATACTTTCTGATGACCTTACCTATCACGATCTGGGATGCTACGGTAACAAAGAGGTCAAAACGCCCAATGTGGACCAACTGGCCAGGGAAGGCTTGCGATTTGAATATTGCTTTAATTCCGCTCCCATGTGTGCCCCTACACGCATGAGCCTATACACGGGCATCCACCCGGTACGCAATGGCGGGCATCCCAATCACAGCAGAGTGTATGATCACATCAAAAGCCTACCTCATCATTTATCTGCTGAAGGTTATAAAGTGGCTATTTGTGGAAAAAGGCATGAGGCACCCCTACAGAATTTTCCCTTTGAAGACCTGGGCGGCCGGCATCATGACGGCGGGAAAGGAATAGATCTGGACCTGCCCAAAATTGATTCTTTTATCAACAACACCAAGGACATGCCCTGGTGCCTGGTTGTGTCCTCTAACCAGCCGCATAAGCCCTGGAATCGGGGAGATGCCAGCCGTTATTCACCAGAAAAACTGAGTCTGCCCCCCTATTTGATAGATACAAAAGCGACTAGAGAGGGACTGGCAAAATACTATGCAGAGATCACCTACTTTGATGATCAGTTGGGAAGCACGCTGGAATTTTTGGAAAAAAGCGGGCAAGCTAATCAGACAGTGGTCATTTACCTGTCCGAACAAGGCGGGCAATTCCCACACGGAAAATGGACTTGCTATGACACCGGCTTGCGCTCGGCAGGTATTGTTCGATATCCCGGCCTGACCAAGCCCAATACCCACACTAAAGCCATGATCCAATATGTGGATGTCGTGCCTACCATACTGGATATTATCGGGAAGGATCCCCAGGACTACGACTTTGACGGCAGCAGCTTCCTCGAAGTATTAAAAGGCAAAACCAAAAGGCATAGGGAATACTCATTCGGTATTCAGACTTCCAAAGGCATCTACAGCGGACCTGAAGCTTTTGGTATCCGGACCATTCGTTCGGATCGTTATCGCCTGATCTGGAATGTCAACCATGAAAATGAGTTCAGCAATCTTGTAGTGGCAGGGAAGGGCCCCAAGGATATTTTTACTTCCTGGAAGGAGGAAGCTGCAAAAGGCAATGCATTGGCGGCTACAGAGGTGAAAAGATACATTCAACGGCCGGAATGGGAGTTTTACGACTTAAAAAAAGATCCCTACGAAATGAGTAATCTGATCAATCATCCAAAATATCAAAAGAGGATAGAGGAGATGAAAGTTGGGCTAAAATCCTGGATGAAACAACAAGGCGATGACGGAGCTTCTACAGAATATAATGCACTGGAACGCAAAGCAAGTAAGTGAATTTGTTGGAGAATGATTAAAAAGATCTCCGACCTTTTTAATCATTCCATAGTCCTGTTTTAAGAGGTGTTTTTATAAAAAGCTTCCCTTATTTCAAAGAAAATACTTTCTATTGAAACTATTTCTTATTTCTTCCTGTTATAATAGGTGGATGTAACAAATTGGGTCTGTTGATTTTATAGCTTATCATCTTTTGTCAAATCAGAAAGTAAAATTATAGGAGAAAGTAAATGGTAACCACCTGAGGCGGTCAGGGAAAGTTGAAGAATAAATTTTCAGCTTCCTGCACTTCTTTCAGAAACTTTTTACTTAATGTGGAGTATGATTTTTTTGCAAACTAATTGCAGCCAGGAATTAGGATGACAGCTTTTTTCCCTCCTACAGACCTATCTATCATCCATAAAATAGCAATCAATAAGTAGCAAAGTAAAACTTGTTTAAGCATGTCTTTCTATCTTTTACTTTCTACCATTTTCTAATCAAAACTTTTACATCATGGAGAAGCAAAAATACATAATGAAAGCAGTGGACTGGGCTAAGAAACGTGGATATTCCGGTATCAAAGCCAACCATGACGAATTTGAAACCCCTACTCAGTTTTCCAAACCTAACGAAGACCAACCTTATATCCCGGATATTACCGGCCGGAAAAGAAACAAAAAAATATACATTGAGGTAGCCGTCAAAACCGAGAATATCCGCCGCCGGGTGACCAAGTGGAAATTATTGAGTACACTGGCTTCCATGAAAGGCGGAAAATTTTTCCTGCTGGCACCTCATGGGCACAAAGCTTTTACGGAGCGCCTGATGGATAAACATAATTTGAACGCACAATTAGTGTATTTGAGATAAACAAGTATAGCTCTGAATATAGCTAAAACATAAGCCATTCTCTGTTTTTTAAAAGAGGGTTCAAGAATATAGGCTTTTTAATTAAACTTTGATTTTAATTTGGTTGCTCGTTGTTAATTGTGCATTTAATAACGAACAACGAACAACGAACAACGAACAACTATTAACGAACAACTATTAACGATTAACGAAACATATGCGAGCATTAAAAATTACCAAATCAATAACGAACAGAGACCAAAAGTCTTTGGAGAAGTATCTGGCGGATATCGCCAAGTATGAGGTATTGAGCCCGGAGGAGGAACTGGAACTGTTCAAACGTTTCAAAAGCGGCGACCAGGTCGCTCTTGAAAAAATCATGAAGCACAACCTGCGTTTCGTCGTATCGGTAGCGAAGCAATACCAGGAGATGGGGATGTGGCTTGGCGATCTGATCAATGAAGGTAACATTGGTATGATCAAGGCTGCACAGCGATTTGATTATACGAAGGGTTTTAAGTTCATTTCTTATGCAGTTTGGTGGATTCGCCAGTCGATCCTGCAAGCGATTAATGAAAAGGGTCGTATGATTCGCCTCCCACTGAACGTGAACAGCAATACTTCAAAGGTAATGGTAAAGCGCAGAGAACTCTTACAGAAGAATGAGCGCGAGCCGAATATCGCGGAGTTGGCTAAGGCCACTGGACTAACTAAAGAGGTCGTACAGAAATGCCTGCGCTCTTATGCACGTACCACTTCCCTTGACGCACCCCTGAATGACGAAAGTGACGATTCGATGATTAATCTGATGGAAGACCATACCATCGACCGGCCTGACCATGAGCTGGCCGTTACGGAGTCCCGGAAGAAAGAGGTGGAGCACCTCATCAATACCCTTCCGCCTCGTCAGAAGACGATCATTGCCATGTATTTCGGTATCGGCCGGAACCGCTCGGCTTCGCTGAGCGACATTGCGGACTACTTCGGCCTGAGCCGTGAACGCGTCCGGCAGATTAAAGATCGAAGCTTACGAAAGCTTCGCCTGGCGGCTGTCCGGCATATGCCGGAAGTTGGGTAGTAAAAACTATTTGACACTGGAGCCACTGAAAGCACTGTTTTAGAAGGACGCTGAAAACGCGGATGCCACTGTGTAGGTATCGGCGTTTTTTTTGTACACCATTTTCTGCGGAGATTGTTATTTTTAGACACGAATCAATCACCCGACCATGAAAAAACTATTTATCCTACACCTCTTCTGGTGGCCGATGCTCTTGTATGCCCAAAACAACATTGACGGCAGAGTAGTAGATGCCGCTACAGGCCAAGGCGTCGAACTGGCCACCGTTTACATCAACGGCACCACCAAGGGGGCTTATACGAATGAAAAAGGCGAGTTTTTACTCGAAAATGTGACCTTCCCGGCGGAGATGGTGGTCAGCCACCTGAGTTACGAAAATGCCACTTTTTTCCTCAAAGAGGCCCCTCAAACAAAGGTGCTTCTCAAAGTGAAACCTCAAAGCGTGGCGCTGGCCGAAGTCAAAGTGGAAGATACCAATAAACGCAAACGCAATGTGGAGGAGTTCCGCAATGCTTTTGTCGGATTGGATGAATTTGGTAAAAAGGCCAAGCTAGTCAATGACAAAGTGCTTCTCTTTAGCCGGGATTACGAAAAGCGCAACATCGGACGCAGCATCCGGATCGGTGGCGGGCAGATCTCTTCGACTCAAGACAGCAGCGCCGAAGAAAGCAGCGTCATGACCATCGAGCGCCCCCTCAACCTCAAGGCTCGCAGTATCGCCCCTGTAGTCGTGGACCAGCCCGAACTGGGGTATAAGATCCAGGTGGACCTGGTGGAGTTTCAGCTGACTTACGGCCGGGGTTTTGGAAATCCGGCACGGACTTATTGGCTGGGGTATTATTTTTATGAGCCATACAAATTATCGAAAAAGGGCAAGATCAAAAGAATAGAAAAGAACCGTCTGAAGGCTTACTACAACTCCCCGCAGCATTTTTTGAGGGCGCTTTATCAGCAAAAATTATTGGAAAACGGCTACCGTTTTTATGAGCGCATTGAAGATCCTGATACAAAAGATGTTAGTTATGAGGAATTTCCCATCTATGACTATCTGGAATACAGGCAGGAAGAAAGCATTGTTCAGATCGGCGGATTAAAAGATCGGCAGTTTTATGTGTTTTTCTACCCGGATGGGCAAGGCCATCCTAGAGATCTGACTCGAAAAAAAGGGCGTCAGCCGGTGCAATCCCTGATCCAGTTTTTGGATGATCCTTGTCTGGTGCGTTCAAACGGGACGATCCCGAATTACCAGATCTTGTTTGGCGGGGCAATTTCAGAGAAAAAGATCGGTGCGATGTTGCCGGAGGATTATGAGGAGAAATAAATATTTTAGCTATTGGTCGGCTGACCAATAGCTAAAATATTTATTATGAAAAGAATAATTTTTTTATTGTTTTTACTTACAATGCTGTCTTGTAAAAGAGAAGCGCCCTCCCCACCCAACATCCTCTTCATCATGGCGGACGATCATGCTGTGCGGGCGCTGAGTGCCTATGACGGTAGTTTGATACAGACGCCTAACATCGATCGGATTGCACGGAATGGGGTGGTGTTCAGGAATAGCTTTGTGACCAACTCTATCTGCGCGCCGAGCCGGGCGGTGATATTGACCGGGAAGTTTAGTCATGTCAATGGGCACATCAGCAATCAAACGATTTTCGATAGCACGCAGATGACCTTCCCGAAGCTTTTACAGGCGGCAGGCTATCAAACGGCCCAGGTCGGGAAATGGCATTTGCGCTCTCAGCCAATGGGCTTTGATCATTATGCGCGACTCATAGGGGGAACACGCTATTACAATCCCGTTTTTATAGAAAATGGTACTCAGGTTGAGCAGGAAGGTTATACAACAACTGTGGTAACAGATATGGCTTTAGATTGGTTGGAAAACAGAGTTAAGGAAAAGCCTTTTTGTTTGCTGCTCCATCATATTGCCCCGCATCGTACCTGGCAACCCGATACAAGTTATTTGCCGGTTTTTCTGAAAAAAGAGTATCCCGTTCCGGAAAACTTTTTTGATGATTACGAGGGAAGGGAAGCTGCTGCTGAACAAAAACTCAGTATTCGGGCGAGCGATATGGACCTCCCTTATGATCTCAAATTGCAGCATCCTGAAATCGAGGGACGCTTTCCGAATTACGATCATACCCGTTTTATGAACGAAGCCCAAAAGGAAGCCTGGAATCGGTATTTTACCCCTGTTATTGACAGTTTTCTTCATAACCCTCCGGAAGGGAAAGAACTGGACCTCTTCAAATATCAGCGGTATTTGCAGGATTATCTGGCCTGTATACAATCTGTCGATGATAATGTTGGCCGGGTGCTGGATTACCTGGAGGCGAATGGTTTGGATAAAAATACTTTGGTTGTGTATGCCTCTGATCAGGGATTCTATACCGGCGAGCATGGCTGGTTTGACAAGCGCTTCATGTACGAGCCCTCCTTGCGTACGCCGCTGCTGATGCGAGGGCCGGAAGGTTTTGAACGTACGGGCGACATACAGGAAATGGTGCAAAACATCGATTATGCCCCGACTTTCCTGGACCTGGCAGGGTTGGAGGTACCTGAAGAGATCCAGGGGCAATCCTTACTGCCTTTTTTGAAAACAGAAGACGGGGCAGCAGAGGAGTGGCGGGGTGCCATTTACTATCATTATTACGAGTACCCGAACGAGCATGCGGTGAAGCGGCATTACGGGATTCGAACGGATCGTTATAAGTTGATCCATTTTTATTATGATATTGATATTTGGGAGTTGTATGATTTGCAAGAGGATCCTCAGGAGATGGATAATTTGTATGGGAAAAAGAAGTATGAGGGTTTAGTTAAGGAGTTGAAAGAACAATTAGAGGGATTGCAGGAGCGGTATGGGGATACTGATAGGAGTACTTATTGATTGGACACTCCTGCCTGCCGTAGCTTTGCGAAGGCAGGCAGACACTGATTGTTTTTGACACTAGGGACACTGTTACCACTAAAACAGCATCCCCAGTGTCCTATATCAAAAATCTCGAAGATTATCCTCAGGGTTACGGTCAATCAACAATCGGAACGGATCGATCCCTGCTGAGTGCGGCTTTTCATCCACGATGAAGGTAAATGTATTGTCCTTCTGGTTGATCTTCACCCGCTGGCGATAGAGTGTTTTGCCGTATTTTTTCTTTTTATCCGGTTTGGCAAAAGCTCCGATATCGATCCAGTCGTTGATCGTGACTTCGTTTTCTTTGCCTTGCCCGTCAGCCTTCAGTTTGTGGCTTTCTGTTTTAAGGGTAACCTCAAATTTACCATTATCCAACTCCTTCATACTGACTTCGGACGTTCGGTTCTCGAACAAGGTAATATCCCAGAACAGGTCATCAATGATGTACTTCAAGGAGTCGGGTGTTTGTTTTTCAAACTCAGAGACGAGGTCAGTCGTAACCGGGTAAGGCGGTTCGGCGTAGCGGAACTTATCCAGGAAGTTTCGCAAGGCCTGATTGACCTGCTCCTCACCGATCATTTCTTTGAGATAGTACATGACAACAGAACCTTTGCGATAGTGGATATACCCCTGGTTTTCGTTTTTAGCCAAAGGAAGTTCTTCCAGCCGCTCACTACCCCGGCCGCGCAAGTAGCTATCGGCCTCGTATTCGAGGAATTTGCGCATGATGTCGCGACCGTATTCTTCTTCCATGACCATGAGGGCACTGTATTGGGCCAGTGTTTCTACGGTCATCGTGCCACCCTGCATGGCAGCGCCACATTCCTGATGTGCCCACCACTGATGTCCCATTTCGTGAGCGACTACATAGAATACCATGTCGATATCGTCTTCCTCTTCGCGAAAATCCTCAATGAAGCCGATGGACTCTGAATAGGGCATAGTCCCTGGAAAGGCCTGGGCAAAGCTCGCATAACGCGGAAATTCTATGATCCGGCACTGTTTGTGGTAGTACGGACCAAAGTTTTCGGTGTAATACTCAAGTGATTTGCGCATCGATTTGAGCATGCGATCCACGTTGGCTCCATGATCTTTGTGGTAGTAGACCTCCAGGTCGAGGCCGTTCCATTTTTCGCGGGCCACTTCATATTCAGCCGACATAAAGGAATAGAAGTTCAGGCTCTTATTATCGAGTTGATAGCGGTAGTAATTCCGGCCGTTTTCGGTCCATTCGTCTCTCAGAGACCCAGGTGCGATGGCAATTTGATCACCGGAAGTGCTGATCACAGTGGACACATTCACCCAGTCGGCATCCAAAGAGATATAGGAATTACTTCTGGTGAGGGTATCCTGCGGATTTAATTCAGGGGCCCTGGATTTGGATGGCAAACCGAATTTTTTGCGTTTCGTGCGATCGGTCATTTCTCTTTGAGGAGAATAGCCAAAGCTCGGAGCGATATCCGTATTATTAAAGAAGGTACCGTTCTGCATGATTTGCTGGAAGGAAAGGTTGTTTTCAAAACCTTTTTCCAGGTAAGAAGAACTGAAGGTGATTTTCATGGAATCACCAGGTGCCAGAGCCGGTTCGATAGCGTAGATGTTGAAATTAACATCCTTGTCCTCCATAAGTAATTGTAATCGATTGGTAGAAAAAGTGAAATCTACCTGAGATGGAGTGATGACTAATAAACTATCCAGGGCTTGGTCGTGCAAATTTTTCACCCAATATTCTCCATCTGCTTCGAGGCCTCTTTTTTCGGGGAAAATTCGGATGTCGTATTTGACGTTGTAAATTCGCGGCTGAAATTTCCCTTCGTACTTTTTATAATCCTTTTCGTATCGAACGGTGAGTTTTTCATTTTGCTTGCTGTTGCGAAAGGTGTTGAGCTTGAATGTATTGTAGTATACCCAACCGCCGCAAAGGACCCATAATCCGAGCGCCAGTAAACCCAGTAGACTGTATTTTTTCCATTGCTCCCCTGCAATTTTTAATCTTTTGCGAAACTTGGTTTCCAGTCCTCGGGGCCAGAAAATAATGGCCATCACGACCAGGAACAGGCTAAACAAACTCCAATAGGTATTAAACCAGAATAAGCCTTTGGCATAAGGCCGGTATCCGTACAGATCGGAAATGGTATAGCCCGGAATAGCGCCAAACTCGGCCATATTGGTACTGACCCGAAGGGCATCCCAGACGAATCCGTTTGCAATAGCTACCACAATGCACAGGAAGAAGCCCAGGTACATATTAGGTGATAGTGCGTGGATCAGCATAAACAGGGCGATGACGAAAGCAAAACTTAGGAGGTCGATCAAGAGCAACTCACGGACATAGATGCCTAGTTCAAAGCGAGTATAGCCATGCAAGGCCTGGGCTATGACGGCGGCGACGATGCCAAGTGCGATCAGTATAGCGATCGTTCCTACTACGGTGAGAAACTTAGCAGCCATGCCCGTCCAGTTTTTGGTGGGCATGGTGTCGTAGATCTCGTTGACTTTGGCCCTACGTTCACGCCAGATCAGCAAGCCTGAATAATAGGCCATGATCGCTACGATAAAGAGGTAATAACTACCGCGGATCGTACCGACCATCGAATAAGTGACCGGAAAATTATGCGTGCCATATCCCTGTGTACTAAACTGAAGTCCACCTATCAGATTGAGCAAACCGAGGAAGCTCATCATGATAAAGGGAACACTTTTTATGACACCCAGGAAATTAGCTTTGAATTGACTTCGGAATTGTGCCCAAACCATACGGCTATTGAATAGAGGCGTATGTCTTGGAACGGTCCCTAGTCTTTTTACCCCATAAATATCCTCCATGGAGTCCGCTTTCTTTTTCTTTCGTCGCCGCTTCGTTTTTTCCGCAAAAGAAAAACGGAAATAGCCAAAAATGAGTATTGCCAGTCCTACGCCGATCCATAACAAGCGGTTGATGACCCAGCCGGAGTGGAAAAAAGGAACCGACATTGTATTCTTATCTTCTACCGTCCAGTATTTGGTGATGAGAGAGAAAGGCCTCAAACCGAACGGATCAAAAAGGGCCGCCATGGCTTCATTCTCTATATCTCCGATGACATTGCCGGTGATGATATAGGCTACCAGCAGCACCATGGCCGAAATAAAGGAATACAAAGTACTGCGGGTAAGGGCTGCTACCGTAAACAGAATACCACCACCGAATAAGGCATTAGGAATGACAATGCTGGTAAAAGCATTGATGTGCCCCTGGATTTCGAAGGGACCGAAACGCTCCGGCTCTACCCACTGAGTGATGCCATTCACCCCTACGCCGATCCACATACCCAGTGATACACCCAGCATGGGTATCAAACTGACGAGGAAGGCACCGAAGAAGTGCCCAAAGTAATATCCCGCCTTATTAATGGGCGAAGAAAAAACGATTTGGGCCGTTTTGTTTTCAAAATCCCGGATGGCTGCTGTATTCAGGAAAGCCGTCATCAGCAGCAAAGACAGAATGCTGAAAACGGCATACCAGTTTTGGACCACAAAAGGCGCGTTTTTATAAATATTACCAAAGCTACCGCCGATGGTTAGGTTATCGGTGACCGTGGCAAAAAAGGTCATCAGGGCGAATAAGAACATAAAGATCCAGGGAAGGGGTGCCTTCAACCAAGACCTCAGTTCGAAACTGAAAAAAGTACGGAACATAGTATCGTGGTTTTAGGAGTGCATGATTTTGGAAAAGAAGACATCTTCGAGCCCTGGGTCAGCTGCCTGGAAGCCATTACCGGGAGCATCCTCACTCAGCACATGGATGATAGGCTTGCCTGCGACTAGTTTGCTCGAAATTACCTGGAATTCGCTGTGATAGTTTTCCAATTCTTCTTTAGTGATCACTTTTTGCCAGATTTTACCTTCTAATGTTTCCAAGGCTTTGGAGGGGGCACCGGTATAAACGACTTCGCCCAGGTTGATGATGGCCATGTTGGAGCAAAGTTCGTGAACGTCATCTACAATATGAGTGGACAGGATGACGATCACATTTTCGCCGATCTCTGAGAGTAAGTTATAGAAACGGTTGCGCTCGCCGGGATCGAGCCCGGCTGTCGGCTCATCTACGATGATCAGTTTGGGGTCGCCGATGAGGGCCTGGGCGATGCCGAAGCGCTGGCGCATTCCACCGGAGTAGCTACTGACCGATTTTTTGCGGTGATCCCAAAGGTTGACTCTATGGAGAAGGGTTTCGACCAGGTCTTTTCTGTCACTTGCGGGAATGCCTTTTAGCGTAGCAAAGTGATTCAGCATATGCAAGGCCGACATGCGGGGATAAACGCCGAATTCCTGTGGTAGATAGCCCAGTACTTTTCTGACTGCTTCTTTGTCATTTAAGACGTCTATTTCACCAAGTTGTACGTTGCCGGTATCGGCTTCCTGCAAGGTAGCCAGGATACGCATCAGTGTACTTTTGCCGGCACCGTTAGGGCCTAGCAGTCCGAACATGCCGGTGGGGATTTGCAGGCTCACCTCTTTAAGGGCCTGGACTCCGTTTGGATAGGTCTTAGATAAGTGGTCGATTGATAATTCCATATTGTTTGTTGAAGGTTAGCGAAGTTTAAGGTGTATGAATTCCTTTTGAAGCTCCATTGAGTAGAGCGATATAATAAGATGCTTACAAAATTACTGCTTTCTCAAAATAAAATTGCACACAAGGATAGTAGTTGTTTGCTTTTCGGCGTAAAAATTCCGACGAAGGGATATAATGTTTTGATGGAAAGGTGAAAATAAGCGTGTGAAGTTGCGGAAATGGGGGTGGGAGGATATTTTTTTGAAAAAAATGGGGTGGTGGGGAACTTTTTTTGGAAAAAAGAGGTAAGCTAGGCTAGCTTAGCCTAGACCTCAAAGGTTTCGAAACCTTTGAGGTCTAGAGGAAGAAAAGCTTGAAAAGGCCCGAACAACCACCCACAGCAGTCTCCTCCTGCACACAGCAATCCCGACCTCTTCAATGCCTAGTTTGATGAAGCGGTAATAACTTTTCTCTTCACGCTGTGAAGATGGAAAAGGATCAAATATTATATGAATCAATAAAAAATTGAGAGTTCTTCAAAGAATGCAGCTATTTGCGCCGCTGAATTGAACTTAACAGGAGATCTTTATTAGAAAGATAAGCTTAATCAAAGAAGGTTGCACAGAGCCGGAAAAATTAAAAAAGAGACGGTAGCCTCCCAAGGGGGGGAGTGAACTACCGTCGAAAAGCCCCGATAAGGACTAAGACTTCTGGTATGAAAGCTTGGAGTGCAATACCTTATGAGCTTGATAAACGAATGATGGGTAAAGGGAAACGATCACCTATGGATTAAAGCGCGTGATTACAAATTCTAAACAAAATTAAGTGGATCCATGTGAAGAACCTAAACCTATAAGAAGTATAAAAACACCTATCGGACGTATTAGCTCCTCTCAGGCTGAACGGAATCAATTTCTATCTGGATGGATTTGAGGTAGTCTTTTGGCAGAACGCCGTACTTTTTTTTGAATTTATTGGCGAAATGACCGCTGTTGACATAGCCAATTTGCTCGGATACTTCTTTGACAGGCATGCCGTTGAGTAGCAGGATAGAGGCTTTTTCTAATCTTTCATTTCGCAGGTACTCATTAATAGTCAATTCGAATACTTTTTTGAAGCCCGTTTTCAGTTTGGTTCGATTAATGCCGGTTTTTAAAGCCAATTCCTCAATGGTAGGCGGATTTTTTAGATCCTCGATCAGAATATCCCGGGCTTCTTTGATCTTGCCAAGGTCAAATTTTCTAAGGGTGATCTTTTTTGAAGGGGAATTCAGGTCATCCTCAAACTGTTTCAATTGTTTAGATAATAGTTCCAGTGCTTTTCCTTCAATGAAAGTGCTTCTCGTAAGCCCTTTGTTTTTGTCAGAGGCCATTTTCTGAATACAGGCGGAGCTTGCCAGGCTGTAGTTACTTTGATAAAAAAAAGGCTCTGTTGCTTGTTGATCGGAGAATACCTTAGAAAGTTTATCGGGCATTTTTTCTACCATACAATCCACCTTTTTTAAATACTCAGATCGTTGTATCATGATGGCGACAAAAAAAAGTTCCATGCCGGAGGGAAATTCAAAGTATTGTTGGCTTGACTGAGGGTTAGCGGAGATGGTACCTTGTAAGGGGTTTAGGTGGTATTGGATGTTTTGATGGTCAAAAACGTGCCAGAATTCCCCCTTAAGATTAAATTTTAGCAAAAGGGGAGGGCAGGGAGTTTTAAATTCAATGACCCAATCCTTTTTTAGGCGGCATTTAACTATCAGGACACCTAGTCCGAATTTAAAATTAAAGCCGGTTATCTGTCCACTGCCGTGAAAAGCTGGGATTGTTAGGACCTCTTCCAGGCAATCGCTTTTTGATTCTATGTTTAATTGTCGGGCAATACTTTGAATAATGCCGCGTGGTTTGGATTGCTGGATAAGAAACTTCATTTGTTGGTTTTTTGAGCTGCTATTCGAGCAGTGCAATTTTTTCTTTCAATTTTGATTTTGGGCTGAGGCCAATTTGTGTATCAACGATCTTTCCATTTTTAAAATAACAGATGCTGACCATGCCGGCATCGCCATAGATTCCTGCATACGCAGATCGATCATTGTTGATTTTGAAAAAATAGATAGATGGATACATCACGGCCAGGCCTTCCATGATTGTATCTATCATTGACATGCCGCCTGAGGTCTCGGAGCCGAAAACAACGACGGTTGATTGCCCTTCTTCTATCGTGATCTTTTCAAATATCTTATCATTTACCTCGGAATAGGTAGAAGGATTAACCATAAGAACCAGAATTTTACTCAATTTTTAGCGAATGTGCCCGAAGTAAGCAGCACTCCAAAAGGAATTATTAGGTACTTTTGGTTAGATACTTGGTAAGAAAAATATTTCTAAAAGTATGTTTTAGTGCTTATCGGGGCTTCTATGGGGTACTTCTAGAACAGGATTAATTAAAGAGATGTTCGCTCATTGTCTAAATAATCGGATTTTTGGATGCCTAATTTTTTCATCCTGGAAATGAGCGTCTTATCATTCATTTTTAAGAGCTCCGCAGCTCCACCCCGGCCACTTACTTTGCCGTGACTTAATTTCAATGCTTTCAGGATGTGTTTTTTCTGCATGTCTTCCATGCTGAGAAACACTTTATTGTTGAGTTTTTTGAAAGTCCTTTTTTTCAATGACGCATGAAGGTTGAGTGTTTTACCCTCAGTGATGATAACTGCCCGTTCGATGATATTTTCCAGCTCTCTGACATTACCCGGAAAAGGATACTGAAGAAGTTTCTTAATCATTCTCTCGGGTACTTCCATGACCTTTTTTCCAAGCTTTTTACATATTTTTTCTACAAAATACTTTATGAGCAAAGGGATATCTTCGGGCCTTTCCCGCAGAGGAATATTATGGATCGGGAATACATTTAAGCGATAGTAAAGGTCTTCGCGAAACTCGCCTTTTCTGGCCAATTTTTCCAGGTTTCGGTTGGTAGCGGCTATTACCCTCACATCTACCTTTATGGTTTGAGTACCTCCAACCCGCTGGAATTCTCCTTCCTGTAAAACTCTCAATAATTTCGGTTGAAGCTCAATCGGCATTTCACCGATCTCGTCGAGAAAGAGGGTACCTTTATGTGCCAGTTCAAACTTTCCTTTCTTTTGTTGGTGAGCTCCGGTGAAGGCTCCTTTTTCATGCCCAAATAATTCACTTTCAATCAAATTGGAAGGAATAGCACCGCAATTGACCTTTATGATGGACCTTTCAGAGCGGTCACCTAGCTGATGAATAGACTGGGCCAGCAATTCCTTTCCGGTTCCGGTTTCTCCTGTAATCAGCACGGTAGAGGAGGTATCTGACACCTGCTCGACCTGCTTCAATACCCTTTTATAATTAGGGTCTTTGCTGATGATATTGTTGAAACTATACTCCAGTTCAATTTCATCTTGCAAGATCTTTTTTTCGAGTTTTAACTCTTCGTTCAAGGATTCAATCCGTCGAATAGCTGCCTGAAGGGCCTCTTCCTTTTTCTTTTGTTCGCTGATATTGCGAAGGATTACACAACTGCACTCTTCTCCCTTATAGTCCATAAGTGTTCTGTAACTATCAACGGGGATGCTTCGGCCGTCCTTCGTTTTGATAGTCAAATTGGGGGTTTTTAGCATCTCCTTTCTACGCAAAGATTCCCACATTTTCTTGAAACTCTCCGGAGTTTTATTCGGATAAAGATCAAAGGACGTTCTATTCAGGATCTCCTTTTCGGAATAGCCCAGCGTTTCGCACAAGGTTTCATTGACATAAACAAAAGAACCGTCTGATCGGGTCCAATAGATCATGTCCATGGCCTGATCGAGGGTATGATAGGTCAATCGGATCAATTCATCCCTCTTTAACTTTTTACTCAGGTTGCGGGCGAACACACAGATAAACTCATGGTCTATCGTATCTACATAAGTGGCTGCCAAGTGGATAGGAATGTTTAGGGCCTTTTTGGATAAAAAGTTGGTATCTATTTCCAGCGTTTGCTCCTTTTTAATATCGGACCACAAATCATCCCAATTACTTAAGGAGATCTTTGGCCAGATCTTGGATAGCGGAGCTTCGAGCAATTCGTTTTTGGTATAGCCTAAAGTCCGAGACAGCTTTTGGTTGACGTAATGTATCTTACCTTCCTTATTACACCAAAAAATAAGGTCGGATGCCTTATCTACGGCAAATTGGGTGAGATACATATCCTTGGTCCGGGTAGAGATTTCGTTGATATTTTGGAGGGTACCGAACATTTTGAGGGTAGTCCCATCATTGAAAAGTGGTACGCCAATCAATTGAAAGGATTGAGATTTTTCGCTGTTCCCTGCGACCAACTCTAATTTGAAGCGTTCCCCGGTTTTTACACTATGCTTAATTTGCTTGCTCAATCGTTCAAAGTCATCCTCATTTGTCCGTTCCTTAAAAAGCTGCATAACGCTATCTTCACGGACTGGGTAGTCAGTAGGAAGATCTAATAAACGATACATTTCTTCTGTAAAAAGGATGGAATTATCTAGTAAGTTCCATTGCCAGCTTCCGATATTGGATACCCTGGAGGTAAGATTAAGAAGGTCCTTAAGCGGGGCTTTGGTTAACAGATTCTCTACAATCCCACAACAAACGGTGTCTTTACCCGATTCAATGAGTACGCCTTTTAAGCGAACAGGGTAGATCAGGCCGTCGGCCGTTATGTGCTCCGTTTCAATGCTGATGGTTTTTTCTTCAAGGAGTTGGTTCCAGAGTTTTCTCCAACTGATTAGATTGGTGTAGGGGCTGATCTCGAAGATAGATTTTGACTTGAACTCAGCCTTTGTGTAGCCTAGATCCCGGGCAAATTGTTCATTAACACCAAGTATCCGACCAGAGGATTCCAGCCAGATGACTCCATGCTCTACCATTTCCATTACGCCGATATAGGTTCTCAGCAAATCAAAATTTGCCGAATTCGATGATTTCGTCATATTCGGTAATTAAATTCAGTTGAATGAAAACCTTATCGGAGAAAAATTGAATAGCAATTGTGTGTTTAATCTTACAACACAGAAAAAGTGAAAATGTTAAATAAAAATAGGAATTAACTGGAAAAAGTGCAAAAAAAAGCCCGTAGCTTGAGTACAGGCGAAGAAAGGCAACTATTTTTTATGTTAGTTATTAGTTATTAGTTATTAGTTATTAGTTATTAGGGGAGAGGTAATAGGATTTTCTTTTGTGGGCTCTTTGGTGGAAGATATCCATTGTGTGGCGAGCGGCCAGAAGATCTCTTCCAGGAAATAAGAAGTCAGGCTTTGCCACATGGAGGTCGACTTATCATTTTGACTGTTATCAGGCGTTTCAAGGGAAGAAACAGCGGAATGCATCCCCCATTTGATAGCGCCGTTGATGAGTACAGGAGAAATACTCTTAATGGAAGTCCAATTCAGGGCCACATTTTTGGATCGGCTTAAACTGTCTTTAAAAGCTTTAGCAGTAAAATCCATTTCCAGCTCTAGTTTTTTCATTTCCAATTCAAGTTCTTCCAGGCTGTTAATTTTCTTTTTCATAATTATTCCAGAATCGATTTTAGTATAACAGATAATAATGGATTGGTGAGTAAGCGGGTTCTCAACGAATAGATCAGCAGGGTAATCAATAAATAAAAGCCTCCGACGATGGTGAATCCCCAAAAATAGGATTCGAGTACCTGACCCAGGAAAATAGCCAGGCCGATGGATAAAAAAGCAATGACCATCCCCACTAAAAATATCGTTAAGATAAAGGTCAGAAGAAAGGAGGTCACCTTTGCCATACGCCCAGCCATATCAAGCTTGTGATACTCGACTTTTTGCCGGGCATACTGCCGGGCATACTCGAAAGTTTCCCCGGCAGTTTGTAGAAGTTGTTCTGAATGCTTCATTGCCACGACTTTTGGTTTTTAAGAGTTCTGTTCGCTATCGACCATTTCGGAAATATGGTTGGAGGCTCGCTTTGTTTTTTTCTTGGCCTTCTCGGCACCTTTTTCAAAGCTATCTTCCATGGAGTCAACAGCCTCCTGGGCGTTGGATGTAATACTGGAAATACTTGATTGGGCTTGTTCAGCCAGATTGTTCACTTGGTTTTTCACTTGGTCGGCTGTTTGGCTCAACTTTTCAGCGGCATAATCTGCGTTTCTCTTCACCTCTTCCGAGACTTTCTTACGCATTGCTCTTCCTTTATCGGTATTGAGATAATAGCCTAGGGCACCACCGGCCAGCAGGCCAAAGCCCAGGGCTAACCAGTTTCTTGAATTATTACGGTTGCTCATAATGTTGTTTTTTGTTGTGATCAAATGGTTTGAGAAATAATTTGTTAGAAGTGTTCATTTGGATGAAGAGGGGCCGGATATATGATTACCATCTCCAGGTACTTCCTCTAAACAAACCGGAGATCAATGAAATGGCTAAAAGAATAAGGAATATATAGAATACTATCTTGGCGATACTGGCTGCACCGGCTGCAATTCCTCCAAATCCTAATACGGCTGCGATCAATGCAATGATCAAAAAGGCTACAATAAGTCTTAACATGATTAAAGTTTTTTGAGTGTGATAAAAAATATTTTCTTGGGGTTGGGGAAAAAGGTCGAAGGACTTTTCACACAACCCTCCCCCTTAGGCTCTTCGGGTTCTGTAATTCGCTTGTATGCTGTGTCTGAGTCGGTCGCGTGCAGTAGAAAGCCTACTCTTAACGGTGCCGATCGGAATGTCAAAATGCAGGCCAATTTCGATGTAACTGTATCCATTCAAAAACATCAGGAACGGCAATCTGTACTTGCTGTCAAGCCTGTCAACTATGCCGATTAATTCTTTTAAATGAACAGCATGATCAGATTTGACTTCTGCAGTCTTATCATTGACCATGTGTGTTACATTTTCAATGGATTCCTCCACCTGGCCTCTGCGCTTGCGTTTTCTGTACTCACTGATAAAGGCATTTCTCATGATGGTCGTGACCCAGGCCTTGAAGTTGGTTCCTTCCTTAAAGCCGGACCTATAAGTGAATGCCCTCATGAATGTTTCCTGTACCAGATCCTTGGCGTCATCTTTATTTTGAGTCAGCCGTAAGGCGAAAGCAAACAGTGAACTTCTCAGTATGGAATATTTTTCCATGAATTCATCTTTTGACATTACATGCTTCATTACAGAGTAGTTTCAGTTGGTTAATTGAGTTGAAATTTTCTTTTGAGATTTTTTCTTTCCTTTCGCTTATCTATATTTCAAAAGCCGTGCCAACTTTTTAAATAATTGATAATCAGTTTTTTATGATGATTTTGTGTTTTTTATTTTGATTAAATAAAATCATTTTTCTGACATATCAGAAATGAATGATCATTTTCCGAGGGCTTTTGAAAAAAGGAGCAGAAAACGAACAAAAGGGTTTTTCTGCTCTTCTACTTTATATACATGTACCCAAAAAACTTAAGGCTCATGAACGTAAAAACCACTGATTTTACCAGACTGGCGGCTATTGTGATTCTCCTTTTCTTGCTGGTCTATTTTCTAATTGTTGCCAGGCATCTTCTAATACCTCTGGTGTTTGGAGGTTTGCTGGCCATTGTGCTGAATCCCCTGTGCCGAAAAATAGAAGACCGAATCCAATGGCGGATTCCATCAATTTTCCTCACCTTCCTGTTAATTGGTTTGCCCGTTTTAGGCTTTTGCTATTTCATTTATATAGAGATTACAGATGTGATCAGTTCCCTGCCTGATATCGAGAACCGGTTTAAAGAAATTACCAACGAATTTTACATATGGGTGTACCGGCAGTTTGGCTTTACCAAAGCGGAGAGTGAAAAATGGATCATGGAGACCTTTCCTCAAATTTTGAATGGATCGCTAACCAGCACTTTTCCAAGAATGATTGCTTCTGCTTCCTTTCTGATCAATTCGCTACTGACTTTTGTCTATTGTTTTTTCTTTATGCTCTATCGAACTGCTTTTAAAAACTTTTTCCTGATTCAAATGACCGAAGAAAACAGAGAAAAGGCCGAAGCGCTTTTAGAAAGGATTAACCTGGTAATCGGACGTTATTTAGTGGGAATGCTATTGGTGACTTTTGTATTAGGGGTATTAAATAGTTTAGGATTGTGGATCATAGGTGTCAAATATTGTTTGTTCTGGGGCTTCCTGGGAGGGATGTTAGCTTTTATCCCTTATTTGGGGACTTTCTTAGCTGCTTTTTTGCCCTTTTTATATACGCTGTCCTTGTCTAACGGCTGGTTCCAACCACTCCTGGTTATTTTGGTATTTAACATCGTTCAACTCCTGGAGAATAATCTGATCACGCCTAAAATTGCAGGGGCTTCTGTGAAACTAAATCCTTTGGCTTCCATCCTATCCTTACTTATTTGGGGAAGTATCTGGGGGATTGCAGGTTTGGTTATTGCTATTCCTTTAATGGCCATCTTTAAGATAATCATGGAGCAGGTGGATGTTTTGCGACCAATCAGTATGTTACTCGGAACTGAAATAGGGAATAAAGAAGGGCAATTGCTGCAAAAGTTTGATCATCCCAGGTTCAGACTCAGCCAGTTTTTAAGAAGAAAATAATTTTTTTTACAGCAAATCGAACATCTGATTCAAAACTGCTTTTTAATAATAAACGGTTTTCTTTTAAGATTTTCTCTTTCCTAATCAGTTCACTAAATAAAACCAAATAATTTTTTTGTTCCATAAATGTTTTCACCGGCTATCGAATTTATGGCCGGCAGAAGAGCTTTTATAACTCCATTTAAACCATCAATTTTAAACCAAAAAAAAGTAAAATGAAAAATTTAAAATTAAGTTTCCTGTTTTTAGCCATCGTATTGAGTATGTCTATCATGGCCTGCGAAAATAAATCTGCAGCAGAAAAGGCTGAGGAGGACCTAGAAGAATTTGGAGAGTCCGTCGGAGATTTATTCAGGACCGAGCAGGAAGAACTTCAGAAAGATATTAAAGACATCCAATCCGATATCGAGGAAAGAATTAATGAATTGTCGAAGGATATGGAGTCAGCTTCTGAGGAAGCCTCCATCGAAATTCAAAAACAGATTGATTATCTACAGCAAAAAGGTAAAGATCTTGATAAGAGCCTTGAAAGAATGGGTGAAGATATCAGCGACGGTTGGGAAGCCTTCAAAAAAGATGTCAGACAGACCCTGAATGATATTGAGAAGGAATTGTCATAATTTACAAACTGGAGTCATCCCCATTTTTTAAAGAGAATTTAGAAAAACTGCTTATTCAACTAAATATTGACTTTCAGTTCGTTGTCCGTTGATTGTTGTCCGTTTAATCGAACAACGAACAACGAACAACGAACAACGAAAGTTAAATAATTGAAAGTCAGATCTTTATAAAAGGCTTTGAGAATTTGGGATGACTCCTGTTTTATATTTTAGGGGACAATCGGATCTTAAACATAGCATTATAAATAACAGAAGGAATACACAGATCTATACTACTCACCAGGGACGCCATTACAGCAAAAAAAACGCCCAATAGATATCCTACCATCGTGTTTCCGGAATAAAACATATAAACGATAGCTGCCAGCATGGCCGTGGCATTGGCACAAGCAAACTTGAGCTGATTGGACCGTCTCGGTAGTTTGGGGCCTTTCCAAAACCTTCTGAGCCAATAGTTGTAAATGTAATCGAACGGATGATTGGGAAGAACGACTCCTCCGAAGGCGACGGTCATCATTCCAGAAAGCAAGGGGACACTAGCCGTTGCCACCCCCGTAATAACGAGGGAAGTACAAAGTATATACGCAAAGCGATTTCCCCATGCCAGCTCTGTAATTTCCTGATCGGTATAAGCAAAATAACCCTGTGCGCGGATCCTGTTAATTCGGGTGCTGGAAAGTCCAGCCTTTTTATTTTTCATGATACTGTTTTTTACTTCTGAGTTCGATTAAGAAATATGACGGCAGATATTGAGTGCGATGGTTCGGTCCTCGTCGGTCGAATCCGTTTCACTGGCTATCATTACGATGTACGAATAGGTAGCTGAATAATCTACTTTGGCCAAATAGCCGGAAACCTCCTTTTGGCCAATACTCCCGGCAATTTTAAGACCGGATGTGGAAGAGTCGATCTTTTCAATTTTTGATCCGGTGGAGGTGATATACATATCCAGGTCTCCTTCGGCTAAAATGGTTGGTATGTGCTCCGTTCCGGCCAGGCGCTCTATATGCAAATAATAAGCCTCCTCCTGATTGCCGCCGATCCAGAAGCGGTCGGTGGTAGCAAATATTCTAAAGCCCTGAGGTAATTTTAGGAACAAATTTGTTTTGGGGTCCATCAAGTGAGTCAGCCCTAATTTGTTTTTCAACGGTAAACTTGTCATAGTCGTATGATTTAAATGCTTGAATGTTATTTGTTGGTACAAGCTTAAGATGAATGGCTGCTTTATTCAATCTCAAGTGATTGAAGAGAGTGTTTGATTGAGTTAATGCCTGAAGGTAATCAGTATGGATAAAGATTTTTTCTAATTGCACATCCACTCAATAGATGCCACTATTGACTCAATGGATAAGGATGATTGTGGAGCTTTAGGGTATTCAGATATTGGAGAGAAAGGATTTTTAAAAAAAGACTGGGTGGAGGGAACTTTTTTGGGGAAATTGTGGTAAGCAGAGCTATCTAAGCCTAGACCTCAAAGGTTTCGAAACCTTTGAGGTCTAAAAATCCTCTAATAAAATTGGAGTCTCCCCCGGCTTTCCCAACTTTACCTCACTAACAGCGCCAAGGCCTCGAAACCGAAAATCAATACCTTTAATGGCTCTGGCCTCCACTTTTCCCGGAACGGAATAGACTTTTTTCCCATTCAGATAAACGCTTCCCTGACCACTCACACAGCTTACTTTCAGTTGGACTTCTTCACTAAAATCAACGCCAAATGCCGATAAGTCCTTTTCTTTTCCAGAAACGATGTGGTCGATGAAATACAAATTACTACTTGATACACATCCCCGGGCAGTGAGCGGGATCAGGATAATTTTACCCTCGCATAATAAATAAACAAAAGTCTGCCGGCAAGCTGCGCTTCCCTCGCTATATGTATGCTGGAGAGTCGCCTCAAAAACAAAATTATCGGTCTTCAAATCACCAAATTCACGGATGTTGCCGATTCGTGTTAGCGGAGGTTGAGGCTGTAGGGGAATATTTTTGTCGAGCGCCTGTTCAGCCGTCACTTCCAGACGACCATCCTGTTGAATGTCCTTCAAGGGGAAATAAACCGGCACAGGAGCCTGCCTGATCGCAGCATACCAACCATCGGAAGTAATATGCAGTGCATGCTCCTGCATTACTTTTCCTCCCACCACCAACTTTGCCTCAAAAAAGCCCGGATAGTAATAAATGGACGTATGCTGTTTTTGATCCTTGGATATCTTTGTTCGAAGTCTTTCGTCCCAGGATTGCTGGACTTCTATCGTATCATAAGGGGATTTAGCAGCTTCGATATCAAAAACCACCGAATTGGGAACTCCCTGGCTGACCACTTTTTTACTCGAAAAACTATAGTCTTCCGGATGAAGGGGAGGTTGATCCTTCGCAGCAGGAATTATTAAGAGGAAGAAGAGAATAAGTAGGATAGCGGCACCGGCCTGGAGCCAGACCTTACTTTTTTCCTGGAAAAAACGGAAGGATTGCCCGGAAGTTTGCTTTTTTTCTCTCAATGATTTTTGATAGGCACGCCAGGAGTCAAATTCCAAAAAGTGAGCGAGGGTGTTTAAGGTGTTCAGATTGGGTAAGCTATTATAGCTTACCTTTCCCCATATCCTTTTCAAGGTTATGTAGCTAATGGACTCGCCGGTCTCTTCCAGTATACGATCGCTCAGATTGGTGAAGTCCTGATGGGTCCAGTTTTCACCTTTCCCCCAGCCTAATTTGGCCTCTATGGCTTTGATACACGATTCTATTTGAAACTGCTCTTCTGTCATCTATTCTGCTTTTCCTTAGGTAAAAATACGGTTTTTCAGCTGCTTTTCCGTCCTTGTAGGTACTTGTACAAAGTTGTACAAGCTGTGTATTGCGTTAAAGATGACTTTTTTTCTCTTTTACAGTAAAAAAGGATCTATGACACTTAAGAGAATCACCTTGACTGTTTTTGGTATACTTGCCAGTATTTTATTTGTATCCGCGCAGAAAAATGTGCCATTCGATACCCTGAACTGGGACATCCGGGCTCAGAAGTATGAATTGAAAGAATACAAGGGACAACAAGCCCTGTTTATGCAGGGTGGAATTGCGCTTTTGAGAGATACTCCATTCAAGAATGGGATCATCGAATGGGATATGGCCTTCCCGAAAGAAAGAGGCTTCACAGGCATCCGGTTTCGCATGCAGGACCAAAGGAATATGGAAGAATTCTATTTCCGGCCTCATCAATCCGGTCAGCCGGATGCTAATCAGTATTGCCCTGTTGATAACGGCCTGTCCTCCTGGCAACTCTATCACGGTGCCGCTTATTCCGTTCCATATGAATACAACTTCAACAAGTGGTTTCATGTAAAATTGGTATTAGCCGACCGGCAAGCAGAGCTGTACATCGACAATATGAAGACCCCTGTATTGCATATCCCATTTTTAAAGCGGGAGCCTAAAAGTGGTGGTTTGATGGTTTATGGAAGCCTGGTTCCAGCCTATTTTGCCAATTTTTCCTATCATTCGATGGATAAGCCCCAACTGAAAAGCACTGCCGTACAAGAAAAAACCATCGATCCACAAATGGTAGGCAGCTGGTCGGTCTCGCAAGCTTTTCCCAACACCGTTTTAAAAGGGATACACGACCTCCAGGAAATAGGCGACAAGGATTGGACCTGGACCGAATTGAAGGCAGAAGCTTCTGGTATTGCCAATCTGGCCACCATCTCAGATTTTCATCCACAGGACCGAAATACCGTTTTTGCACGACTCGTGATTAATGCTGAAAAAGAAGAGATAAAGGAACTAACTCTGGGCTTCAGCGACCGGGCTACTGTCTTCTGCAACGGCCGGGCCATCTTCAGCGGTAACGAAACCTACCGCTCCCGCGATTTCCGGTATCTGGGAACGATCGGCCTTTTTGACACCGTACATCTGCCGTTAAAAAAAGGGAGGAATGAAATTTGGGTAGCTGTGACGGAAGCCTTTGGTGGCTGGGGTATCATAGGAAAGTGGGAATAAATCCGGCCGTTTGACCGAATTTATTCCAGGACACTTTAATTCTCTTTAAAAATATTCAGAACTAGCGAATTTTGTATTCTAGGTGAGGTCAGCCTGAATGAAGTTCAGGCTACCTTTCTTTTTGGGTGTAGGATAATTTTTTTGAAAAAAAAATGGGGGTGCATGGAACTTTTTTTGGAAAAAAGGGGTAAGCCTAGCTATCTAAGCTAAGACCTCAAAGGTTTCGAAACCTTTGAGGTCTTAGGAGGCTTACTCCATTTTTATTGAAGAGGAGTTAGTCCGGCTCAACGAAAACCTCTCCCTTGAAACACCACATACTCCCGATATTTTGTTATAAACAAAACGGCCTTTCAGCATACCGTTTTGAAGCTTGCCAATTAGTTTAACCGCCCGGTTCTCGGGAAGGTCAAGTCGCATATGAAGCTCATTTGATCGACAAATCCAGGCCGTGAACTCGCTGGAAGGCAGATTTAAGTCAGGAAGTGCAGCCATAGCCGATAATTTTTCGTCCTTTTCTTGTATCCTGAGCTTTAAATCATAAGTTTTTCCTTCCAAAGTATAATTGCCCTGCCATGCCCCTACCAGACTACTTTTGTCAATGGGAGGAGGAGGAGCCGGGCAGGATTGAGCAAATGACAATTGAGTACCTAACAGGAGTAAAAGAAGGAAGCTGTTACGCAAAACGATTAATTTTTTCATGATCTACTTTTTTAGGTTAAAGAATAAAATAAGTCGAGTGGGAGTGTGATTTTACTTACCTGCTCAAGGTGATGGTTTTGGAGCTTTGATATGGAAAGACAAATATTAAGTTTGGATAATGAAAACTTAAAAGACTTAATGAAAACTTAATTGGAGGGCAAGTTTCTTAATAATGACTTATTTTAGAAAAAATGATCTTCACCAAATCACATAGCATCATCATCATCGGGCTTGTGTTAATATCACTGACAGGCTTGTCTTTTATTCAGCTCAATTGGTTGAATGGGGCCAAGGCGATCCAGGAGGAGAAGGTCCAAGATCGTCTGGATAAGGTAATAGAAGAGCTAAAACCTAGTTTCACCCACCAAATGCTGAAAGGAGGGTACTTCAATAGCACCTGTAGCGAAGGGTTGACAATAAAAACGAAGCAATTGATTGCAGATGCCGAACGGATCATGGATTCCGTATTAAGGGTGAGAAATGTACTCATGCCGTATGAACTTGGCATTACTACCTGTCAATCCAATCAGTTTAGCTGGTTCAGTGATCCTGCCTTTGAGGATGAAATTCGGAATGCACGACAGTTCAAACTGGACGGTTACGAATTTTCAACGCCGGTCGGCCGGGATCATTTGCATTTTTATACTTTGTTCTCACAGCAAGACAAATTGATTTTTCGGGAGATGTCTTTGGCTATTGGAAGCTCCGTTTTATTCATGTTGCTTTTGACGGCCGTCATCGTGTATATGTTGTACACGATTTTCCGGCAAAAGAAATTAACAGCTATGAAGAATGACTTCATTAACAACCTTACTCATGAGTTCAAGACACCCATCGCCTCCATTTCTTTAGCTGCCAAGACGATGAATAGATTGGAAGTGGTCCGACAGTCCCCCAAAGCTTTGGATTATCTCAATTTGATCAACCAGGAAGGAAAACGGCTGGAGAATCACATAGATAAAGTTCTGCAAATGGCTACCCTGGACAGAGGTAACTTTGACTTAGATAAAACGGCAGTAGACGTCCATCAAACCATTAAAAGGGTAAGAGAAAGCTTCAGTGTGTTATTGGAAAAAAAGGGTGGCCGGATAATTCTTATTCCGAAAGCTATTAACGGTACTATCCAGGCTGACGGCATACATTTATTCAACATCGTCTATAATTTGGTAGATAATGCAATTAAATACCATGATAAAGTACCCATGATTCGGATCAGTACGGAAGAGGAAAAAGCTTCTTTAAGTATAGTCATTTCAGATAATGGATTAGGTATGAGTAAAGAAGTCCAAAAGCAAGTTTTTGATCAATTTTACAGGGAAAAAACGGGGAATGTACATGATGTGAAAGGCTTTGGGCTGGGTTTGGCCTATGTTAAAAAGATGATGGAGGCACACGGAGGAAGGGTTGAACTGGATAGTCAGCAGGGTAGGGGAACCACTTTTCGATTAATTTTTAAAAGAGGTTGAAACAGAAGCTGCGGCCGCAGCTTCTGTTTCAACCTCTTTTAATTTTTTTATATGTATAAAATACTAATTGTTGAGGATGATCCGAGCTTTGGGTACATTTTAAAAGAATATCTGGAGTTGAGCCAGCTGGAAGTGGTTTTGGTAACTGATGGAGAAAAAGCTTTAAGAGCCTTTTCAAGGCAAAGCTTTGACATTTGCTTGCTGGATATTATGTTACCTAAGATGGATGGCTTTTCATTGGCCTCTGAGATTCGGAACCAGGATCCGGACATGCCTTTCATTTTTTTGACGGCGAAATCTCTGAAAGTAGATAAATTAAAAGGCTTTCGTTTAGGTTGTGACGATTATATTGTTAAGCCCATTGATGAAGAATTATTGCTGGCCCGGATTCAGGCGATTATGCATCGCAGCCAACGGCAAAAGGGCCTAGAGGAAGACCCGGAGAAATTTCGAATTGGGTCTTTTCAATTTGATGTAGATAATCAATGTTTAAGTTTTGAAGACGAAAAACAGTTCCTGACAGATAAAGAAGCGCAGCTTTTGACTATGTTATGCAGGTACAAAAATCGCCTCTTGCCCCGCAATAGAGCCCTCACCCAAATCTGGGGCAATACAGATGAATTCAGCCGAAAAAGTATGGATGTTTTTATTTTCCGCCTGCGTAAGTACCTTGACAAAGGAGAGGGAATACGTATCAAGAATGTACATGGCAAGGGGTTTGTATTGGAGGATTGACAAAGGTAAAATTGGGGTGGTGATTTTTTTTGAAAAAAGAAGAGATGTGGGGAACTTTTTTTGGAAAAAATGGGTAAGCTAAGCTATCTATGCTAAGACCTCAAAGGTTTCGAAACCTTTGAGGTCTTAGCTCCTCCCCACTTTTTTACTATATTAAAGCTAGAGAATACTTCCAACTGACAAAAGCCACCTGGGAAACAAATTCCTTCTGAACCTTATTCACCTAACCAATATTACCGAAACCAACCCATGGCTACAGGTCGAAAGTATTTACTCGAACATCCGGCAGAGAGCATTCGCTACCTCATTTTTATGCTCGCTCCTTTAATCGCAGCCTATCTGATCTTGTTTGTCGAATTAGATCCCGTTCAGCCCGCGGTGACGAATACCCTGGCGGTAGCCGTACTCATGGCCTTGTGGTGGGTAACAGAAGTAGTTCCATTGGCCGTAACCTCCTTGCTTCCCGTGGCCTTGTTTCCTATGCTTGGAATTATGGACGGTCGAGCTGTTTCGGCGACTTATTTCAATCACGTTATTTTTCTGTTTATCGGAGGCTTTCTGGTGGCCCTGGCTATCCAGAAGTGGAATCTGCATAAACGGATCGCCCTGAATATCCTCAGAGTGATCGGGAGCAGCCCGGCCCGTATTCTGCTTGGCTTTATGTTTGCCACTGCTTTTTTGTCGATGTGGATCTCCAATACAGCTACTGCCATGATGATGGTACCCATCCTCTTGTCGATCATTGCCAAATTAGAGGAGGTGAACGGCGAAAAGCAAGTTCGCCATTTTGCCATCGGTTTATTATTGTGTATTGCCTACAGTGCCTCTATTGGAGGGATTGCTACGCTGGTCGGAACGCCTCCCAATCTTTCCTTTGCCCGCATTTTTTACATCTATTTCCCGGACGCTCCGGAAATTTCCTTTGCTACCTGGTTCTTTTATGCATTTCCAATCAGCCTATTATTGTTTGGGATTGTATTCGGCTACCTGTATCTGGTCTTTGTCAGAAGGAAAAAAGCGTGGATAGGGCTCAGTAAAGGGGAAATTCAGGAGGCATATGAGGCTTTGGGAAAACGGAGTTTTGAAGAAAAAACCTTGCTGGTTGTTTTTGTATCGCTGGCACTGTTGTGGTTTTTCAGGGCGGATATAGTTATTGGATCTGTACGCATACCCGGTTGGTCGAATTTGTTCAGCCAGCCCCGGTTGTTCAATGATGGGACGGTGGCTATATTCGTAGCCATCATTTTATTCATCATCCCCTCCCGGCAGGAGCCCGGAAAGTTCCTGATGGATTGGAAAGCCGCCGAGGATATCCCCTGGGAGATCATTCTGCTGTTCGGAGGCGGCTTTGCCTTGGCCAGTGGGTTTAAAGAGTCGGGCCTGTCGACTTGGTTCGGCGAGCAGTTGATGTGGCTGAAAGGCGTACATCCGCTCATTTTGATCGTCTCCATCAGTTTCCTGATCACCTTTTTAACCGAAGTAACCTCCAATACGGCTACCGTTGAATCCTTTTTACCCATCCTGGCCGGACTGGCCGTCAGCATCGAGACTAACCCCTTGCTGTTTATGCTCCCCGCCACCGTGGCCGGCTCACTGGCTTTTATGCTGCCGGTAGCTACACCGCCCAATGCCATTGTGTTCGGCAGTCGCCGGATCAGCATTTTTGAAATGGCGAAGGCGGGGGTCTTTTTAAACCTGATCGGGATTGTGGTCGTGACCCTGATGACGTATTATTTAGGGACCTATATTTTTGAGATTGAGGCGGGGGTGTTTCCGATCTGGGCGGAGCATTGATTAGAGTAAATGGCCTTTTGGCCATTTACTCTGAATAATTATATATACTGATTCACCAAATTCTCAAACCATTCCTGCCTGCCGCTAATCTGCTCCGGCTCGCCTTTCTTATGAGCAATACGGGACAGGTCTTCTAAAGACAATTTGCCTTCACTAAAGTCCTTCCCTTCACCGCTGTCAAAGGAAGCATATCTTTCCTCCATCTTTTTACGGTAATCCGATTTTTCCAAAATAGCATTAGCCGTCAGCAAAGCACGTGCGAAGGCATCCATGCCGCCGATATGAGCGTGGAAAATATCTTGTAAATCCGTACTGTTACGGCGGGTTTTGGCATCGAAGTTGATACCGCCTCCCTGGAAACCGCCTGCTTGTAGGATCACCAGCATAGATTCGGCCAATTCATAGATGTTGATCGGGAATTGGTCCGTGTCCCAGCCATTCTGATAATCTCCGCGGTTGGCATCAATGCTGCCGAGCAGACCGGCATTGGCCGCTACCTGCAGCTCGTGCTGGAAGGTGTGCTGGGCCAGCGTAGCATGGTTCACCTCCAAATTCAGCTTGAAATCATCCATTAGTCCATATTCGCGTAGGAAACCGCTGACGGTAGCCGCATCAAAGTCGTACTGATGTTTAGTGGGCTCCATCGGCTTGGGCTCGATGAAAAAGGTCCCCTTGAAGCCTTGAGAACGGGCATAATCTTTAGCCATGTGCAGGAATCTGGCCAGATTATCCAGCTCTTTTTTCATGTTCGTGTTGAGCAGGGAAAGATATCCTTCGCGCCCACCCCAGAAAACATAATTTTCTCCATTTAACTTTATGGTAGCATCCAGGGCCATTTTTACCTGGGCACCTGCACGGGCTACTACCGCAAAATCCGGGTTGGTCGCCGCTCCGTTCATGTACCGTGGATGGGTGAATAAGTTGGCCGTTCCCCAAAGCACCTTCACTCCGGAGGCGCTCATCTTTTCCTGGGCGTAATCAGTGATCGCTTCCAATCTTTTTTCGAATTCTCCTAGGTCCTTGGCGTCATCTACCAGGTCGACATCGTGAAAACAGAAGAAGGGAATGCCCATTTTTGTAATAAACTCAAAAGCGGCATCCATTTTATCCTTCGCTCGTTGAATGGGATTGAGAGCGCTCAGCCAGGGATAAACCTTGGTGGGATCACCAAATGGATCTCCTCCGGTATTGCAGAAGGTGTGCCAATAGGCTACTGCAAAGCGGAAGTGATCTTCCATGCTTTTACCCGCTACAATCTCATGTGGATTGTAATATTTATATGCAAAAGGGTTTTTGGAAATAGGGCCTTCAAATTGTACCTGCTCTACCCAGGGAAAATATTCTTTGTCTCCGATAACGACCGTCATATTTGATTTTTTTTGTTTGGGACTAATTTATTTAAAAACCGCAGCAAAATAAAATAAAAAGAGTTTAAGGCTGCGTGATACCTTAAACTCTTCATTAAAGCCGCCCCCCATACCCAAAGGCACAGGGAGCATGACCTATAAAGCGGTTATTTCACTTGATATGAATTAACTGCTTAAGGCATTGGCCGCGCAGCGGCCAATGCCTTAAAAAATTTACTCTAACTGCCATATCCCGGATTTTGGACCATATTCGGGTTGGCGTCGACTTCTCTTTGCGGAATCGGTGCTACAAAACGATCGTTCGGATAGGAGATCTCACAAGTCAATCCGGTACAATCTGTACGGAAAACTCCCTGCTTCTTTCGCATCAAGTCCCAAAGGCGGTGCCCCTCGAACATCAGCTCAATTCGGCGTTCCTTTTCGATCTCATCCAACAGACCCTGTCCAGTAGCAGTGACCGCATCGGCAGTAGGTAAACCGCGCTGACGAATGAGGGTTACATCTTCCTGAGCACCAGCCTCATTGCCCTGCATAGCGCGGGCTTCTGCACGGATCAGGTACATTTCTGATAGACGTACGACCGGGGTACTGTTTTGCACAGCTGGATTCGGGTACTTATTAACACGGATGGTGCCCAATACTCCACTAAGGTTTGGATCTTCCTTGAAAATACCCAGACGAGCATCACCTTCAGGGATCAAGCCAACCACATCCTGTGAGGGCAGGTAATCGCCGTAGCCTTCTACAATGTACATACGCCCCAGAGCGTCCGATCCGTTATCGTCATCAGATCGGAAAAAGATGGAAAAAATAGACTCTGAAGAGTACTGCTGATTCCAGGAATCAGCATAGGCATCATTGGACAATAAGGAATAATTGCCGCTGTTAATAACCGAAGTGGCGAATTGCTCGGCTCTGGCCCAGTTACCCATGTACAGGTTGACTCTGGCAAGTAATGCCTGTGCAGTTTCCTTTGATATACGGCCAGGATTCGCCTGGTCAATAGTCATCAAAGAAACAGATTGTTCCAGGTCACTGATAATTTGGGTGTAAACCTCTGCGACCGTACTGCGAGCAGGTTTGGACTCCTGATCAAAAACCGTGACTATGGGAATCCCGGCATGACTATTTCCACTGGTGAATCCGTAGTGCTGTGCAAAGATGCGTACAAGGTCGAAATGGGCCAATGCCCGAACGGCAAAAGCTTCTCCGCGGTACTGATCTTTTTGGTTTTGGACAGCTGCAGGTACCTCCGTTTCGGCATTGATCACCGTATTGGCGCGGTTGATTACATTGTAAATGGTGTTAAACATACCGGCGGCAATACCATCCTGTACATTCGCGACATAATCGGCAAAATCACGGGCCCGGTTGGCCTGTGCATTTTGTTTCACATCATCTGACATTACATCCGGTACCAGTATAAAATAGCGACCATAGTAGTTGGCTGATTGCAGTCCACTATACATACCATTGACTGCCGCCTTGTAGTCATCCAGCGATTGGATCGCACTGTTCAGGTCAGCCGCACCAGAGGGTTGTAATTCCAGGAATTCCTCGCTACAAGACGCTGTCATAAGCAACAGCATTACAGCAACGGGATATATGAAGGTTTTAAAAATGATTTTTTTCATTATTGATCAATTTTGATGTAATTAAAAACCGATATCCAGACCGAAAGAAATTGTTTTCAGGTTAGGTACCGGAGACTCAACAAGACCATTGATGGCGGCTTCCGGATCCATATAGAGGTCTTTGTCTTTTGTCCAGGTCCATAAGTTGACGCCTCTTGCATAGATCCGTGCAGAGCGAAATCCAACTTTGGATACCAATGTGTTGGGAAGGCTGTAAGCCAGTGTAACATTTCTAAGGCGGATGTGAGAACCGTCTTTCAACCAACGGGTCATGTTGGCCACGTTACTGTTGTTGTTGCCGCCCCATCTGAAGTAAGGCACATCTGTAATATCACCTGGTTCTCTCCAGCGTTGCAGGTTAATTTGTGTCTGGCTGCGAGGAGTCAAAGAACCGTCTCCCTGGAGGAAGCGTGCTTCTGTATCGTACAGATAGTTACCGAAAGAGTACACAAACTGTGCGTCGAGCGTAATGCCTTTAAAGGCTAGGTTTGTATTCAATCCACCAAAAAAATCAGGAGTCGCACTTCTGCCGGAAATAAAACGAGTGGCGTCGTTAATGTTACCGGTCATGGTACTTTCTGACTCATCGGTGTACCAAAGAGGAGTGCCGGTTGCCGGATCTACCCCCGCATATTCATATAGGTAAAAAGTCTGAAAATCGTATCCTTCTTTCCGAATCTTAGTACCGTCAATGATGTCCTCGTCCAGCCTGGTTACCTCGTTTTTAAGGAAAGTAATGTTTCCACCTACTCCCCAGCTGAAGTTATCGCGACTGATAATGTTCGCATTTAAGGTTAACTCCAATCCGCTGTTACGCATGGCACCAAAGTTTTGGGTCAGAGATGTAAAGCCGGTAGTAGAAGAGATCGGGCGGGCCAGCAATAAGTTGTCGGACTCTCTTGAGAAATATTCTACCGTTCCGGAAAGGAAGTTGAACAGCCCAAAGTCCAAACCGATGTTAAAGTTGGTAGAAGTTTCCCATGTCAGGTTCACGTTTCCGATCTCTGTGGGTACTCCCCCCGGAGAACCGTCGTAATCGGCACCAAAGCCAAACAGCGGTAAATGTTCATAGTTGCCAATGCCTGCATTACCGTTTGTTCCGTAGCTGGTCCGCAATTTAAGGTCGTCAATGAAACTCACGTCTTGAAGGAAAGCTTCCTGATCCATTCTCCAAGACAGACCGACCGACCAGAAAGTGCCGTAGCGGTTATTTCTACCAAATCTGGAGGAACCGTCACGGCGAACAGAACCGCTTAGATAATATTTCAGCTGGTAATTATAATCCACACGGGAGAAAATGGAAGAAAAGGTATATTCAGTGAAATCACTATAAGCCTGAGTTGGGTTGGCCGCATTCTGAAGTGTCCTTAATTCACTATTTGGATACTGCTCGCCGGTTGTAATGACCCCTTTTCTTCTGTTCTTTTGGGCCTCATATCCTACAAGAGCAGAGACATTATGATCCGTTTTGAAGGTTTTGCTATAATTCAGCGTTTGAGTTCCGATCCAGTTTAATTCATTGATGGCCGTTTCGGTCGCATACCCATTTACGTTTCTACCGTCTCCGTAGCGTGGGTTCCGATAGAAAAACTCCTGAACGTTGATCATATCAAAAGCCCAGGCAGTCCTGAATTTCAAACCTTTTGCTAATTGATAATCGGCTGACAGGTTATCCATGATTCGGATCTGATCAAACTGGCGGTTGTCATCGCCACTTAAGCTGCCCACGGGGTTGTTACCTCCCATGAAGAAGGATTGGTGATCACCGTAAAAACGCCCCTGGTCGTCATAAATTGGAATAACCGGAGCAAGGAAATAACCGGTATAAAGTGGGTTAGCCCAAAAACTTCCGTCACTCATTCCATATTGCTCAAGTCTGGACAAGGAAAGGTTATTAGAAATGGTGAATTTTTCGTTCGGTTTCACTTTTAAGTTCAGACGTGAAGAGTATCGATCCAAGCCAGAATAGATGATTGGAGCTTCCTGGCTGAAATAAGAACCGGAAGCATAGTATGAAACTGCATCGGTCCCTCCACTTGCACTTAGGTCGTAGCTTTGGTTAAACCCTGTACGAGTAATAGCATCTATCCAATCGGATTCTATGTTAATACGTTGAATTTCTCCGTTCGGGCCGAAATCTACTGCACCGGGGTAATGGCCGTTAAAGCGCTCCATTGCACGCTGGACCGTTTCGCCACGGTTCATCCAGCCTTCCAGGTACATTTCAGTATACTGCTCTGCGGTTAGTGGTTTGAGGCGCCTGCTGTCAGAAACAGCCCATCCGTTAAACCCGACCTGGGTTTTCAGGTCTATCCTTGGTTTGCCGCTCCTGCCGCTTTTTGTGGTGATCAAAATAACTCCGTTCGCTCCCCGTGAACCATAGATAGATGTAGCCGCAGCATCTTTCAGTACGGTAACTGCCTCGATATCATTGGGGTTGAGCGAGGCCATGGTGTTGGCAGTGGTATTGGTCCGGGTAATATCGCCGGAAGTTACCGGAATGCCATCGATCACGTACAAAGGCTCACTCGATGCAGAAATGGAACCGATCCCGCGAATGCGCACCTGAACATTGGCGCCTGGTTGACCATTGCCCATGACTGACTGCAAACCGGCAATGTTTCCTTGTAAAGCTTGCTCTACGGAGGCTAAAGGAACTTGCTCAATCTGCTCCGAACGCAGAGAAGTCACCGAGCCGGTGAGCGCTTCCTTGCGGGTTTCTCCATAACCTACTACAATGACTTCAGACAATTCACTCACAGCTTCCTGAAGTGAAATAGAAACATTGTTGTTGGTAGAAGATACCGCCACTTCCCGATCTGCGTATCCGGTATAAGTAACAAGCAAAGTGGCTTCCTGGCCGGGCAGCCTAAGTTCAAAACTACCATCTATGTCGGTTGTCGTACCCGTAGTGGTGCCCTTGACCAAAATAGTCGCACCAATTAAAGGATCTCCCGTTGCATCCGTTACTGTTCCCTGTACAGTGAACTGGGCATGCAGCACTGCTATGGTAAGAATACTAAACAGTGCTGAGAGCATGAAATGTTTCGCATGCTTCATAAACTAAGTTTAAGTGATTGAATAGAGTGTTGAAAATTATTTGTTGATGATAGCGTAAGACCACTTTTTTTAAGTGGTAAATCTTTTGGGGGTGCTCAAATCTTTTATTTTTCGCTTAGTCCGTGGGAAATTTTGTCGATTTAGGCCTGAAAAATAATAAAAAAATAAAGAATTGGTAATAAAATAATAAAAATATAGACCGGAGCAGCTTTTTTGCTTGAATTGTGAATAATTTCTGAATGAATTTTGATTTAATCTTGATTTTATTCTGAATTTTTTTAGAATAAATACTGAATTAATTCTGAAAATACCTTGTTGGATTACTCCTCAAAAAAAAAGTTTGTAACCTATTTCAAAGTAATCCGTTCTCCTGATGTTTACTGTCGGCATTTGTTCTTCATTTTAAAACAAAATACTATCTTTATATGGTCTTCATTTTAAAACATAATAAGAATGAAAGGAACATACCTAGGAGAATTCCAGGAAATCGTGCTGCTGACCATATTATTGCTGGATGATAATGCTTATGGGGTCAGTATTCAGGAAGAAATCAATGACCGGCTTGATCGAAATATTAGCAGAGGTTCTTTACACACCGCCCTAAGCCGCCTTGAGGACAAGGGTTTTGTGACTTCCCAGATGGGAGAGGGGAGTGCGGTTAGAGGCGGCCGGCGCAAACGTTTTTACACCGTTACGAATCGAGGCAAAGAGGCTCTCCAGGAAGCCAAGAAACATCGTGATGATCTGTACCAGGCTATTCCGAAAGTTTCCTGGGATAGAAGTAAGTGGGCTTTTTGAAGGTCGAAGGACGAAGGACGAAGGTTGAAGGACGAAGGTTGAAGGACGAAGGTCGAAGGTATTGTAGCTTTTTGAATATAGGGTTTCAAAGTCCCAAGGTTCCATGGTTCCAAAGTTCCTGGGAACCCCGGAACCATGGAATTTCGGAACCCAAGAAAGACTAAACAATGAACCACACACCACCACCCAAACTATATCAAAGATTGCTCCGCTGGTTCTGCCACCCTTTATTGTTGGAAGAACTGGAAGGAGATTTAGAGGAGCACTTCCGGCGAGACCTGGAAAGCAAGGGCTCTTCCTATGCTCGCAGGAGATACCGCAAAGAAGTACTGCTGTTGTTCAGACCCTCGGTAATTAAAAAATTGTCTAACCCTATTTTTTCAATAATATCACCTGACATGTTAAAAAACTATTTCAAAGTAGCGATTCGTAATCTGCTAAAAAACCGTCAAAGCAGTCTGATTAATATCTTGGGGCTAGCAATTGGCCTGGCAGGCTGTTTCCTGATTTCCCTATTTGTATTGGATGAGTGGAAGTTTGATCAGCATCATCCTGAAAAGGATCGACTATATCGGGTTTACACCCAGTCATTTGGTAGTTCAATGGGTGGAATGATGGCCAGTACCTCTCCGAGGATGGGACCGGCCCTGAAAGAGACATTTCCTGAAGTTGAGGAGTCTCTGCGGGTCTACAATATTCGACAGAAGTATTTATTTAAAAATGAGGATGAGGAGTATTTTGAGGAAAAAGGACTGATCGTCGAATCTGCCTTTTTTGATTTTTTCCACCTGCCGTTCAAATACGGGGAGGCCGCTCATGCTTTAAATGAGCCCAATTCTATTGTATTGACTGCGTCACTAGCTGAAAAGTATTTTGGGGCGGAGAACCCGGTGGGGCAAATTTTGACCTTAAACGGCGATCCCGTAAAAGTAACTGCTGTTGTGGAAAATCCATCCCCTTACTTCCACCTGGATTTTGATTTTCTCTTTTCATTTGAAGAATTGATCCGGGATGTACCAAAAGAACGAATCCAGAGTTGGGTCTGGCAGGATTTTTACAACTATATTAAATTAAAACCGAATGCGAATGAGGAAGCATTGGAAGCCAAAATGTATGAGTATGCCGAAAAAGAGATACATCCAAAAACTAAACCCTCGGGTTTCCATTACTACCCCTATTTACAAAAGGTAACAGATATCCATCTGTATTCAGCCGGTTTCAGAAATGATATCGCTCGCCGATCTAATCATCTTTATATCAAGGGCTTGATAGGTATCGGCTTATTCCTATTACTGATAGCCTGTATTAATTTTATCAATCTTACCACGGCTAAAGCCTTACAGCGAGCTAAGGAAGTGGGCGTACGCAAAACAACGGGTGCATTGAGGAGTCAATTAGCATTCCAATTCATTGGAGAGGCCACCATCGTGGCTGCTATTGCCACTATACTGGCTGTAGTTTTGAGTTCTTTGACCATTCCGTATGTCAATACTTTTGCTGAGAAAGCCATGTCACCAACCTGGTTTATACATCCTTTGGCAGTGGCCCTTTTATTGGGGGCAATTTTAATAACAGGATTATTGGCAGGCGCGTATCCGGCCTTTATTATTTCTGGCTTTAAGCCGATCCAGGCCTTAAAAGCCCGTAGTTTTAATCCGGGTAACGGCACGCAATGGTTTCGCAAAGGCCTGGTGGTCCTTCAATTCGGCCTGACTATTTTGCTGATCATCTGTGTGATGGTCATAACTCAGCAAATCCATTTGCTGGGGAAAAAGGATTTGGGCTTTGAAAAGGAGCAATTGCTGTATTTCCCGATGCGTGGTCCAATGTTCAGTCAACAGGAAAGTGTAAGGGAAGAGTTTTCAAAAATACCGAAGGTCCAATCGGTTAGCGTTTCTTTTGGTATTCCTGGGGATATCATAGCAGGCGATAATATCATAGTGCCGGGTGAAGACCGCAGGAAACAATCTGCCAGACTGTTCTGTGTTGATCATAACTACGTGCCTACCATGGGTATGGAAATCATAGCCGGCCGAAATTTTTCAGAAGAAATACCTACCGACGCCTCCGAAGCTTTTATCGTGAATGAAACAGCGATCCGTCAGTTAGGATTGGGTGATAACCCGGAGGATGTGATTGGAAAATCCTTGGAATGGGACATGTGGCATTATCCCGACAGCATCAAGCGAGGTAGAATCATCGGAGTCGTTCGGGATTTCCACTATGCCAGCTTGCACGAGGAAGTACAAACTGCTGTTCTGCACATCTATCCCGAGTCTTACTGGAAAGTAGCCTTAAGAGTAGGTACAGAAGATATGGCAGGCACCATTGCCGCTGTTGAAAAAACCTGGGACCAGTTTAATACCGGCTTCCCGATCGACTACCAATTTGTAGATGAAGGATATGGGGCGATGTACACCGCTGAGCAAAAGTGGAGTTCCTTTGTCCTGATCGCTACCATATTAGCCATTTTCATAGCGAGTATAGGAACTTATGCTTTGGCTACGTATATGACCGAACGTCGTCGGAAAGAAATCGGGATACGTAAAATTCTGGGCGCTTCCACTACGGTTATAGTCGGATTGTTGTCACGTCATTTCATTTGGATGATCCTGATCGCCCTGATCGTTTTTTCTCCACTGGCCTGGTTCCTAATGGATATCTGGCTGGATGATTTTGCTTATCGGGTGCCGATCAATTGGTGGATCTTTCCAGTGGCCGGCCTGGGCGCCATAGTCGTGGCGATGATCACGGTAGGTAGCCAGACCTGGCGGGCCGCGATAGGGAATCCGGTGAATAGCCTTAGAGACGAATAAAAAAAAGCCGAGGGCCCAGGCCCTCGGCTTTTTTTTATTCAATATCAATAATTCCACATTCTGGTATTCGCCGGCATGGGCGCATTTTTCTTAACCTGTTCAGCCATCAAAAACTGAAGGTCTTTACGGTCGGGGCCCCAACAGTGAGGCTCTCCATCTCCGTATTCTACTACTCCTTCGTAGAAAGGATCCGTTTTTTCCAGGTATTCCTCTAGTAGTTCCACGGCTGGATTTAAGTAATAAGTATCCATGTCACCAGTGTAAATATGGAGTTTACCTTTTAGCTTGGGGCCGAGGGTAGCCCAGTTTTTCCGTAAATATTGGTGCAGGTCATAATTTTCTTTCCAATAGGCAGCAACCTCCTTATCGATTTCACCGGTCTTTTGATCAAAAAGTTCCTTAACATATCCATCCTCTCCGATCGGACCAAAAACAGCCTCAAAAATGTCGACCTGCTCTCCGGATCGGCCTTTGGTGCCCCGCACTAGCTCGTAATGATTGCGTTGTTCATACGTCAGGCGGATCATACCGTCGGTATAGCGGTCGGAAGGAGTAGGGACTTTCAGCCAGCCTCTGTTTTTATAATAAGCATTTTCATCCTCATAAATATTTACGGCCTGGAAGTAGTTGAAATCAACCGGGTCGGGGCACAGTGAAAACGTACCTCCAAAGAAATCCGGATTGAAGATCTGTAGGGCCAGTGATTCCCATCCACCGGTCGATCCGCCCGAGAGCATACGTGCGTAGGGCTCGCGGATAATGCGAAATTGCTCTTCCACATACGGGATCAATTCCTGCATAATCGCATCTCCATATGGTCCGACATTAGGAGAGTTTACTGCATATGAATCATCGTAATAAGGGCAGGGGTGCTGGAAGGTCACTGCAATAAAGCGAGGGGCTTCATCTGAGTCCCAAAATTGGTAAAATTCGTAGCCGGCCCGGGCTCGGGGATTTCCTTCTCCCGGATCTTCCGTGCTGAAACGATTGGGATTGCCCAGGGAGAAATGCCCCTGGATGTAGTTAACAGGGTAATAAGAATCAGGATGTTCCTCGTAATCTTTGGGAAGTAAAATGGTAGCGCCCAGGAAGATATCCTGCCCCCAGAACTCACTCAGCATTTCGCTCTTAAACTTGACGCGCTTGACCCACTTGGTATCTTCGGGCATTTCGATCGGAGGGATGATATTTTTACAATCGAGGCGAATCGTACCGCCTTTTTCCGGATCGATGGTGATTTTCTGGACGTCGCTGTAAAGGTTGCCCGGCGAACGGTTGAAGTGCTGGCCTTCCCACTGGTCGTTGTGCATCCAGAGCGTATGCCCGTCCGAGCGTTCGAACTTGGTGTAGATATTGACAAAGCCCTGCACATTGTATTCACCCGGAGGAAGATCCGCCAGGCTTTCGAGTGGATAGCCGAAGGTGCTGCCGTCAATAGTAGCCGCTGCCCCGGGGGCAAGGGCCTCAATGTCCTCTCCCCAAAAAGGCTGTCCCATCGTGCTGATTTGCAGGCGCGGTTCACGCGAATCGTCATTAGAAATGATCACGTATACCCGCCCGGTAATGGCCTCTGCATGGGCCGCTTCAGGAAAAGAAATCTCAAATTTTAAGTTGGTCTCGCTCCCTTGCTCGGATGGGGTGCATCCGGGAAAAAAGAGCAGGCTTGTTAAGGCAAAAAGTAAAGAAAAAAGAATGCTAGTGGTATGTTTTTTCATGATAATGATGGTTTCATTTGCCTCAAAATAGTTGTTTTTATCTTGAAACACGGTCAAAAAAGCTATTGAAAGCTATCGAGGAAGCAGGAAGTAGACCAATGAATAATTTTTGCTGTCAAAACCGAAAAGCACGAATATTAGCAAAGGACTTATTATTCTCCAATATCTTCATTCCAAATCTCAGGATGCTCCTTGATAAATCGCTGCATCAACTCATAACAGGCTTCATCATTTACAAGCACGACTTCTACGCCTCTGGATCTGAGCAAAGCCTCCTCACCCATAAAGCTTCGGTTTTCACCAATAATGACTTTTGGTATTCCATACAACAAAATGGCTCCTGAACACATAGAACAAGGAGATAAGGTCGTGTATAAAATACTTTGACGGTATACAGAGGCTGGATACCGACCTGCGTTCTGTAAGGCATCCATCTCCCCGTGAAGAATAGGGTTGCCTTGCTGGATGCGCTGATTGTGCCCCTTTCCGATGACTTTTCCCTGATGAACAATCACGGAACCAATGGGAATACCTCCTTCCGTATAACCTTTTCGAGCTTCCTCGAGTGCTTGTTGAAGAAATGAATCCATGTTTTTACCTTTAAAATAATAAACCGTTTGAAAAAAGAATGCTTTTGTTTTATTCGCCTAAATGTTTATTTTCATCCAAAATAGAAACCAGCCAGCTATCATGCAAAGCCATCTTGAATGAAGTCGAACATCCTGGAAAAAGAACAACTATCGGATCTCAAACAATTTATTACCGAAAGCATTGAGGAGGTCTGGGAACATGCTGAAAAGCCTGATTTTCATCGAATCCTAGCACAAAAAACGGAAGCCCTGGCCAATCGGATTATTGAGATTGGAGACGAGAGCTTTCAGTGTCTCCAAGAGAAGGCCGCAGAGCCAGGATTGGAGGCTGCAGGACATTATTGGACCAATTATCGATGGAGTGAGCAGGCCAAGCTATTTGTCCTGCTGTGGAGAGATGTGTGCTTCGAACATTCCCGTGCCAGACTCCTGTTTCACAGCGGTGCCATCAATGAGGAACAGCTCAGCAATTTTTTCCCCCAATCTAAACAGGCATTATCAAAGGCGACAGATGAATTATATGACATGGGCGTGGAAGTGAGGTACTCCCGGGTGGGGCGGTCGCAGCAAGAAAGACAACTTGCTTCCTGGCGCTTGCAGAAAAACCCCTGGCCGGTATATAAAGAACAGTTGTCGGAGATCGGTCGGCAAAGCCTCGAACTGCGCACTTTGTTCCTGGATCTGGAAAAAACGCTGGATCATTTTCAGAGTATTGAAAAGAAGATCCATCAAAGTATTGCTCATTACGAAAAAGACCTGGAAGGTATCTTAGAACGTATTAAAAAAGCGGTCAACTATATTAAAGAACACACCACGGAGACAGCCGAGCCGCGTCCGGGCCGGATCGTTCCTTTTCTGGAAGATCTGGAGAATGGCCTGGAGAAGTTGGATCGTAGCCAGGATTTTAATAATCAACTGGAAGAAGAGACACTGCGCCTTGCAGGTAAACAAAGAGTTCCCGTGTCTATAGAATTGGGTTACATTCAATACAAAGAAATTGATTTTAAGAAAACCATACTGGCCTACCTGGAATCCGAAATCCTTCCTTCCCTTTATGAGATCTGGGAGGAGGCCGCCCGCCTTCAGGAAGAAGAAAAAAATGCCCTGCTTAATATTCGAAATCGGGCCTTGTTAATTTCCAATGAAATCAAAGAGGGGCGCGCTCCGGATCCCGAGCAACTAGACCTGGCGCCTCCATTACTTAATTTTGCTGAGAAAACGGAAAAGGTGCTGGAGGAGGTACATCAATTGGACGAGCTGATCAAAAGCCGGCTTCAGGAGGAATATCGATTTTCTATACTTTTTCACCCTACCAGAACCTTTTTGCCTATCCCGGTCCAATACTTAAATAACTTCATGTTCGACCAGGACGAGGTGCTTGGCCGCACTCGCCAGTGGCTGTCGAGCCAGCTGGATCGATTTCAACAGTTTCGCAAAAGAGTAGAGATTGAAGACACCTTAAGCTTGTCTGAAAAAACGGTACGATATATTCAAAGCCGGCAAGTCCATCCCGATAACAGCCACTACACCAGCATTTTTCTCACAAAAGGCTATGTAGGAGAGTCCTTCTGGGTAGGCCGTAATATGCAATTAAATCACATTGAGAATTTGATCCAGAACTGGAATCAAGGATTTCGCGGAGCAGTCACCCTGACGGGCCGCCGCTTGTCGGGGCGTACTTTTTTCGGAGAATTGGTTTCTAACCGTTTTTTCCCCGATAAAACAATTGAAATTCGTCCGGCGCAGGAATTAGTCCTGCCGGGGCGTCGTTTCCAGATTGGTTATGACATCGAGGAAGCCTTGCGTGCCGTCAGAAAATACAGCTTGAATAGTCGCCCCTTTGTTTGGATCGATGATCTGGAATTGTGGTCGGACATTGACGTTCCTTTTGGGAAAAACGTGAAGGCCCTGCTCAAATTTATTGACGATTACAGCAACCGCATGTTTTTCCTCGTATCCATGACCAATTGGGCCAGAGACCGGATCAACAATTTCCATCAGGCAGAAAAAGTTTTTCAAACTGATCTTAACCTGGACAGAATGCCACCCAACGACATTGTTGAAGCCTTGCTGATCCGGCACGGCGCTACGCACAAACCACTGTTGGATGCCAAGGGGAATGAGGCCAGCCCGAATCGGTTCCGAAAAATGGTGAGCAAGGTATTGAGTGTGGCGGACGGGAATATCGGAGATGCTCTGCACCTCTGGGCCGCCTCTATCCAGAAGGCAGAAGGAGAGCAGGTTCGATTCCATTTCAATTCGAATTACCCTTTGCCGGATGCTTTTGAGACTGATTCTTTGCTGATTTTGTCGACGATTCTCTTAGAAAAACAAACCAATGAATACAGGCTCAGTAAGCTATTCGGACCGGCTTTTTCCAAGTCTTACAACAATACCCTGCAAAGGTTGCTAAATATTGGTTTGCTGGAGCGTCAACTCAACGGCTGGCTCGAGATCAACCCATTGGCTGTAAATGACATAGCCAAAATTTTATACAGAAGAAAATATCTGATTTCCAAAACCTGAAACTAGAAGCTGATATGGAAGTCCTTTTTGCCAAACAATTCAACTGGATAGAGCTCGGGCTGGCAGCCGTGTTCCTGCTGCTCGTGTACTTTCTTTTGCAGTTCCTGCAACGGATCGTCAGTCGGGCCGGTTTTTTGAGAAATATGCGATTTGCCATCGAGGATGGAATTCATCAGTTGTTGCTTTTTTACGAGCCTTTGGCCGGTATTATATTAATTGGAATACTTGTTTTTATAAATCCTGTTCTTCACGGTTCTTTACTTATTTTGCTGATCCTTCTCGGATACAAACAACTTCGAAATTATGTCAGTGGCCGTGTCATTCGGATTAATAAGAGCCTGTCAGCCGGTAAAAAGATCAAGGTGGATAACCAGCAGGGGATCATCTCAGTGGTAGGCCGGCAGGGCATAGAGATCCAAACAGATGAAGGCCTGCATTTTATTCCCTATCAACATTTACAGGAAAAAGGATATACCCTTATTTCCGGCCAGGAAATCGGAGGGTTTTACCAATTAGAACTGCTACCTAAGGACGAAAAAGCGAAACCGGCTGTGCTTCAGGAAGGGTTGATGAATTTACTGGCAGCTACGCCCTATCTGGATATTCAGTTTAAGCCGGAGCTGACCGTCAGAGATCAGACGATCCACGCCCGGGTATTATTAAAAGAAGAACAACATTTGTCGGCTTTGCTGGCCCTGATCGAAGACTGGGGCTATCAGGGGAAAGTAACTAATTTGATATAATATTATTTGAACTGGGGTTGTGTAAAAACTCGTTCCTCGTTTTTACCCACCCCATTAAATTTTATTTGGGAGGTCGTTTTAAGAAAAAAACTTTGTTTTTTTCTTAAAACGACCTCCCAAAAGAATATTATTGGTTGTGTGAAAAGGCCGAAGGACTTTTTACACAACCCCAGTTCAACAATTAATACTGTTTATGGAAATATTAACTTCGTATAATCTAATCATTGAGGCTTCTGTCATCATTATTTTGAGCTTCATATTCAGCGGTATCGCCAAGCGGACCAACATCCCGTCGGTGCTGATGCTCATTCTGCTGGGGGTAGTTCTAAAATTGGTACTGGACGCCCTGGGGGTTGGCGCTGTAGACTTTTTCCCCGTATTAGAAGTTTTGGGAATCGTGGGACTGATCATGATCGTTCTGGAAGCAGCTTTAGAACTGGAGTTGAAGCGAGAGAAACTATTGCCTATTGCTAAGGCTTTCACTATTGCGCTGATCGGTTTAATGGGCTCAACCTATGTTGCCGCTCTCATCCTGCATGAGTTTGTGCCGGGCATGAGTATGAGCGCCGCGTGGTTATATGCCACTCCGCTATCCATTTTATCCAGTGCTATCATCATTCCAAGTGTAAGTACTTTGGCCGAAGTTAAAAAGGAGTTCCATATTTATGAAAGTACCTTTTCCGACATTATGGGGATCATGTTGTTTTACTTTCTCACCGGTCAGTTGGATGGAGGAGAGCACTCCAGCGGCTTTGCCGGCTTTGCAGGAAATCTTTTATTAACCATCGTTATTTCCCTGGTAGCCAGCTACTTGATCATTTTGATCTTTCAAAATATACGAAGCCAAACGAAGCTCTTTTTATTAATTTCCGTATTGCTGCTGCTCTATTCTTTAGGTAAGCTCATGCATTTGTCTTCTCTGATCATCATCCTGATCTTCGGTTTATTGATCGCCAATATGCCTTTGTTTTTCCAGGGACGTATTGGCAAGTGGTTACACCTGGAACGAGCCAAACAGATCTACGAAGGCCTGCACGTCATTACGATGGAGACGGCCTTTGTGGTGCGTACCTTCTTCTTTGTAGTATTCGGCTTGACCATTTCCCTGGCTACACTGGTCAATGTCAATGTAGCTTTGGTCAGTGGTCTGATCATTCTGTCAATTTATGTGATCCGTTTCATCGTTCTCCGCTTGTTCATCGGATCGGACATCATCCCGCAGTTGTTCATCGCTCCTCGCGGCCTGATCACCATCCTGTTGTTCTATGCCATTCCCGAGAATGCGATCGTGGAGGGTTTCGAACCAGGTATCCTGCTGTTCATCATCATCCTGACCAGTCTGATCATGACCTTCGCGATGATCTACGATAAGCGCCGCAGCAGCCAGGCCATTCGAAAAGCTCAGAGTTTGCCGGTCGGCTTTACCAAATGGAAGGCGCCGAGTGTGCAGGTGGAGGAGGAGAAGTAGAAGGTCGAAGGGCGAATGAGACCGCCTTTGCTAAAGCTTCGGTGGTCGGGGAAAAGGAAGGGGCTGTCTCATAACTCCTTCGTCGTTATTCGCCGCCCCATAAAGTTTTTTTAGGAGGTGCTTTTTAGAGAAAAACTTTGTTTTTCTCTAAAAAGCACCTCCTAAAAAAATATTATTGGCTGTCGAAAAAGGCCGTAGGTCTTTTGAGACAGCCCCCCATAGACGTATAGCATTTTATTCTCAAACCCCGCCGGGAAAAAGTCCCGGAGGGACGCCATATCGGTAAGTGGGCGTCAGCCCACAGACAAAACAAATTCATATGACAAAACATTATCCAAGCACCCTCCTCACTCTCCTCCTGGCAGCAAGCCTCTTGCTCACATCTGCTCTGCCGCTCAGCAGTCAGCCCCCGGAGCTAAGCTTCACCCTCTCCATGCCGGAGCCGGGGGCACAACTGTATCACATAACCTTCAGTTGCGAAAACCTGGAAACAGGCCACACCGATTTCAAGATCCCGACCTGGATGCCGGGCTACTACCAGGTTTTACAATACCCCGAAAAAATTCAAAACTTCCAGGTCAAAACGGCCGATGGTACTCCGCTAAAATGGGAAAAAGCCAACCGGGTGACCTGGCGGGTGTATAATGATAACAGCACTTCGCTCCAGATCTCCTACGATGTGCAAGCCAACCGCAGGTTTGTAGCCACCAATTATCTGGATGAAAACCGAGGATACATCGCTCCGGGCGGTGCTTTTATGCACATTGACGGGAAAATTGAGTTGCCGGCTACCATCAAGATCATTCCCTACCAAAACTGGAACCGGGTAGCCACCGGTTTGGAAGCAGTAGAAGGGGAGCCTTTTACCTACCGAGCCGCTGATTTTGATATTTTGTACGACAGTCCGATCCTGGTAGGGCCCCTGGAAGAACTGCCGACTTTTGAGGTGCAAGGTGTCCCACACCGGTTTATCGGCTATCAATTAGGCGATTTTGATCACGAGGCTTTTATAGCTGACCTGAAAAAAGTGGTGGAGGCTTCGGTAGATATTATCGGCGACATCCCTTTTGAGGAATATACCTTCATTGGAATAGGCCCAGGGGCAGGCGGTATTGAGCATCTTAATTCAACCGCAGTTTCTTTTTCTGGGAATGAACGCATGAACACCTTTAATGGGCGAAAAGGAATCCTCAGTTTTCTCGGACACGAATATTTTCACCATTATAATGCTAAACGCATCCGCCCGATCGAATTGGGCCCTTTCGATTACGATCATGGCAGCCGCACCAGTATGCTCTGGGTAGCCGAAGGCATCACGGCCTATTACGATGAACTGCTCCTACGCCGGGCCGGGCTGGTCAGTGAGGATGACCTCCTCCAAACCTTCGAGCGGACCATCCGTTCGGTGGAAAGTGCGCCGGGCCGACTGTTTCAATCTGTCACACAAGCCAGTTTCGACACCTGGTCGGACGGCCCCTTCGGTCGGCGGGGCGATGAGTTGAATAAAACGGTATCCTATTACGAAAAAGGGCCGATCCTGGGCCTGTTGCTTGATTTTAAGATCCGCCATGAGACTAATGGCAAAAAATCGCTGGATGATGTGATGCGCAGTTTGTATTACGACATTTATAAAAAACAAGGCCGCGGCTACACCGAAGCGGAGTTTCGATCTATTTGTGAAAAAACAGCCGGTGTGGCGCTAGATGAATTTTTCAGTTATGTCTACTCTGTACAGCCAATTGATTATGCCAAATACCTCGGCTACGCCGGCCTGACCATCGACCTGGAGCCTCGACAACTACCCGGTGCCTCCCTCGGCCTGGAAGCCCGGGAAAGGGACGGGCAATTAGTCATCGGGAAGGTCGCCTGGAATTCACCGGCCTGGTATGAAGGCATCCGCCGCGGGCAGATTCTTCTCAAAATCAATGACCAAGCTGCCACAGCTGATTTATTGGAAGAAGCCCTGGCTCAAGCCAAGCCCGGCCAGATCATTCGCCTGGAAGTGGAAAAGGACGGAGAGCGGAGTACCGTTCCAATGGTGTTGGAGCAGCCCACGCAGATTCCATATGCTATACGGCAAATAGAGCATAAGAGCAAGCGGCAAAAAGCCGTCTTTCAAGGCTGGGCCAGGAAGGCGAAGCTGTAGCTTGGTCACGAAAGGCTCATAGCGAAGCTGCGAATCGGACAGCAAGCTTATTGGGGTTAAAAAAATAAGCGCCTAATCGGACAGCAAGCTTCAGCTTGCCAGGAAAGCGAGCTTTAGCTTGCTTAAATTCGGCGGTTAAAAATTAAACGCCAATCAGCTTGCTTAAAAGCTCCATAGATGTAATATTGTAAAAAAAGAACTATCTTGTAATTACTAAGCTGGTTCAACATTCATACACCATGAACTATGAACCAAATAAAATTTGGCACCGAAAGCGCCTTTTAGTAAAAGTTAAAGTGTTAAAGTTTTTCGCAAATACCTCATTATTAGATCATTATAAAAAACAAGGGTAGGAGAGGTGTGTGCTCGCAAAGGGCACTGCGACTTTTTGGGACCACTTCTCGACGGTGACGGTGATAGCGTAGGAGAGGTGTGTGCTCGCAAAGGGCACTGCGACAATATGAGAGCTAGCATTAATCACAATATTATTCCCGTAGGAGAGGTGTGTGCTCGCAAAGGGCACTGCGACATTTGACCTAATACTTGTTCCATAATAGAATTGTAGGAGAGGTGTGTGCTCGCAAAGGGCACTGCGACTGTTTCCTCAGCGCTTCGCCCGCCAGTTGCAAATCGTAGGAGAGGTGTCCCGCTTGCACTGCGTTACAGCGGGACAAGTTGTGCTCGCAAAGGGCACTGCGACATATAGCACTGTGAATAATATTCTCATGGCAAAAATGTAGGAGAGGTGTCCCGCTTACACTACGTTACAGCGGGACAAGTTGTGCTCGCAAAGGGCACTGCGACTTGTTTCCTTCGGAATAATGGCAGCAGGTTTTTGGTAGGAGAGGTGTCCCGCTTGCACTGCGTTACAGCGGGACAAGTTGTGCTCGCAAAGGGCACTGCGACTATTCGCGTAATGGTTTCCGATGTTGCTCAATTCTACCGGTAGGAGAGGTGTCCCGCTTACACTGCGTTACAGCGGGACAAGTTGTGCTCGCAAAGGGCACTGCGACGTGAACGCCTGCGAAACTAAACATTGCAAAAATGCGTAGGAGAGGTGTCCCGCTTGCACTGCGTTACAGCGGGACAAGTTGTGCTCGCAAAGGGCACTGCGACTTTCATTTCTGATTAATTTAAAAAAGTTCTTAAAAGTAGGAGAGGTGTCCCGCTTACACTACGTTACAGCGGGACAAGTTGTGCTCGCAAAGGGCACTGCGACAAGGTCGACATTAATCTTCAACGAGTTTATTTGATGTAGGAGAGGTGTCCCGCTTGCACTGCGTTACAGCGGGACAAGTTGTGCTCGCAAAGGGCACTGCGACTCAACTGATCTGTTACGCGCTGGTAGTGGTTGCACGTAGGAGAGGTGTCCCGCTTACACTGCGTTACAGCGGGACAAGTTGTGCTCGCAAAGGGCACTGCGACATTTATAGTCACCATTATCCTTTAGTCTAGAGTAGTAGGAGAGGTGTCCCGCTTACACTACGTTACAGCGGGACAAGTTGTGCTCGCAAAGGGCACTGCGACTGTCGC